>CP060221.1:656250-984375 GCA_023898405.1 Myxococcales bacterium
TTTTCAAAGTAATGCGAGAAGCGTCGAGTTTGATCACCTTAAACTTACGTGCCACACCATTAATATTACTATCAACATTACTACTATTATTGAGCGACTTTCCATTAACTATAGTTGGAGAAGACTTGAAAAACTCCGTAAGCAAGCTGCGCTTAGCCGGATTATCGAGGCCCACATTATCAGCCGCCGTCATAATCGTCTGTAGACGGATGTTACTGTCTTGAGCTCTTGCATTAGCCAGCGCTTGCAAAAGATGGTTTTTCTCAGCATTAGTGAGGGCAAGAGATGTTACGTGATCATAGAGTGTTTGAGCGAGAGCAGACGGTTTGGGATCAAGATCAACAAGCCCAGACTCTGGGGCAGCCAAAGCATTTTTGATCTCAGTGTCCCAAGGGATCATCCAAGGATCAAATAACGGCTCACTACTGACCACTTTTTGCATGTCAGTAATAGTCTTTGGCTGTGGACGAGCATCGTAGATTTCAGTTTTTATTTTCCCTAACATGAAATTTACCCAATCATTTGAAGGATTTATGAGTTTCTCATACTCATTAGCCGCAGTTGTATCGATATAATTCACAATCCTATTATAGGTGGCTTGAGGGATAACTCCTCGATCTTGAAGCACATATGAAACTGCATACTCATTATATCCCTCTGTTTTTTGCCATGCTTCCAGAGCTGCCTTGATCTTATCTGCAATAGCTTGATGGCCTACACCTGTTAGATCCACCACGCCAAGCACACTTTTCACGGCAGCTTCAACAGCAGCATCGCGATTATTTTTTATACGTGGACGTAGTTTTGCTGCATCAAGGATAGACTCAATCAATCGCTCTATTTGTACATTGGTTAAATATGGATCTAATGTGATGACATTGTACGTTCTTACATTAAGACCTGTATCTTCTCCCCTAGTAATCTGTATTAAAGTCCTATCCTGATTAAGCGCATCTTTTACAGCCTGCTTAGTGATGCCAGCATCAATAAAAAGCTGTTCAGCGATATCATCGATGGCCATTTCGCGCCGAGTTTGGCTTGGATAGTCTTTCCAATTGTATTGATCTTTTCCTGTTCCATCGTCCTCAATTATCTTGGCAAACACTTCATCAGCCAAGGCATTGATAGCTTTTACTTTGCCTAAAGGTGCGGCATCTGCTGCATTGGAAAGTAAAAGCAGCAAGCGATTGTTCGGGTCCCCAGGATAGGCTGGAAAAACTTTAAACGCCGGATACTCTGTATCCACAGCGTTCATAATGGCCGTTGTAAAACCCGCATCAGCACCGCCTGCTGCCGTAATAGCTCCATCCCTAGCGGCATTTTTTTGAGGGTTATCATTAATCGCTTGCGCTACAGCTTCTATCACCTGGTTAAGCTGGTCAACACTACGAGCACCACGATTATTTACAATCACATCGTAGACAGCTTGTTCCAAGCCTGATTCAGCTTGCCCAAAGAGCAGTGGATTATCTTGCTGCATAGCATTCTTTAGGGGATCTTTGTTTGAATCAGTTGTCCCTAATCCATCGATGGCTGCATCGCGCTCTGCCTTGTAATCATAATGAGTTGCATAGATTAGCTTGACTGCTGCCAGCAGAGTATTCCAGCCCTCTATAGTATTTCGAATGCCATCATTATAAACCCCATGGTTAGTCCGAAGAGGATTTACTCCAGTAAAAAGTGCGTAGGTGTTATTACCAAGCGCCTGTTGAGCTTCAAGCAATGGCTTATCCTGCTGCATGGCAACTTTTATGGCTGTTTTTGTGTCAGCAGAAGCCCCCCCCATCAAAGCATCGACAGCTGCATCGCGCAGCGCCTTGGTAGTGTGAGCAGCATTATCGTAGATAGCTGTTACATCATTCAAAAGAGTATTGATCGTAGCGATAAGACCAGCATTGGCTGGATTATCAGCAAGCTCTTGGATAACTGCATAGGCGTGATCACCAAGTGTTGCTGGCTTAGCAGCAAATTCTACCAAAGCGTTATCAGCCTGCATCTGCGCTTTGAGCTGATCCTTTGTGATAGCTGCTATTCCGGCTGGTATATTCAGTGCCTCGATAGCAATATCACGCAGAGCCTTGGTGGTATGGGTAGCATCATTTTTTATGCCAATAACTTGAGTAAGCAAGGTATTGAGATCGGCAATATGTGCGGCATTGGCAGGAACTGCCGCTGCTGCAGTAAAGAGAGCATAAGTTTGGGCTCCTAAGGTGCCTTGATATTCAAGCAATGCTTTGTCCTGCTGCATGGCAACTTTTATGGCTGTTTTTGTGTCAGCAGAAGCCCACCCCAAAGCATCGACCGCAGCATCGCGCAGTACCTTGGTGGTGTGAGCAGCATTGGCGTAGATGGTTGTCACATCATTCAAAAGAGTATTGATCGTAGCGATAAGACCAGCATTGGCTGGATTATCAGCAAGCTCTTGGATAACTGCATAGGCGTGATCACCAAGTGTTGCTGGCTTAGCATCAAATTCTACCAAAGCGTTATCAGCCTGCATCTGCGCCTTGAGCTGATCCTTTGTGATAGCTGCTATTCCGGCTGGTATATTCAGTGCCTCGATATCAATATCACGCAGAGCCTTGGTGTCATGAGCAGCATTATTTCCTATGCCAATAACTTGAGCAAGCAAGGTATTGAGATCGGCAATATGTGCGGCATTGGCAGGATCTGCCGCTGCTGCAGTAAAGAGAGCATAAGTTTGGGCTCCTAAGGTGCCTTGATATTCAAGCAATGCTTTGTCCTGCTGCATGGCAACTTTTATGGCTGTTTTTGTGTCAGCAGAAGCCCCCCCCATCAAAGCATCGACAGCTGCATCGCGCAGCGCCTTGGTAGTGTGAGCAGCATTATCGTAGATAGCTGTTACATCATTCAAAAGAGTATTGATCGTAGCGATAAGACCAGCATTGGCTGGATTATCAGCAAGCCCTTTGATAACTGCGTAGGCCTGATCACCAAGTGCTGCTGGCTTAGCATCAAATTCTACCAAAGCGTTATCATTCTGCATCTGCGCCTTGAGCTGATCCTTTGTGATAACTGCTATTCCGGCTGGTATATTCAGTGCCTCGATAGCAATATCACGCAGAGCCTTGGTGGTATGGGTAGCATCATTTTTTATGCCAATAACTTGAGTAAGCAAGGTATTGAGATCGGCAATATGTGCGGCATTGGCAGGAACTGCCGCTGCTGCAGTAAAGAGAGCATAAGTTTGGGCTCCTAAGGTGCCTTGATATTCAAGCAATGCTTTGTCCTGCTGCATATAATTTTTGATATCAGCAGCAGTAATCCCGCCTATTGTGGTTGGCTGTAGGGCAAGCGCATCGATCGCTTGATCACGGAGCTCTTTGTGAGCATAAGTATTTATATAAATCGGGGTTATTCTGTCCAACAGAGTGTTGAGCTGAGCAATTTTGTCGAGATTAGTAGCTGCTACCACGTTGATTCTATTGTAAGTACGAGCGCCAAGACCTTTAGCATCTCTCAGTCCACTCGGCACACTGAGGTGATTATCTTGTTGCATAGCAGTTTGTACTTGATTGGCATCTATTCCTGCTACAGGAACATGAAGCTCAGCTGCAATTCGTGCATCGCGAGCGGCCTTGGTAGTCAGTGTAGCATCTGTAAAAATAGCAGTTAGCCTTCCAAGCAAGCTGTTGAGCGCTGCAATATGTGCAGCATTGGCAGGAATGAGGGCTGCATCAGCGAAGAGCTTGTAGCTGTTATTGCCAAGTGCACCTTGACTCTCGAGCAATGGCTTATCCTGCTGCATAGCTGCCTTGATCTGCGCAACACTTATGGTGCCTACCGTTGACAGATTAAGTCCATTGATTGCATGTTCACGAGCATTTTTGTTTGGGTGATCAGCTGTAAAAATCGGAGTTATTTTAGACAATACTGAATTGAGTTGGTCTTTTAGACCAGCATTGCTCTTGTACAAGTCATCAAATAATTTGTATGTTTGAGCCCCTAGACCATTGGCTAAAAGCAAGCCTGTCACTGGAACAACTGGCTTATTCTTATCCATCAATTCCTTGATTTTATCCGTACTAATACCGCCGATTGACTTGGGCAAAGCTTGATCGATGGCCGCATCGCGGTCAGCCTTTGAAACATAGTTGGCGCTATAGATATTTTTGATCTTTTGATGAGCTATTTTTAGTGCATCGATAGATGATAGTTTTTTGCAGCAGCAACAAATAAGTTATGGATACTGTCATGCAGCCTTCCTTGTTCACCTACTTTTGTTGCATCTTCTAAAGCTAAAGGATCATCTTCTTGCATGCTGGCTTTCAAAAAATCTGCATTAATTCCTGCCACACTTTCAGTTATATTCTCATCAATAGCTGCATCTCTTTCGCTCTTTGAACCGTATTTTACGTCAAAGATCATCTTTACAGTGTCCAACAAAACATTGAGCTCTTTGATTTTATCTTTATAAGCCTGTGCTGCCAGCTCAAATCCTTTATAAGTCTCTATTCCCAAAGAGCCTTTTTCATTAAGCTGCCCTTGTCCTTGTCCTTGTAAATCGTCTTTCTTTATCTTATCGCACGAGTTTAAAAGCACAGTTAAGCCCAAAAGAGCCGCACTAATAAATATATTTTTAATCATTTGTTACACCGATTTTTTAAAATATATTTCCCAAACTGACTAATATTTCATTTATTTAATCATTTATAACAATAAAGACAAAAATAAACACGAAATTATAAAGAGAAATATTCATTACATTCGCTGATTATCGTACTAAAGCAATAAGAGATGACAATAGGGCACTAAAAAGATAATAATCACTCATAAATTAAAAACAAAAACCACGCATACAGTAGCTAAGCTATTAATAATAAATCTTTTTTTTAGCCACTTGACAGACTGCACATGTTTTTTTAGGCCTCAATCAACTTTAACCGCAGGGGTGCCTTGAATTATAAGGCTGAGAAATACCTTGTCTTTGACTACTGCACAACCTTAGGGGGAATGATACTGCCACTGCCACCAAACTTTTGAGAATTTCAACTTGGAGATTTTTTGGATGTTTTTAAAATGCGCTCTTAGGTTGGAACAAAGTTGATTAGCCTCTCTTGTCATCCCAGCGCAGGCGGGGATCCAGAAAGCGCCTTGTTCACTTTCTTAGTGCATTTAGCAATGTTTCATTAACTCTACAGTAGTGACTTATTATTCATTTTAGCTATCCCCGCTGGATCCCCGCCTGCGCGGGGATGACAGAAGAGAACTCGTATTTTTATCGTTCATAGCAGCGCGGGGATGACAGAAGAGAACTCATATTTTTATCGTTCATAGCTGCATGGGGAAGGCAGAAGTGCAACTATTTCAAAACAGTCTTTAGCTAAAACTCACCCATTATTGATGCTGTAGCGTGTATCGATTGGGGGCGGCAGGAAAATTGGAATAACATCTTTGCTCATCAGCCTATCGCTATACAAGCTTTCTGAATGTCTTTGAAAAATTCTTTTTATTTCATCAAGTTGCATGTCCCAAGCCAACATGTAGGCAGTCTTTTGATTGTTATCTTTAAGATCTAGATCAATTGAGCCCACTATGCCGTCATAGCTCAGCAAAAGCTCCACCATGGAAGCATGATTTGCCAGGACTGCCCCGTGAAGCGCGCATCTTCCATGTTTATCCTGCGTATTTAAGCCCTTTATCACCTTGCCTTCGCTCAGTAAAAATTTAACTGCGGCTTTATTGCCAGTATGGGCAGCTAGCATAAGAGGTGTCTGCTGATAATCATTCAAGGCATTAAGATCAGCTTTGGCCATATATTTAAGCATATAAAATACATTTAGGTTTTTGGATATTGAAGCAAAAAAATGCATAGCATTAAAGCCAAAATTATCGACACATTGACCAGCTTTTTTACCGTATTTATAACTAAGCATTAAAACCTTGCTTTCATCATTATTTTCTATAGCTGAAAAAAGTTCTCTACACAGTGAATCAGCCCTACTAGTGGCTGAAATAAAGCTGATGCTGAGCATAAAAAAAACTATGTATGAGCTCATGGATCGATCCTTTGTCTTAGTTTTCGTTCAGATAACAAAAAAGTTGCCAACACAGCAATAAAAAAGCCTCTGTTTTACCAGAGGCTGTGAGTAATTAAGAGTTAGGGTTTATAGGTGAGAGTTCCAGAACAGAGCATTTCCTTCAGGTCCAGTCAATTCACTCGCCTTAAACCACACGTAATCACTTGCTTCGACAGGAATTCCTTGCAAGCGAGCGTCACTAGAATTGAACTGATATTCCTTTGAACCAAGTTTCTCAGGCCCATGCTCTGCTGCAACTTTTTTCAATTTGAAGCCAGATGCATTAGCCTGAGTCACCTTAAACTTACGCGCAACGCCATTTATATTAGAAATGGCATAGAGCTCAGTACTACCAGCTTTAGTTCGGTATATTTTTAAAAACTCAGTGAGCAAGTTGCGCTTGGCACTATTATCCAAGCCGACATCATCAGCCGCCGTCATAATCGTCTGTAGACGGATGTTATTGGCTTGAGTGCTTGCATCAGCCAGCGCTTGCAAAAGATGGTTTTTCTTAGCGTTAGTGAGGGTAAGAGATTTTACGTGATCATAGAGTGCTTGAGCGTGACCAAACGGATTGGGATCAAGATTAACAAGCCCAGACTCTGGGGCAGCCAAAGCATTTTTGATCTCAGTAGCCCAAGCAATTTTCCAAAGATCAGTGTGCAACCAACCATCGACCAGATGTTGCATGTCAGCAATAGTCTCTGGCTGTGGACGAGCATCGTAGATCTGCTTTTGAATATTATTGACAATAGCATATACCCACACATTTGAAGGGTTTTGGAGTTTCTGATACTCCATAGCCGCTGTTGTATCGATATAATTCACAATCTTATTATAGGTAGCTTGAGGGATACTTCCGCGATTTTGAAGCTCGTATGAAGCTCCAGAAGAATCATCCCCCTCTGCTTTTTGCCATGCATCCAGAGCTGTTATGATAGCATTTGCAATAGCTTGATGGCCTGCACCTAATAGATCCGTTACCTTAAGCACACTTTTCACGGCAGTTTCAACAGCAGTATCGCGAACATCTTTTCTACGTGGACGTGCTTTTGCAGCCTCAAGGATAGGATTAAACAATAGCTCTTTTTGTGTGTCGGTCAGAACCGCATCTTTGATGATGGCTTGGAAAGTTCCCGCATCGAGACCTGTATCTTCTCCCCTAGTATATTGGTAGCCTAAAGGATTATCCAAATTAAGCGCATCTTTTACATTCTGCTTATTGATGCCGGCATCTGTAAAAAGCTGATCATCGATCTCATCGATGGCCATTTCGCGTCGAGTTTGGCTTGGATAGTCTTTCCATTTGTGTCCACCTGTTCCATTGTCCTCAGCTATCTTGGCAAACACTTCATCAACCAAGGCATTGATAGCTTTTACTTGGCCTAAAGGTGCTGCAGCTGCTGCATTGGCAAATAAAACCATGAGTTGATTGTTTGGAGCTGCAACATACGCTTGAAGATTTTGAAACGCCGGATACTCTGTATCCACAACTGCCATAATGGCAGCGGCATCAGCACCGCCTGCTGCCGTAATAGCTCCATCCCTAGTGCCATTTTTTTGAGGGTTATTGTTAATAGCTTGCTCTACATCTCTTATCACCTGGTTGACCTCGGCTTCACTACGAGCACCACGATTAGCTATAATCACATTGTAGACAGCTTGAGCCAAGCCTGATTCAGCTTGCGCAAAGAGCAGTGGATTATCTTGCTGCATAGCATTAAAGCCAAAATTATCGACACATTGACCAGCTTTTTTACCGTATTTATAACTAAGCATTAAAACCTTGCTTTCATCATTATTTTCTATAGCTGAAAAAAGTTCCCCACACAGTGAATCAGCCCTACTAGTAGCTGAAATAAAGCTGATGCTGAGCATAAAAAAAACTATGTATGAGCTCATGGATCGATCCTTTGTCTTAGTTTTCGTTCAGATAACAAAAAAGTTGCCAACACAGCAATAAAAAAGCCTCTGTTTTACAGAGGCTGTGAGCAATTAAGACTCAGGGTTTATTAAATACTCTTCCAGTTCAAGAGCATTCCATCCGGTTTCCCCCTAGAAAATATTCCAGTGGACTTTTTAAAAGTCACCGTGTCGCCGTTAAAGATAGGTATCCCTTGGAAACGATCTTTTGGAACATTGTATTGTTTACCATCAGGGCCTTTGACCGCAATCGTACTTCCATGGCTTAGCTGCACAGTAAAAGTTTCGTTGCCGGGCTGTGAACTATAAGGGTAAAGCTTGATAAATTCTCCGAGCAAATTGCGCTTAGCCGGATTATCGAGGCCCACATTATCAGCCGCCGTCATAATCGTCTGTAGACGGATGTTATTGGCTTGAGTGCTTGCAGCATCCAGCGCTTGCAAAAGTTGGTTTTTCTCAGCGTTAGTGAGGGCAAGAGATTTTACGTGATCATAGAGTGCTTGAGCGAGAGCAGGCGATTTGCGATCAAGATCAAAAAGCCCAGACACTGCACTGTCAGCCAAAGCATTTTTGATCTCAGTAGCCCAATTAGTAGCCCAACTAGTGCTCACAGCACCCAACCAACCATCGACCAGATTTAGCATTTCAGCAATAGTCTCTGGCTGTGGATGTTTATCGTAGATCTGCTTTTGAATGGAATCGACAATAGCATATACCACTGCATTTGAAGGCTCTTGGAGTCTCTGATACCCCATAGCCGCAGTTGTATCGATATACTTTACAATCCTATCATAGGTAGCTTGAGGGATACTTCCGCGATTTTGAAGCTTGTATGGAGCTCCATTACTATGCACCCCCTCTGCTCTTTGCCATGTTTCGAGAGCTGCCTTGATATTATCTGCAATAGTTTGATGGTCTGCACCTGATAGATCCGCCACGCCAAGCGCATTTTTCACTGCGTCTTCAACAGCAGCATCGCGATTATTTTTTATACGTGGACGTAGTTTTGCTGCATCATAGATAGGTTTAAACAATAGCTCTTTTTGTGTGGGGGTCAGAGCCGCACTTATGATGGCATTGTAAGTTCCCGCATCGAGACCTGTATCTTCTCCCTTAGTATAGAGGTATGTTAAAGGGACATCATGATTAAGCGCATCTTTTACATTTTGCTTATTGATGCCGGCATCTATAAAAAACTGATCAGCAAAAAACTGATCAGCGATCTCATCGATAGCCATTTCGCGCAGAGTTTTGCTCGCATAGTTTTTCCATTGGTATGTACCTGTTCCTCTTCCATCGTCCTCAAGTATCTTGGCAAACACTTCATCAACCAAGGCATTGATAGCTTTTACTTGGCCTAAAGGTGCGGCACCTGCTGCATTGAAAAGTAAAAGCTGCAAGCGATTGTTCGGGAAGGGATTATAGGCTGGAAAAATTTTAAACGCCGGATACTCTGTATCCACAACTGCCATAATGGCAGCGGCATCAACACCGGCTGCTGCCGCAATAGCTGCATCCCTAGTGCCATTTTTCTGATGGTTAGCATTAATCGCTTGCGCTACAGCTCCTATCACCTGGTTAAGCTGGGTATTATTACGAGCACCACGATTAGCTATAATCACATTGTAGACAGCTTGAGCCAAGCCTGATTCAGCTTGCCCAAAGAGCAGTGGATTATCTTGCTGCATAGCATTCTTTAGGGAATTTTTGTTTAAAGCAGTTGTCCCTAATCCATCGATGGCTGCATCGCGCTCTGCCTTGTGAGCATAATTAGTTGCATAGATCGGCTTGACTGCTGCCAGCAGAGTATTCCAGCCCTCTATAGTATTTCGAGTGCCAGCATCATAAACCCCAGGGTTAGTCCGAAGAGGATTTACTCCAGTAAAAAGTGCGTAGGTATTTGCACCAAGCGCCTCTTGAGCTTCAAGCAATGGCCTATCCTGCTGCATGGCTGCTTTTATATCATTTCTTATAGCGTCATTTACTATAGCGTTATATACCCCCATCGAAGCATCGACCGCAGCATCGCGCGGCTCCTTGGTGTGGTGAGCAGCATTATTGTAGATAGCTGTTACAGCATTCAAAAGAGTATTGATTGCTGCAATATGAGCAGCATTGGCTGGATCATCAGCAAGACCTTGGATAACTGCGAAAGTCTGAGCATCAAGTGCTGCTGGCTTAGCAGCAAATTTTACCAAAGCGTTATCAGCCTGCATCTGCGCCTTGAGCACATCTTTTGTGATACCTGCTATTCCGACTGGTATATTCAGTGCCTCGATAGCAATATCACGCAGAGCCTTGGTGGTATGGGCAGCATCATCTCTTATGCCAATAACTTGAGCAAGCAAGGTATTGAGAGCGGCAATATGTGCGGCATTGGCAGGATCTGCCGCTGCTGCAGTAAAGAGAGCATAAGTTTGGGCTCCTAAGGTGCCTTGATATTCAAGCAATGCTTTGTCCTGCTGCATATAATTTTTGATATCAGCAGCAGTAATCCCGCCTATTGTGGTTGGCTGTAGGGCAAGCGCATCGATCGCTTGATCACGAAGCTCTTTGCGAGCATAAGTATTTATATAAATCGGGGTTATTCTGTCCAACAGAGTGTTGAGCTGAGCAATTTTGTCGCGATTAGTAGCTGCTACCACGTTGATTCTATTGTAAGTACGAGCGCCAAGACCTTTAGCATCTCTCAGTCCACTCGGCACACTGAGGTGATTATCTTGTTGCATAGCAGTTTGTACTTGATTGGCATCTATTCCTGCTACAGGAACATGAAGCTCAGCTGCAATTCGTGCATCGCGAGCGGCCTTGGTAGTCAGTGTAGCATCTGTAAAAATAGCAGTTAGCCTTCCAAGCAAGCTGTTGAGCGCTGCAACATGTGCAGCATTGGCAGGAATGAGGGCTGCATCAGCGAAGAGCTTGTAGCTGTTATTGCCGAGTGCACCTTGACTCTCGAGCAATGGCTTATCCTGCTGCATAGCTGCCTTGATCTGCGCAACACTTATGGTGCCTACCGTTGACAGATTAAGTCCATTGATTGCATGTTCACGAGCATTTTTGTTTGGGTGATCAGCTGTAAAAATCGGAGTTATTTTAGACAATACTGAATTGAGTTGGTCTTTTAAACCGGCATCGCTCCTGTAAGAGTCAACAAATAATTGGTAGGTCAAAGCCCCCAAACCATTGGCAGCAAGCAAGCCTGTCACTGGAACAACTGGCTTATTCTTATCCATCAATTCCTTGATCTTATCCGCACTAATACCGCCGATTGACTTGGGCAAAGCTTGATCGATGGCCGCATCGCGGTCAGCCTTTGAAACATAGTTGGCGCTATAGATATTTTTGATCTTTTGATGAGCTATTTTTAGTGCATCGATAGATGATAGTTTTTTTGCAGCAGCAACAAATAAGTTATGGATACTGTCATGCAGCCTTCCTTGTTCACCTACTTTTGTTGCATCTTCTAAAGCTAAAGGATCATCTTTTTGCATGCTGACTTTCAAAAGAGCTGCATTAATTCCTGCCACACTTTCAGTTATATTCTCATCAATAGCTGCATCTCTTTCGCTCTTTGAACCGTATTTTACGTCAAAGATCATCTTTACAGTGTCCAACAAAACATTGAGCTCTTTGATTTTATCTTTATGAGCCTGTGCTGCCAGCTCAAATTCTTTATAAGTCTCTGTTCCCAAAGAGCCTTTTTCATTAAGCTGCCCTTGTCCTTGCCCTTGTAAATCGTCTTTCTTTGTCTTATCGCACGAGTTTAAAAGCACAGTTGAGCCCAGAAGAGCCGCACTAATAAATATATTTTTAATCATTTATTACACCAATTTTTTAAAAAATATTTCCCAAACTGACTAATATTTCATTTATTTAATCATTTATAACAATAAAGACAAAAATAAACACGAAATTATAAAGAGAAATATTCATTACGTTCGCTGATTATCGTACTAAAGCAATAAGAGATGACAATAGGGCACTAAAAAGATAATAATCACTCATAAATTAAAAACAAAAACCACGCATATAGTAGCTAAGCTATTAATAATAAATCTTTTTTTTAGCCACTTGACAGACTGCACATGTTTTTTTAGGCCTCAATCAACTTTAACCGCAGGGGTGCCTTGAATTATAAGGCTGAGAAATACCCTTTGAACCTGACCTGGGTTATGCCAGCGTAGGGAGCCGCTTCATGATTAATTCCTTTCATTCGTCAATTGATATTGTATCTTTTTTAAGCGGGTGGGATTTTTTGGTACTGCTTGTCTTTGCAGGCACTTTTTTGTTTTCTCCCAAACTCATCTCGTGCTTCAAAAAGCAAAAAAACTCTAACAACGAATTTCTGCTCATGAGCCGCGATTTGGGCCTTGCTCTTTTTGTAGCTACTCTCACCTCAACCTGGTACGGCGGTATTTTTGGAGTAACACAGATCGCTTTTGAAAAGGGTCTTTACAGCTTTTTTACCCAAGGGCTCAGTTGGTACAGCGCCTACTTAATCTTTGCCCTTTTTATTGCTAAAAAAATTCGTAAAAGCAATGCTCGCTCATTACCCGAGCTGATCGGTATGCGATTCGGTCTGCACGCCCGTAAGCTCAGCGCATTGATATTATTTTTTCACGCTCTGCCCGTCACCTATGCCCTAAGCATTGGTATTTTAATACAAATTTTAACGGGCCTCAGTCTTTCACTTTCTGTATTTTTTGGAGTGCTCCTGGTGACGATTTATTCTTTATTTGGCGGCCTCAGAGCGATCGTCATTACTGATGCACTTCAATTTTTGCTGATGTTTATCTCGGTAATGATGGTTGTGCTCTATTCTTTTTATTCTTTTGGGGGCTTAGGTTTTCTTGAAACACAGTTGCCAAACCACTATTTTGATTGGCACGGCAATCAAAATCCACTCGATGTTTTATTGTGGTTTTTAGTTGCCTGCTCAACAACACTTATTCACCCGGTGTTCTATCAGCGATGTCTTGCAGCCAAAAACGATAGCACCGCTTTTTTTGGTATCTTGTGCGCTATTATTTTATGGATTGTCTTTGACTGCTGCACAACCTTAGGGGGAATGTATGCCAAAGCCATCATTCCCCAGTCGCCAAGCGAGCAGGCTTATCTTTACTATGGAGTTCAACTTCTGCCAGCAGGCCTGCGCGGTTTTTTTATTGCCGGACTCATGGCTGTGATTCTTTCCACGCTTGACTCATTTTTATTTGTGAGCGGCACAAGCATTTCTTACGATTTTTTAAGTGCAAACAACGACAGTCTCATGAATCACCGCATCATGATCGGAATCAGTGGCGTTGTTGTTATTGGTATAGCCCTGCTCTTTGGAACTAATTTTGAAGCTCTGTGGCTTTTTATGGAAGCCACTTTTAGCGTGGTATTGTTTTTTCCTGTGATGGCTACACTTTTTAGCAGCACAAGCTACTCTCAACGATTTTTCTTTGCGGGTGCCATCACTTCTTTTGCAAGCTACGCACTCATAAGCATGACGGCCCACAAAAGCGAGCATTCGTTTTTAGCTTTTTTTCTCGCTCACTTGGTAAATGTTATATGCCTACTGCTCGGACTATATATGCGTGCGAAGAGCAAAACCAAATTGGCGGTTTTTCCCAACTAAAACATCTTGGCTGTAAAGCACATCAGCCTCAAACATACCTAAGATCAAACCAGAGCCTAGACTTACTACTTTCTTGTTTTCTTTAATGCTTGATTTAAAGCCGGCACGCAAAGGAAGCACCGACAGTAGTATAAACTCAGCTCCAGCTGATAAAACATGATCCAAATCTCCATCGCTTGTTGCATCGTTCATGGTCCAATCAAACGATAAAGTTAAAGGCAGCGGTAGTAACACTCCAAAATCAAATGCGCTCCCAACAGATAATCCCAAAGATTTTTCCCGACCTTTTGCTTTCCAGATATGATCTGCAACAATGGCTAAACTGAATCCTATTGGTATGTTGGCCATCAAAGCTATATCGCCATTTAAAAAATGTTTGTAAGGAGCAGGCCCTAAGTTTTTGTCATAGACATAGGAAAAAGACGAACCGAGCGTCAACCAATCTGTCCCTAAAGGAATAGTACTTGCTACGTAAAAACTATGAGAGCTTGAAGTATCGCTATCTGGAAAAAAATGCGTATTGTAGGCAAGACCAACCCCCCATGTGCTGGTTGAAGAATCAACAACAGAAACACCAAAAATATGACCCTCATTTTGGCTGCCAATAAGATATTCTGCCTCAGGCCCTAGCCTACGTTTTTTAATAAGAGCAGCAGGATTGTAGTAAATAACATCATTCGAGCCTCCCTGAGCGCGGATTGCTCCGCCCAAAGATTGAGCCCTTACTCCAACATCCAAGCGTGCATGAGAATTTACTGACAAAAAAATAGTAAAAAAGAAAAAAAACCTCAGACACATAAGCCCCCCCTATCACAGGTCAAAACTCTTTGTATGAACTATGAGCATAGCAAAAAGCGCAGTATCGTTATTTAAGAGGCAAAGCAATGACGCAAAGAAGTGAAGAAATAAGTTATGACCGTTGGGTGTGGGTTGACCTGGAAATGACAGGCCTCGACGATGAATCATGTGTAATTTTGCAAGCAGCAATGATAATCACCGACCCGCACTTTAAGGTTCTTTGCGAAGTAGATATTCCTATTTGGCAGCCTGAATCTGCTCTGTCGACCATGATTCCCATAGTAAAAAGCATGCACACCAAAAATAATCTGCTCGAGCGCGTGAGAACCTCACAGTATTCGCTCATGCAGGCGGAACAAGAACTGATGAGTCACTTGGTGCGCCATGTCGGTTATCAAAAGGGCATCTTGGCTGGCAATTCTATGTACGTTGATAGGCGATTTTTAAGGCGCTACATGCCAAGCTTTGAATCTTTTCTGCACTATCGCCAAATTGATGTATCTTCGCTCAAACTTATCTCTCAGGCGTGGTATGGAGCAAAAGGCAGACCACCTAAAAAAGCTAATTCCCATACGGCCTTGGAAGATATCAGAGATTCAATCGAAGAGCTTAAATTTTATCAACAAAATATTTTTAGACATCCATAAGTCTTTTTAAAAATATTAACTACCTACTTTAGGCACTTAGAGAATATTTAAAAAGCTACTGAAATTACGTTCTTTACTCACTACATAAAGGCATGGAATAAGTATTTAAAATTCCTATGGAGTGAATATGAAGAAATCTGTATGCTTTTTGCTTTCGGCTGTATTCCTCAGCGCTAGCGTTTTTGCCTACGAAACGCTACCGAAACCGCCTTCGACTACAGTAACAACCGATCAAGATTGGTGGTCTTGGCTAATGTCGATGGGGAAAAAACCTGAGTATCGACAATCAACCATCCATAACGGAGAAAAAATTTGGTGGAAATGGGATCACAACCGTAAAGAGTGGGTCAGAGACTAGCCCCCACAGCTTATTTAAAACAGAGAAAACCATGATGCGCGCAAGCGCTCATCGTATTGGATATGCATAAGCATTCTAAGCACAAGATCAGCACCGAATTCTTGTAGATTTTTTAGATAGATTCCTAAGACAGACAAAGCGACAAAGTCTAAAAGTAAGCTATTAAAAAGCCCCCTAGTCTAGGGGGTTTTATACATGCTCTTAAATTTATAAAAATATATAAACTAAAGAATCATGGGGTTTAGACCATAGGAAACAAATACTGGCGTGCAGCTATAAACGCCTTTTTCATAGTCAATTTTCAAAGTTTGGCCATCTGGACACTTTGGAATTTGACCGTCTACAATATCGTGAGATACCACTGCTATTTTCGCATCAACCATTTCTTCGCTTGGTGCCTCAGCATTGATTGCCAAAGAAGCAGACACAGCAAGAGCAACACTTACCGCTGAAATTGATTTTTTCATTTTAATTATTCTCCACTCTAAAACAGACTCAAAAATACAAGTGAACCACACCCTAATCTTCTATTAACATGCGATTACAACAAGCTGGGTTGATCTAATATCTCATCTAAGAATTTTCATTTTTTAACGGATCCTTGGTGTAAGCTATTGAACTTTAAAGGGAGATTTTTCTTTGTTATTAAAAAGTTACACAAAAAAATTTTTGTTTTTCACTTTAGAGGTGGTTAATTAAATTTTGGCCGATGTATCTTTTAAGTTCATGAGCTTTTTGAAAAACTCATCATCAACAACGCAACACAGCTCAAGCTTAGGTTCAACCACTTGATAGTTTTTATCTTTTTGCAGGCTGGCAACTGTTGCCAGCGCATCCCTTCCCAAACACAAATGCAGAGTGATTTCATCTCTTTTTTCACTAATATCGAGCTTTTCTATTTCACCTAATGCAACGATATTAAAAATCTCATCTACATTGATAGCGTATTGCGACTGAATAAAAATTTTATTTTCGGCTCGATATATTTTGCCAACATCATCCGAAAAGCTATAAAAAAATCCTTGAGACATTCCTTTTACACGAATCAATTGGACAGGCTTCGATTTATAATTAATTTCGATAGACTCTCCGATCTCAACAGCCAAACAAAAACTTTCAAAAAACATCCACCCAATAAAAATAAGTAAATAATTTTTCACACAGACCTCTTAAAAAAGATTCACACACACATCTCTTGTACAACATTTGGGTCCTTTAAAAATTTCCTGATTTCAAGGAATTATTTCTTTAAAACTGTTTTGAAAATAATTTTTCGCTAAGCTGAGAAAGCATTTTTTGTCCACGATTATTTATCGTCCCCGCCTGAGCGGGGATGATAAGGAATATTTTTAGCTTTCTTGAGACATATCAAACTGCAGTTGAGATGCCTTAGTAGATTTTGACGAAGCACTTTTGCTCGAAGGCGGCGGTGTAATTCTAAGGCTTTCGAAGGCCTGTTGTACATGCACTGATACTATCTTGCTTGAACCTGCATCTTCCATGGTTACCCCATAAAGTTGATCAGCAGACTCCATGGTTTTGCGATTATGGGTAATGACAATAAACTGTGAAAGAGCTGACATTTCCTTGATGAGCTGACTAAATCGTGAAACGTTGGCCTCATCAAGAGGTGCATCCACCTCATCCAACAAACAAAATGGTGATGGCTTTATTAAAAATATAGCCATGATCAAACTTATGGCAGTGAGAGCTTTTTCACCCCCGCTCATCAACTCAATTGAACCAATATTTTTTCCTGGGGGTCTTGCTATGATATCGACTCCGCAGGTCAATAAATCTTCATCGTCAGTCAAAACAAGTTGAGCGTGCCCACCATTAAAGAGTCTGGGGAAAACTTGGGTAAATTGTTTGTTGATATTATTAAATGCCTCAATAAAACGTATTCTAGTCGTTTTATTGATTTTCTTGATTGCGCTTTCAAGCTGTTCAAGAGCATCTTCTAAATCTTGCACTTGAGTATTTAAGAAATCTTGCCGTGCCTTAAATTCGCTGTACTCATTAGCAGCATTTTCATTGACTGTTCCCATCTTTTCCAAAGAGCGCTTTAGATCACCCATTTCTTTTTTAGCCACATCATGGTCCAAAGCAACATGATGAAAGTCAGTTATTTCATGTGCCAAAACTCGGCTGTAGCGCTCCCAAATCTTATCGCTTAAGTTGTTGATATCGTTTTCAAGATTGTTAATAACTAACGCTTGAGCCTGTATCTTTTGCATTTCTTCATCGATATTTTTCTTTACAAATGCAAGTTTTTCTTCCTGAAACAACTTATCTTGACTCAGTTCGCCGCATATTTTTCTAAGCTCATCGAGTTGCCTATGGCAGCTTTCTGATTCTTTGCTCAACAACTCAAGTTTTTTGAGCATCTGTCGTTCTTTTTCTTTAAGTTTAAGCTCATCTTCATTTTTCTCACTCGCCTGAGCATTGAGCAAATCTATCTGAGTTAGCACATGTTCTTTAGAAATTTCTGACTGAGATACTGAGTTTTTTAGACCAGAAGTTTTTTCCTGACAGGCCGCCTTTTCAATTTCAAGTGCTTTAAGCTCACTTTGATAAAGATCGTATTTTTCTTCGCTGCCAAGGCGTGCATCCTTTATTTCCTCAAGCATTTCTTCAAGTTTTTTATGTTCATCTAGTGATGCGGCCCATTCCGATTGCAACTGTTGTTTTTTTTGTTCATTGTTCTCAATATTTTTTAACAATGAATCTAGATGCTCAACCAAACGCTGCAGCTCCGATGCAAAACGATTTTTTTCATTATTTTTTTGTCGTAATGATTCTTCTAAACGAATAATACCCAAAGAAAGTGGTCTTATCTCTTCTAGTAAAGATTTTTTGTCGCCTTCCAAATGGACAATAATCTCTTTGATAGCATCAACACTATTTTGCTGTTTGAGCCTATCGCGCTGTAGAGTCGAGAGTTTTTTTTCTAACTCACTCTGTTCATTTTTTCTTGCTAAAACGCCTTTATTATTTGCCACTCCAAAAATAATAGCTCTGCCATCAGGGCTTAAAAGTTCCCCTGTAGGCGTCACAATAAAAGCTTGAGACAAACGTGCTGCAGGCCAATGTTCAAGCGCTTGTTCAAAATCCTGAGCAAAATAGTATCGAGAAAGTTTATGATAAATACTTTTAAAATTTTCGTCTTTGATAGACAAAAAATCGGTAATACACTTAAGTCCTAGAGGTTTGGCAGAATGACATACTTCGGAATCTTCTAAAACATAAAAACTGGTTGTACAAGATTTTTTATCTTTGAGTACCTTAGTGGTATGTTTGAGCTCATCTTTTTTACCAATCAGACCTGTATCAAGCAAATGGCTAAGACATTTTTCTACCGTCTCGGTGAACTGAGAAGGAACATTCAAAACATCCGCAACCACACCTTTTAGCAAATTTTGTGAAAGCAAATCTGAAATTCCGCTATCACTCCACTCCAACTTCTGATCGATCTCTTGCAAAGATGCGAGTCTTGATTGAGCTTGTCTTAAACTATCTAAGGTTTGATTGAGCGTCTTGATATTTTGAATACGCAGCTGTTCTTGATTTTTTAATTCAACATCTTTTTCATTGAGTTCTTTTTTGAGCTTGGCTTCTCGCTCCTGTCCAAGTTCAAGCTCATGCCCAAGAGCCATAACTCGATTATTAAGCTCAGCGGATTCTTTTTTCTTCTCATCAATTTGAGCTTCCACTCTGCTGATTTCAGTTTTTCTAGAGGCCTCTTGCGAGTTTAGAGCATTGAGCTCAGCTTGCATGCGGGTTGCTAAAGTTGCAGCACTCAGAATTTTTGCCTGAATATCTCGCTCTTTGAGAATATTGTTTTGTCTATCTAAAATTACCTGCTGCCCGCTATCTTTTTTGGCTGTAATTTCTTGATTTATTTTTTCCAAGTGTTTTTTTGCCAATAGATATTCTTCATTAAACTTAGCAATATCTCTTTCAAGTTCTTCTTTGTGTTGTTCTAGATCGGCGAGTTGTTGTTCTACTCTGGCAATAAAATTTTGATTATCTATTTGCGTTTGTTTGGTATATTCCAAATCCTTTGCAAGCAAGTCATGAGAGCTCTTATGCTGCACACTCAAGTCTTCTATTATTCGTTTTTGTTCATGCTTTTCGCTGTAATTTTTTAAAACTCTTTCAAACGAATGTTCTAAGAATGCCTGCTCTTTTTTAAACTCATCAATATTTTTTTGTAAACTTTCACGATAACTTTTAATGAAATTTAATTGCGCAACAAAGGCTAGATAGTTGTGAGAAGAGGCATGGAGATCAAGATTTCTTATCGTGTCTTTAAGGATATTAACCTGGTCGAGTTTTTCTTTATCGCGCAAAAGAGAATTCACTCTTTTTTCTATTTCATTGCGAATATCCACAATGCGATTGAGATTGGTTCTTGTCGCTTCAATCCGTCGCTCGGCTGCAGCTTTTTTCGCTTTATATTTGGTAATTCCTGCAGCCTCTTCAATAATGCTTCTGCGGTCTTGAGGTTTTGCCGAAATAACCTCATTCACTCGACCTTGCTCAATTATGGAATAAGCTTTGGTACCAACACCGGTACCCATAAAAAACTCAGAGATATCTTTGAGCCGTGCTTTTTGACGATTGATTTCGTACTCTGACTCACCAGTTTTATAAAGCCTGCGGGTGATTTCGATTTCGCTGTAGTGATTGTATTCAAGCGGCGCATCTTGATCGCGATTTTCAATGGTTAATGTTACTTCAGCAAAACCCAAAGCCGCTTTTTTTTCTGATCCACAAAAAATAATGTCTTGCATGTTGCCGCCACGTAAATGCCGAGCATTTTGCTCACCCATTACCCAGCGCAACGCATCAACGACATTGGATTTTCCACATCCATTTGGTCCCACAACCCCAGTGACACCATCACCAAAGCTGATGCTTTGCCTGCTAGCAAAAGATTTGAAACCAAAAATATCTAGTTTTTTAACACGCATGTAGCCTAACCCACTGCCCTAAGCCCTATAAAAAGTATTTTACATCACATTAGAGCATGAAAATTGGGCTTATGATTTTTTACACAGATATTCATCATTTTCAATAAAACTCATGGTCTGCTTATAGTCTAGCTTCTGCGCGCGTTTTAAAAGCAGGTCGCTTTCTTTTTTGCGTTTTTGTCGCCCAAGCAGCGACGCCAACTGCAATACAGCATCAATGTTATCGCTATTTATTTTTATCGCTTGAGTATAAGCCTTTTGAGCTTCATCTAAAAAACCCTGAGCGCTATAACAAGTCCCTATACTCAACCACGCCGCATCATTGTTCTCTTGCTCAAAAACAACTTTATTGAGCTCCTTTATTGCACGCACATTCTGTCCCAATGCAATAAGCGACTGTGCTAAATAAAAGCGGATCTCACAATCTCCCTCACTTTGTTCAAGAGCTTTTTCAAAATGACACAATGCCTGTTCATGTTTTCCTTCACCGGCCAAGCACAGACCTAAGTTAAAACGCGACTGATAAAAATCTCTGTCGATTTTAAAAGAACGACGAAAACATGTCGATGCAAGTTGAGCACCATGGTTAGCTAAAAAACATCCAAGGTTGTGCAGTGCACAAGAACTGTCAGGCTCAAGTGACAAAGCTTTTGTATATGCACCAAGAGCCGACAATAAATCTCCTTTGTCGGCATAGACCGTTCCCAAGTTGTCATATCCTTGCGCAGAGTCTGGTGCATTTGAAATTGCTTTTTGAAATTCCTTTACCGCTTCATCGAGCCAACCGCGTTCAGCTAACTCAATACCGCGTGCATTATGCAAACTAGAACGGGATATATTATCTATTTGATCACGATTGGTTGACATTTCTACACCTCTTTAAGAAGAGATCCTGTCATTTTGCGCTGGTTTTGCAACCAGTTCATTCATAGCTTGCGCTTTTCCTAAGACTGAAGAAAAAATCGTGATAATAATACTCATTATTGGCACTGCAACTAAAGCACCAACTATACCATAATAATGCTCACCAGCAAGCAAAGCTAAAACAATTAAAACTGGGTGAATCTTAGCGCTATCACCAAGTATTTTAGGATTGAGCAAATTTGCTTCTAACACATGAATTGCGGCAATCCAAATCAAAGCTAATAAAGCCTTAAAAGGTGAGATTGTCAAAGCAACCAAAACGATAGGTACCGTGCTAATAATGCTGCCAAATATTGGAACTAAACTAAAAATCCCTGCAACAGCTGATAATATAAAAGCAAATTTTATCTTAAATATCAATAAACCTATAAGCGTTAAAATAGCATTTATTAAACATATAGTTATTTGCCCTCTCACCACTCCTGACAAGCGTTGATCTAGCCGCCCTAAGAAGTCATTAAAGCGCTCTTGATCGTTGCTTGGCACCAGAGCAAAAAAGAATTTTTTGATACTATCAACATCCACCAAAAGAAAGCCTGTCAACATTAGGATCAACATAAGCGTAAATAAAAAAGACACTATTTTAGAAGCAAACAATTGAGCACTTGATATAATATTTGCTGACTGAGACTTAAGATATATTACTGCATCATTCATAACACTATGAAAAACACTCAAGAGATCAATTGAGAACACATTGGGCTTTTGCAAGTCTTGCGCAATTGGTGAATTTTCTAACGCAGGAGAAGAGATTTCCAATGGTAACTGATAATCACGAAAGAACTGTTCTATAGAACGTCCTAAATCATTGATAGTTTGATCGTCGATAGAGTTAATAAATATACTTGTATCTTTTGCAAGCCGTACCATCTCAGAATAAAATTGTGGCACGAAAACAATAGAAAATATCGCAATAACAAAAACAAATGTTAGGTAAATAATAACTACAGAACCAGCCCTCGACAAAGGTTTCCCCCGTACCTTTATGCGACCTAGCCATCCCACCATAGGATGAAAAACATAGGCTAATAAAGAGGCTAAAACAAAGGGCAAGAGAATAGTTCGCACCAGATAGAGGGTAAGAAATAATGCGAACCACAAGCTCAACAAAAAGGCTTTATGTAAAAATGCCTTTGACTTAAAATCAAAATAATTTTTTGAATGACTCAATGCTTATCTCCACAACAACTCAATAGAGTGATAGGCTCAAGCTATAGCACCAACATGGGATTTGGGCTACGAAGCTTAACTCTTATGCTCGCTTAAAAATAAACAAATTATTTAAGAAAGTGGTTTGTAAACAGTTAGCAAATGATTTTTTAGGATATTTTTGCTGTGATAAATAAAATATTTGCGAAAAATATTGATAATATTACCCAAATTTTATTGTTAATCATAAGAAAAAAAGACAAAAAGGCTTTAGCGGATAACTTCAAAACGCTCTTTCAACAGGTATAAAATGTTCGGACTTATAAAATGGATCATTATTTTATTGATAATCGGCTCGATTTGGTTTTTCTACGATGTGGCTACCAAACTCAGCCCAAGTGAGAAACGCGAATTCAAAAAAGATGCTATCGAAGCCATCGACCATGGCAACACAGAGCCCTTGGGTTCCAAATTAAAAGAGAAATTCGATGAGAGAAAAGAAAATGTTTTTGAGATTATAAAACAAAAGCTTCACCGCCTTATTGATAAATGGGGCGATGAAGAAAACAATTAAGAAGCTGTTGAAAATAAATTTTCGCTTTGGCTTAGAAAAATTAATTTCAAAACAGTCTCTAAGAGCATCTCTCATAACCAGAAATAATTTCTTTAGGAATCTCAACAAATTGATATTTTGAAAGCAATTTGTTTCTCTCATTACTGTAGTGGCGATAAATAATTTGGAAGGGCTCTTCACCTGCTTCATTTTTTGTCATCTGTATAAACTTCAAAGACACAGGAAATTCGCGAAACTCTGTTTCAAAGTTTTGTTTAAATTGGTGAAAAATTTCTTTGAGCTCTGATTCCAAAAATAATCTTTCTCCGCTAAACAAAAGCGCTATTTCCAAATCAGAAATCGCCGTAAATCCTTTGATACGAACTGAATTTTTGACAACCCCATTATCATTGATTGGAAGCTTGCCCAGCAAACGCTTATCCCTCTTAAGCACCTCTGTGCGTGGCATCACTCTACTACCAAAATAATACATATGCTGCACATCTATCTTATTAGCTTTAAGATGCTTTATCAGATGAGAAAGCAGAAGCTCTTCAATTTTTTCTGTCATGCCACAAATACGAACCTGCTCATTGCTCAAAGTTTCTCGTTTAATAAAAGAAGTCTCTTGCACTTCTTGCCACGTTAAAGAGGGAGCTTCATAGCCATGAGACAGTTGATCTTCCACTTCATAAAGCGCGTGTTTAAAATAATCATTTATTGATTCCATATGTTCTGTTTGGTGGCATACATATGGAGTCTTAGAATCCACAAAATTAGTAGGCTTGCTTTTATATGAATCACTATAAAACACTTCCAATTCCAAGGGACACGGCAAACTATCGTGATCTAATTTCTGCCATAGGCTTTCAAGTCTATCTTTATGCTTTAAATAATTATTTTTATCGAAAATCACATGTATTCCATCGCTATCAATCCTAAAAATTTGATAACGAAAAAGAAAATCTGCTACTGTATCATTCCGATAATTTTTGTGGATAAGATTGCTATCCACGCTCGAAGAAAAGCTTGTCAAAGCAAAGCTTATAAAAAGTCCTGCACATATCCGCTTAGTTCTTTTTTGCACGATTGCCCCCCGGCTCATGAAAAATATATTTCAGATGCAATAAGTAGGTCCTAAAACATTATTTTGGCGAATATAAAAAAATATTTACCACCTATCACACTGATTTATTGATTTAAATTCATATAGTTTTTCGAGCTGATTATCAGCAAGCAATTGACCCACCATCAGATCGCCTAATAAAGGATGTCTAAAGACATTCTTATTATTGAGCACCCTAGGAAAATTTAGTTTCTCCCCAGAAGCGACGAATTCTTGTGCTTTTATCAAAGATCGAGCCTGGGTGAGGAATTGCCTTTGTATGGAGGCACCGGTAGGAATCACTTTAAAGTGAACATCTATTTTGCTGACATTTTCATGAAAAAAGTCGCGATTTGAAAAAACATAGTCCGCCCCCATATTCACCAAGCTTCGCGAATTATTAATGCGAACAATAATATCTGAGGCAGTGGCACAAGCGACTCGTCTTTGTGCCTCATCAACTATAGAGCGATTACTCCTTAAGCCATACTTATTAGCAAATTTTGCATAGTACTTATAAAAATCTTTAAGCTCTCGGGCTGCCCCATTCCTGAGATATTCATAAAATTGCCATCCAAGATGACCAAAAAATTGCCCTTCAATGCTCTTGATAAATTTTACAATCAAATGATCGATATGCGTGCCTTGATCGTCGGCAACGAAATTCTTCTTGTCTATTTTTACTTTTATTTTTTTTATATAGTCATTTATCTTTGAAAAAGATTGAGTGAGCAGTTCAATTTTTTCATCAAAAATCTTTTCGATATCTGTTTTTAATTCTGCAAAACTCAGCTCATCTTCAACAATTCTTGCTTGAAGTTGTTCGTCATAACGAGAAAGTTCTGCTTGCAAAATTTCATCGATTCTTAACAATGGCTGCAAAAAAATTTGAGCAAGCTGTTGATCATCATAGAGTCTGACTTGGACATCGCTCAATAATGATGCAGAATCAAGAAATTTATTTTTATCTGCACCTATATCTGTGAATGACTGGTATCTGTTTTCATCAAATTCAATATTTTGTAGTAATCCACTAATTTCTATTAATACATCGGGCAATTGTGAACGAAATGTCCAACTTGTTTCATCACCGTGAGATGACAAGAATGACTCAAATTTATGAGCATTATGCGTAAATAGAATTTTTTCTTGACCAAGATTAGTCAATAAAAAATCTTCTTCTAAAGTCTGTAGTTCTTTTAAAATTGCTTCTTTTTCAATTTGGAGTTTCTTGATTTTAGAATCAATGCTTATGGCAAAATCATGGGCTGTAAGATAGTTTTGTTTATCCTTTGATGTAGCGATATGAAGAAATTTTCTTTCCTCAACTTCAGTTTTAATTTCATAGAAGCTACACACCAAACTAATAAAATTTTCTCGATCCTCATTTTTGCTCATATTAAATTTTGGTTTGAGCAGACTATCAACTATTTTTAATGAGGCGCTCGCCGTAAGGCCCCCAATACCAGCAAAGAGAGAATATTTGTTCGGCACTAAAAGTGCGCTCATAGAAACACTGCCAAGTACATCGGATAAAACCGGAATTAGCCCCCTTTCTTTAATATCAAAGGCACAACGTGAATCACCTACTAAAGCAGAAAGCGAGCTCATCATATCATTAAGATTTTGATAATAACCAGCCTGGTAGCCAGATGCTGCACCCGTGCCCTGTCCATAATAAAACTGTCCTAACTTAGTGACGGATGCACCAAAGCTCGCAAAGTAACTATCTTTCTCGCTTTTACATGAACTGCTGGTTAAAGCGCTGAAAATTTGATTGAGTTTATCTATAAGATCTTGGTCATCGATTTGCCTAAGTGGACATTGTTCAAGCCTCTTAGACTGCGGCCAACTCAAGGATAAAAATTCATCTACCCTGTCCACTACACCAAAATCAAAGCCATCGTTTTTGAGACGTCGATAAAAATCTAATTCCAAGCTTGGTGAATAGATTTCTTTTTGTCCTTCAACGGCGTTTACTGAACAGAGCGGTAACGAAAGCCCAAAGAAGATCAGAATAATAAAATTATTTTGTTTCATAAAAGCAACTAGCAAAATCACATGTGTTTTGGAGCAGCAAATAATTGATTCTTAGAGCAGCTTAAAATCAGCACAATCACCAGCTGTTATGTTCGTCTTTGTATTTTTTATAGGCGATTATAGGAGGAAAATTCTGTAAGAATTTGCGAATGTCTGCGTAATTAGTCCCGCTAAGTTCGCTGTAATCACTGCCCTCAACGAGATATTTTATTTGATTGGGACGAATATACTCCAAAGGCTTTAAGGTCAAAGCTTTGCTATCTATAATACGCGCATCGCCGCCGTAACTGGATATGGGTGCATCAGCAAATCTGATCCGCGCTATCCAAGGAAGTTTTTCTCCTTCTACATAGGCAAAATGCCACTCTATGACGTGATTGTTTAACTTTGCTAAAAAAACATCAACCTTGATATTATTTTTGAGTTTTTCTTCGCCTTCTGTGCGCGAAAAAAGACTGTGAGATCTTAGATAGCTCTTATTTAAACACAAAAAATTTGGAAAAAAATCTTTGGGCAGAGCATCTTTTTCCATGCTGGCAAAAAATTTTTCTCTGCTATCTTGTTGGCCATTGATAAAACCAACACCATTTTCATAATTATTAAATTCGGTTTTAAAATCTACACTGGTCACATTGGTGGGCGTTATTAAATTTAATTCTTCTATGCGCTTAGCTCCTTTAAATTTATTTCTGAGTTCTTCAATTTTATCAGCGCTAAGAGTAAGACACGGCCCTCCTTCATCATAGTTGAGTTGGGCATCGACAACAGGATTAGGCAGCATATCTTGTGTATAATGCGCGCCTTTATCATAGGCCCCTTCAGGATAAATAAATTGGGTAGAACGCCACACGCCATTGCTCAAAGAACGGTACAACAATTGCGAATACCACTGATGCTCATAAAAGCTATACATAATACTCAATGGTCTTTCGCCGCAGATGCTTTTTGAAAAATAAAATTTATTGCCCTGAATTTCTAAACCTGAATTTGGTGGATATTCTTTAGCTAAAATTGCAGTTTTCAATGCTACAATCTTTTTCTCTCTATCGCTATTGGGCAAAGCATCACTAAAATCTTTTATCTGATCAACAAACTCATCTTTATCAATTTTAGCAAGCTTTGTGATTTTTTCATGTGATTGCCATTTAATAGGACATTCTAAATCAGATTTAGTAGAACGTGCAGCAGAGTTTGTTTTAGAGCTTGGAGCAACACTATTGTCGTTGCATGAGAATAAAAAAAGCCAAAAAGAGCTGCAGAAAATTGCAACGCAGTAATTTAATCGTGCACTAATAAATCTCATTGAATTTCCTATTAATTTTGAAACGGCCTTCTACATATAATATTGGAATTGCTATGAAGCATATCTTCATAAAGATCAATGAGCCCCCTAGACGGCTTGTATCTGCCTGGCACAGTCCTTGCACCAATTCGGGCTCCCATAGCTCAGTGGATAGAGCACTTGTTTCCTAAACCAGGGGTCGCACGTTCGAGTCGTGCTGGGAGCGCCACTATTTATTCGCTCAATAAGCCCTAACTTTATGAATATTTCCAATAAAATATTACCAACAATTTAACTGGATCACATCCAAGATATTCAACACATGAAATATTAAATAACACCTAACTGAATAAATAAACTAAAAGGTGGACATATGAAATTTATTACCATACTATCTTTAACTATTTCGGCTTTGTATCTGAGCAACGCCTTTGCTGAAGATCGGCCGCTAACAGAAGAAGAACGCAGACAGGCTTTGGAAATATGCTTAGAGCTAAAAAAGCTGGGGGGAAATATGGACTGCTCGGAGTATGAAGCACCAATTCCTGTAGAAAAAGTCAGCTTTGCTATTGATAACCTGCTCTATCAATCCACAAAGTTTACTGAAGAAAAAGTATCAAGTAACTCTTGCCCAATGAATGGCCCCCAAATTGAACAGTTGATCGAAAAAACTGAAGAGCTAGCCAGAGTGCGTAAACGAGATAAAGTCAAGGCCAAACTTAAGGGTTGGAAGGATAAATTCAAATCGAAGTGTGGTTTTTAGTGTTTGCTAAAAAAAGTTACTAAGATCAGAGCTTGGAGACTACATAGTCTCTAAGCTTTTCTCTAATTTTTTTAAAAAAACACGTTAGGAAAGCTTGAGATGTTTTTAAGGCAGTCATTTTGGATATCATCTTTTATTATAACTGCGATATTGCTTTATCTGACGCTCAATCACCTGATAAAAATAAACTCTTCATACAAGCCGGATGCATCTCAATTAGAAGATGATGAGGCCGTAAAAAATTATCTCGATAGCTATTTTTTAAACACCAAATCAAGCAGCAAAGATTATAGTTTCCGTATAGCCACTGGGGTTTATGTAGAATCCATCGATTGGCTTGATTCAAACTCTTTTTATATTTCAGGCTATGTGTGGCAAAAATATCCTAAAGAATCTTTGGGCAAAATAAGCCAAGGATTTGTTTTGCCGGAAGCTGTCAACTTAAAGAAAAAGTTTGCCTATCGCTATAAAGATCAATGGGGCGAAACAGTGGGTTGGTTGTTCGAAGGAAAAATCACCCAACGCTTTGATTTCACCAAATATCCCTTCGATCATAAAGCGGTACGGCTGCGCCTATGGCATGAGGAGCTCAACCAAAAAGTATTGCTTGTACCAGACTTGCAAAGCTACGATAGCACCTTGGCCGGCGATAAATTTGGTATCGATCCTGAAATTGTTTTAGGCGGATACACCATTGCTGAAACTTTTTTTCATTACCGCCACCTTGAATACGATACCAATTTTGGCTTTTCTGGCTCAAAGATTCCCAAAGATTTCCCAGAGCTTTACTACAACATCGTTATAAAAAGAAACTCCACCGATGCTTTGATTATCAATGTTCTTCCACTCTTTATAGTAATTATTTTGTGCTTTTCATCGCTGCTTTCGGTCACCTTTGACCCTGCCAAACGAGAAATTTTTAATTTCCAATTTTTAGAAATTCTTACTCAGTGTGGTGCACTTTTTTTCGTTATCCTGCTCGCTCACATTCACCTTAGAGAAATCCTTGCTGGAGTGGGTATTGTCTATTTGGAGTACATGTATCTTGCTGTTTATTTGGCCATCGTGTACGTGGCGGTCAATGCATTTTTGGTTGTTCATTCTGAGCTAAAAAACTACAAGCTCTATCAACTCATACGCTACCAGGACAATCTTCTTCCTAAGGTGTTCTTTTTGCCGTTTTTTTCAGCTGTTGCGTTGATTATAAGTTTTTATTTTTTTTAGACACGCTATAGCTAAAGGCCAAAAAAGTAAGTTATACCAGTCGCAGAAATTAGGCTTGGTTAATTCCTGAGCTTGGTATTACAAGCATTTTTTGCTCACTATTCAACAAGGTAGAAAATGAAAAAAATAATTCTTACTGGTGACAGGCCTAGCGGTCGTCTTCATTTGGGGCACTACATTGGCTCTTTACATAGCAGATTAAAGTTAGAGCAACAATTTGAACAATACGTCATGATTGCCGATGTTCAGGCACTGACCGATAATTTTGAGAACCCAGAAAAAATTACTCAAAACGTTTATGAGGTGGCCAAAGATTATATTGCAGTTGGTCTTGACCCCACTAAAACCACTATCTTTATTCAATCTCAGGTTCCAGAAATTACCGAACTTACCATTTACTTCTTAAATCTCGTAAGCTTAGGTCGCCTTGAAAGAAATCCCACGGTCAAAGCCGAGATTAAACAAAAAGGTTTTGAAAACTCTATCCCTGCAGGATTTTTATGTTACCCCGTAAGTCAGGCCGCAGACATCAGTATTTTTCAAGCTGAACTCGTACCGGTAGGCGATGATCAGTTGCCAATGATTGAGCAGACCAACGAAATTGTCCGTCGCTTTAACCGCATCTATAACACTCAGTGCCTTAAAGAATGCCAAGCACATTTGAGTGCATCGCCGCGTTTGCTTGGCATCGATGGCAAAGCCAAAGCAAGCAAATCCTTGGGCAATACAATTTTTTTGGCCGATAGTCCTGAAGAAATAAAACAAAAAGTATTTTCTATGTTCACCGATCCCGATCATTTACAAGTGAGTGACCCTGGAAAGGTTGAGGGAAATATTGTTTTTCATTATCTTGATGCCTTTCACTCTAACAAAGAAGAAGTAGCTCAGCTTAAGGCTCACTATCAAAAAGGTGGCCTTGGTGACGTCACCATCAAAAAAATTCTTAATCAAACTTTGCAGGATTTTTTAAGTCCCATCCGGGAAAAAAGAGAAAGGCTTAACTCAAAGGATATAAAAGAAATGCTCATAGAGGGCACGAAAAAAGCTCGACAAAGAGCTCAGCACACAATGACTCAAGTGCGTGAAGTGATAGGGCTCAATTATTTTTAGCTTCTACTTAAAACAAATACCGCCAAAAAATAGCTTTGCACCATTCATCAGATACTCCTTCTTAGTTTACAAGGATTATTGCAAGCGCATTATTTTTGGCGGTGAGTATTTTATTTATGAACTCAAATAAAATCTATGGCAGCTCAAAAACCAAACCAAAAGTCCACATCAAAGGCAAGGATGTGCCCATCACGTCTTTGGCTGAGAATTGAAATCCCTTGGAACCAAAGGTATCGATCTTGGTATAAGAAAGCTCGCCTTTAAGATAAACATGGTCTAGAGTACCCGATCCCCTTGCTGCTCGAACAGCTCCAGGCTCTAAAAAATCAAGCATTAACATAAGCCCTAAAGCCCCCTGATAACCAAATCTAAAACCATGCGGATCTGTGGCAAATTTTTTGCTCGAATCAATATTTGAGGTGAAAGAATAACCGTGAGCGATCAATGCTCCTCTCACATAGGGTACCAAGGGAACATACTCTTTGAAATAATCCATAAGATAGGTCAGCTGCGGGCGAAATTGATACATATGGAGTGTCGCACTGATACTGCTCACAGGCTTATTAATATCTGCACCATCATTCACGTCAGCTTCAAGGGCTTGTCCTTGAGTGAAGGTATAACCTACACCAAGACCTAACTGTAAACTTCCATAGTTATCGAAAAGATGCACATCTGCCTCAAAACCCAAAAGCGGGTTAATAGGCCCATCATCATCGCTGCTTGATTTTCTAAAATATGATTTATAAAAGGGGAAAATTTTCCCATTTTTTTCACTGTCGAGATCCGGACGATACATTGAGCCTAAAAGTCCAATATTAAACTGCCCTAATCGAGCATGAGAATCCTTTGCTGGCATCAGAAAAAACGTCAAGCACAAAATGGCAACGCTCGATGATTTTTTAAATTTCTTGATTCTAAGTCCGATGAAAAATAAACCTACAAGCAGTAAAAAAGAAAAAGAGGATGACGATGAAGTTTGGCACGACCAACTAACTTGACTACCATCGCCATTATAGGAATTAAGCGGCAAAAGCACGGGGATGGGAGTAAAAGTATATGTTTTACTCCACTCATAAGCAGTAGCATTATGATCGAGGGGCCTCACTTTGAGCACATATTCAACTTTATTCTTTAAATTTTTAATTTTTATGCGAGGGGGAACGACAACAACCTTGGTAAAATTGCTTGGGCAATTACCTTTTGCATTTGCAAGATCTGCCAAAGTTTGAGCACTACTCTTTTCTCCATAACAAATTTCTACTTTGTCTACCTTACCACTGCTTTCTACTTCAAAAGTAATCTCGTTGTTGGCAGCAGCTTCATTCTTGATCTTGTCAATGCTCGGAACCGTTGTTTCAAATGCGTAATGAGCCTGAGCTATAAGATCGGTGGCTCCAGAGGTACCAGGATATACGCACAATAAATTAGATCCACTCGTTCCTTTTGATTTGCATTGACCATCACTCAGTAAAAACCCCTCAGGAAAAACAAGAGAGTCCGAATCGACATGCACCGTGGAATCTCGATTATCGGTTATAGTGGGCCAACATCGAATTTTATCGAGGTCTTTTTTGTTTCCTGGCTCCCTACGAACGATGCGAAAATCATCGTAGGATTCCACAATGTCTTTGGGCAATATAAGCTTAGCAGTTTTGCTCGTTTTGCCACACGAGCCTCTACCAATTTCATTTACCCGTTTTTTATTGATTTCTATGACTGCCTCGGCAACCTCGCCTTTGGCATTATTATCGTAATTTTCCGTTCTAGCAGTCAGACCAAGACTCGTCATGCACAATAAAAACAAACAAATTTTTTTCAGACTTAAGTCAAAGCTCAGTGACGAAGACATAAATATTTCACTCCAGCTAAAGTTTTTCAGCGATACGCACTGCATTTAATGCTGCTCCAGTACGAAGATTGTCGCTCACTATCCACAATGACAATCCATACTTTACCGATGTATTAGGTCTAATGCGACCTACCAAAGTCATATCCTCCCCAGAAGCATCGAGAGGAGTAGGATATTTCCCCTGTGTTGGCTCATCAATTAATATAATGCCTGGAGTTTTTGCAAGCGTCTCAAGCATATCATTTAATTTAATTTCATTTTTAGTAGCTATATTCACCGACATGGAATGGCTATTAAAGACCGGTACCCTGACACAGGTCACTTCCATTTTTAATTCAGGTAGAGATAGAATTTTTTGAGTCTCCTCGATAATTTTTTTCTCTTCACTAGTTTTTCCCTGCTCATCAATCAAAGATAAAGCCGGAATAAATGGCAAAACATTAAAAGCAATCCGTCGACCAAATACCGGCGATTTACTGTCTCTGAGATTAAATAAATCGCGCACCTGTGTTTCAAGCTCATCAGCCCCTGCCTTACCAGCGCCCGAGACCGCCTGATAAGTTGATAGCACCACACTTTCCAAAGGTGATTGCTGATTGATCACTGATAAAACTTGAGCTAAAGGCGTAGCTACACAATTGGGAGTAGCAATGATTTTGGAGCTATGCTCTTTTAGGCCTTTATCGTTGACATCTGCCACCACCAAAGCCACATCTTCTCGCATGCGCAGTGCACTGGATTTATCAATGCAGATAACTCCTCGATGGGCCACCTGATCAACAAAAGTCCGTGAAATTTTATCACCAGCGGCAAAAAATGCGATATCGCTATCAATCTGCTCTGGCGAAATAAGCTCTTCTACAACATGCTCATCGCCCATAAATTCTATTTTTTCACCCCTAGAACGCTCGGAGCAAAATAATTTTACGGCACTCACAGGAAAGGAACGCTCTTCTAAAATATGGAGCAATTCGCGGCCTACAAGACCAGTAGCTCCGATCACTGAAATACTTTTCATTGGTCTTTTTCTCCCGCACGTTTTTTTAAAGCTGCCCCAATAAAGGATTTGAAAATAGGGTGAGGACGGCTTGGCCTTGAATTAAATTCAGGATGAAACTGAGTAGCAATAAAAAAATCATGTTCTTTAAGCTCAATGATTTCGACTAAATTCACACTTGGACACGTACCACTTACCACAAGGCCGGCTTTTTTAAGTGTATCCACATAGTGATTGTTCACTTCAAAACGATGTCGATGTCTCTCTTGAATATCATCTTTTCCATAGATCTTATGAGCAAGTGTATTCGGCTCTATGTGGCAAGGATGATCACCTAAGCGCATGGTGCCTCCTTTTTTTTGCACATGAAGTTGAGTTTCCATCATGTGAATCACCTTAGTTTTGGCATGCTGATTAAATTCTTCTGAATCAGCATCCTTAAGCCCTGCTACATGACGAGCATATTCGATAACCGCCATTTGCAGTCCCAAACAAATACCGAAAAAAGGAATATTATGAGTGCGAGCATATTCAATGGCCATTATTTTTCCATCAATACCGCGCTCGCCAAAACCACCCGGCACCAAAATCGCATCCACTGTAGAAAATTCTTTAGCTACTTGATCCTTGTTTAGTTTTTCAGCATCGATAAAACGGCATCTCACTTTGCTTTGATGAGCTATGCCTGCATGAATGAGCGCCTCGTTAATGCTCTTGTAACTTTCAATGAGATCCACATATTTGCCCACCACAGCGACACAAACTTCACTGAGGGGATTCATAAAACGATAAACAACATCTTCCCATTGATGGAGATCCGGCTTTCTTGCCCAAATATTTAAAAGGTTGACAATAATATCGTCGATACCTTCTTTATGAAGCATGGACGGAACTTGATAAACTGTTTGAGCATCGGTGCAATTGATAACCGCTGAGGCCGGCACGTTACAGAAAAGCGATATTTTTTGTTTAATATCATCAGGAACAGCTTGTTCAGATCTCAGCAATAAAATATCAGGCTGAATTCCCTGACTGAGCGCTTCTTTGACTGAGTGTTGTGTAGGTTTGGTTTTAAGTTCACCGGCACTTTTGATCAAAGGTACGTAACTCACATGAACAAAGACTGAATTTTCTGCTCCCACCTCTGCCCTAAACTGTCGAATTGCTTCAATGAAAGGCAAAGACTCAATGTCGCCGATGGTACCACCAACTTCGCAGATTAAAATGTCGTGCCCATGAGCAGCTTTCTTGATCACTCTTTTAATTTGGTCAGTAACGTGGGGAATCACTTGGACGGTAGCACCCAAATATTCTCCGTTGCGTTCTTTTTCCAAAACTTCTTGATAAATTTGCCCAGCCGTCGTGCTATTTTCTCTACCCAAATCTTTGTTCAAATAACGTTCATAGTGTCCCAAATCCAAATCGGTTTCTGCACCATCTTTGGTAACAAAAACCTCTCCGTGTTGAAAAGGATTCATAGTCCCAGGGTCTACGTTTAGATAAGGGTCGAGCTTCAAGATTGAGACATCAAGTCCACGAGCCTGCAATAATGCTCCAATCGAGGCTGAGGCAATCCCTTTGCCCAGCGAACTAATAACACCACCCGTTACAAAAATATATTTTGGTTCATGAGATACCATAACAATTCACGCCTTAGATTTGATTGACCTTTATGGGCTAGCCTATGAAGAGCAAGCTTACTAGTGGGTTTTACCCCCAGCCCATTCAAATGGCACAGAAATGTATAAAAAATTATCCATGAGCATTTAATAGCAATCCTAGACTTAACCAACCCTTAATTTCTGAACGCTCGCAACAAAGCGAGGACTAGGAAGAGATTAAAGGGTCAGTTAAGCTCTGGGATTGCTATAAGTCTTCGCTTTAGAAAAGCTTCTTGAAAACGAGCTTTTCATGTATCGAGCCATAAAAATTTAACATTCAAAGCATATTCAATATAATAACTCACAACAATATGGTTTTATAGATGAATAAAAAATCATGCCACAAACAACTTAACAATAAATCATTTAAGAGCACATTAAGTTTTCGAGCATAAAATTATTCATTGATTTTAAAAGGGTGGTAGTCCTTATGTGCACGTGCATAAAGCTGATTATATTTCTGTCAACGAAGTGGAAAAAAGCTGCTACAATGTTGTTCTTTTCAATAGTTGCATTCTTTATCTCGATGCCAACTATTGCAGATTTATGCTTGCTTGATGCCGCAGGGCTCAACAGCGCTTCTTGTACAGCAAACGACTTAACTACCGCTTTGGTGAGCAAATTTGCAGGCCCCAATATTTGTGTAGACGGAACAACTATTTATGTGCAATTGCAGGGCTATACTTCGGCAGGATCCAGTCAACGTTATGACGTTGGATATTTTATTTCTTTAGATGGGGGTGATGCAAAATCAGGTGACTGTTTCCGCGACTACTTGCCTCCTCCCTTAAATACCATCTCTACCGTTACCGAGCCTCGTATTTCTCCTTTTTTTGATGTTGACTCTGATCAGTGCGGTGATCCAGAGCAAAATAAAACTTTGCTGAGAAATATTGGGGGCACTACGGTAGCAAGCGGCACCCCAGGTCCTCCTGCCATTATTGCTATTCCTTGTTCTGACTTAGATGGTGCAGGGCCAACGCTGGAAGCAGATGTGTCAGTTTGCACAAGCTGGGACAACCAAAGTGGTAATGTTTGTAGTTCCGGAACAGATGCTTACCCTGGCACTGGAGCAAAGTGCTCATGCAACACGGTAACTATTAGCGGTATTACTTATCAGGAGTTTTGTGCCAGCGATGCAGATTGTAACGATAATAATTTATGCACAACTGATTCGTGTAACCTACAAACGCTAAAATGTGAAAACACAGCGATAGGTGCAGGAACGTTATGTGATGACAACAATCTTTGTACGACCAACGATGTATGCGGTGGAGACGGAGATGTAATATGCCTTGGCACTCCTGTTTCTTGCCCAGGGGATCAATGCAGCGGTCCAGGTGTTTGTGATTTCGCTACCGGAGACTGCATCAATCCAAGCCTGATGGATGGAACTGCCTGTGATGACGGACAAACTTGTACAGATACGGACATGTGCCTTAATGGCATTTGCATCGGCACTGATAACTGTATGGCGCCTGAAATGTGTATCAATGGAATTTGCACGACCTGCGGCATGGACTCTGACTGCAACGATTTCAATCCTTGTACAGATGATTCATGTAACGCAGGCACGTGCATAAACACCGATAATTCTGCGCCCTGCGATGATGGGGATCTTTGTACTGAAAATGATATGTGTTCCTTAGGAAGTTGTCAGCCTGGCACTCCTATCATCTGTAATACTCCAGGTCTTTGTGAAGCATCTATGGGAGTATGCATAGAAGGACTATGCAGTTACCCTGATGCTACAGATGGCACCAGTTGCGACGATTCTGATATTTGTACTGAAAATGACATGTGCATAAGTGGTATTTGCCAAGGAACTACTGGAGCGTGTGACTCTGACGGCGATGGCATTCAAGATGACGTAGATAACTGTCCAAATATTGCTAACCCAAACCAAGTTGACATCGACTCTGACGGAATAGGTGATGCTTGTGATCTTTGTCCAAGCGACCCAGCCAATACTTGCGACCCTGGTGATGTAGATGGCGATGGCATTCAAAACACTGCAGACAACTGCCCGGGTAAAGCTAATGCAAACCAAACAGACTCTGATTCTGATGGCATGGGTGATGCATGCGACTATTGTCCCAATGATGCAGCCAATACTTGCGACCCTGGAGATATAGATGGCGATGGCATACAAAACTCTACTGACAACTGCCCGGGTAAAGCTAATGCAAACCAAACAGACTCTGATTCTGATGGCATGGGCGATGCATGCGACTATTGTCCCAATGATGCAGCCAATACTTGCGACCCGGGCGATATAGATGGCGATGGCATTCAAAATGATACTGATAACTGCCCGGGTAAAGCTAATGCAAACCAAACAGACTCTGATTCTGATGGCATGGGTGATGCATGCGACTATTGTCCCAATGATGCAACTAATGCTTGCGACCCTGGCGATGTGGATGACGATGGCATACAAAACGCTACTGACAACTGCCCGGGTAAAGCTAATGCAAACCAAACAGACTCTGATTCTGATGGCATGGGTGATGCATGCGACTATTGTCCCAATGATGCAACTAATGCTTGCGACCCTGGAGATATAGATGGCGATGGCATACAAAACACTGCAGACAACTGCCCAGGCAAAAGCAATCCAGGCCAAGTTGACATCGACTCTGACGGAATAGGTGATGCATGCGACTATTGTCCCAATGATGCAGCCAATACTTGCGACCCGGGCGATATAGATGGCGATGGCATTCAAAATGATACTGATAACTGCCCGGGTAAAGCTAATGCAAACCAAACAGACTCTGATTCTGATGGCATGGGTGATGCATGCGACTATTGTCCCAATGATGCAACTAATGCTTGCGACCCTGGCGATGTGGATGGCGATGGCATACAAAACGATACTGACAACTGCCCAGGCAAAGCTAATCCAGGCCAAGAGGACACCGACTCTGATGGCATGGGTGATGTGTGCGACTATTGTCCCAATGATGCAAGCAATGCTTGCGACCCTGGCGATGTGGATGGCGATGGCATACAAAACGCTACTGATAACTGCCCAGGCAAAGCTAATCTTGGCCAAGAGGACACCGACTCTGATGGCATGGGTGATGCATGCGACTATTGTCCCAATGACGCAAGCAATGCTTGCGACCCGGGCGATGTAGATGGCGATGGTATACAAAACTCCGCAGACAATTGCCCTGGTAAAGCTAATGCAAACCAAGCGGATAATGACTTAGATGGTATGGGTAACGCGTGTGATGCATGCCCAAATGACTCAGAAAATCAATGTGATGCAGGTGATAGCGATAATGATGGAATACAAAATGCCATAGACAACTGCCCAGGCATTGCCAATCCTGGACAAGAAGACAGCAACAACAATGGTATTGGTGATTTATGCGATACTAATGATTTGGATGGTGATGGTATAGAAAACATCAAAGATAATTGTCCTTTTCACTCAAACCCCGAACAGTTTGATGAAGATTTTGATGGAATCGGTGATGAGTGTGATGCTGTAAATAATGATATTGACGAGGATGGAATAAAAAATGAGGTCGACAATTGCCCTTTCATTCCAAATCCAGATCAAATTGACCTTGACAACGATAACTTGGGCGATGCATGCGATTTTATACCTGATGTTCCGCTGGCTCTACCACCTGTTTCATTTATCCCACCAGTTCCAGAACAACTAGCGCCCGTAAATACATTTGATAATGATTTTAACTTGGATGATCTATCGATTGATAAAGCTCCTGAATCGCCACAAACTCCCCAGCACGATTTGCAAGAGGAGAATGGTGATTCGTTAAATGAGTCTCTAACTTCCCCAAATAAAAAGAAGAGTAAAACGCAGGGATGTTCAAACAGATCTGAAGATACAGGGTTTCCGATAAGCATCCTTTGTATCTTTTTATTGCTTTTAGCACGGCGCTTTAGACGATACTCTTCGAATTCGATCAGTTAACAGCAACCATACTAAGAGCCTTTGATTTCTTTTTAGCCCTCGCACTGTTGAGGGCATTTAGAAATTAAGGCTCAATTAATTTATGGGATTGCTATGAAGCACCTGTATTTATAAATTGAGGCTCACAAGAGAGCTAACAACTCAACAATTTTTGGAGATAATTAAAATGCATCGGTGTTTCGTAGATAAGACTTGGGTTGATCAGTGGCTTTTAGATTCGAGTTCGGCTTTGCCAAAAAAAGTTCATGAGCGTTTTTTTAAAATTGTTCGCATCAAAAAAAATGAAATAGTAGGGCTCTTTGATGGTGAGGGGCGTGAGATTCAAGCTTTTCTCACTCCAAATGGGCAACTTAGCAACGCTAGTTTGATTAAGAAAAAACCCGATATTCATCAATGCACGCTCATTCAAGCTGCCTTAGAAGAAGCTAAAATCTCGCAAACAATCAAAAGAGCCACAGAATTTGGTATTAACAAAATAATTATTTTTCAGGCTGAGTTAAGCGATAGCTTTTGCTTTGGCAAATTAGCGAAACGCCAAGAGCGTTTAGATAGCCTATGTATCGATGCAGCCCGACAGAGCGGACGATTATTTGTTCCCAAAATAGTTCTCATCAAAGATTTAAAATCGGTACTTTTGGATTTGGGAACAAACGATTTGGCCACCTATGGTGATCTTTTGGCCGAACATAAATTTTCACAAACACTAAAAAATTTTGCTGAGTTATCAAAAGTAGTCCTTGCTGTTGGCCCAGAAGGAGGCCTAAGCCAGCAAGAAAAAACTTTACTCAATATGCATAATTTCAAATCGGTGCTGTGGGCACCACATACGCTCAGATCAGAATTCGCTTGTCTCTCAGCACTCTGTATTCTCAACGCTTACTGGGGCAAGGCTTAATTATTATCCATAATCGGCACAACAGTTCTCCACCCAAAGATATCTGGAACCTCTCCATATTGAATTTCTTTGAGCACTTTTTTGAGTTTAACCGTCACAGGCCCAGCAACTCCGTCATTGATATTAATTTTTTCCTCATTAAGAATAAGTTGGTTAATAGGCGTAATGGCAGCTGCAGTACCACACCCAAATGCCTCTTTGAGTACTCCTTGGCGTATATGATCAATTAACTCCCCAATATCTGTTTGTTCTTCAACAATTTTCATGTCGAAATGCTGGGCCAGCTTAAGCACTGCATCTCTTGTAACACCGGGTAAAATCGTACCCAAAAGAGGTGGCGTCACCAATCGATCCTGATAGACAAACACAATATTCATTGCTCCAATTTCTTCAACATAACGATGTTCATTCGCATCAAGCCATAAAACTGAATCCGCCCCACATTGCTGAGCCTTCTTAAGTGCAAGCAAAGCTCCTGCATAATTTGCCCCTGCCTTAATATTTCCGATTCCTCCCTTAAATGCACGAGCCATTTCCTGCTCGACATAGACGCTCATGCACTGATGATGAGAAAAATACTCTTTTACTGCTGATAAAATCACAAAAAATCGGTAATCCCGGCTCGCACGATAACTCACGCCACAATCGAGAGGGATCAAACAGGGGCGAATATAAAGACTCCAAGGCTTTGCTAAAAGATAATCTTCATCCACCGAAACAAGTACCTTAATGCCCTCGATGAAAAGTTCCTGAGGAACAGGCTGCATTCCCAAGCGAAGCGCTGAATCATAAAAGCGTTGAGCATTTAATTGTGGGCGAAACAATGCAAGCTCATTTGTATTTTCCATACGAAAGGCTTTAAGGCCCTCAAAAATTTGTTGACCATAATGAAAGGCTACAGAATCAGGCTGCATACTAAAAGCGCCAAAGGGTATAATACGAGGTGTCTGCCATCCACCTTTATCATGTAGAAAATCACACGTGAGCATATGATTTGAATGGGCTCTTCCGAAAGTAATTTCGTCATCAAAGCCTGGAGCTGGCTTACGTTTTTCTTTGGAAATAAGTTGGCGTTCTATAAAAAAATTTTTGGAAGCAGGGTGAGACTTCATCGAAAACCTCTATTTTGGCAATATCGCTAATTTCAAAAGCCCTTGACTTACATATGATCACTTTTGCCCAACAATTAAATTCACACTTTATCAAAGCAAGCTACAGCGCTTAGCATAAATTTATTTTTGCTAAGGAGAAAAAGAGCCAAAAAATGCCATGGTAAATATTTTTCAAATATTCTCCAAGGCCAAATTAAACTTTTTTTATATTAAAATATAATTTTGAAAATATTCTTTTTGATTGTTATTCTCAGTATGTCTTCATGATTTCATTAAGGTCTAAAATGGATAGTTTCAGCACTCATCCTGAAAAAATAAATCTACTTATTTTAAAGTATGTGATTTATTTTTCTATGATCCTATGTGCTATTACTATTTTTTTAGCAAAGCCCTACCTTGTCCAAACTATCCGCAATGGAACATTACCAGCATATTGTTTTTTTATTGGGCCAACTATCTTTTTGATTTTGCTTATAGCTTCGTTTTTTTTTCGACACCAAAGAGTATCGATGCAAGCATTTGGTTTTTCAGAACTACTCCTTCTTTTTTTTGGTTTATTTCTATTTTCTCTGCTCTTGCGCTCGGCTCGAAACCAATACGATTCAAGGCTTTTAAAAACTTCATCGCATGAAGAACTTCTCAAGCAGCACACAAGTGATGAAGCTGATTCGACATTTCACTTCGATAACTCAACAGGTAACTCATTGATTCATCTGGCCCTTCTTGATAAGGACCACTCAGTGCAACAAGTTGCTCAATTGGTTATTGAAAAGAATTTAGGAATAAGATTTAAAAATGGTGCTGGAGGTGTTCAACAAGCAACACAGTTGATGTTTGAATCACACCCTTCAGCGTTACTGACAAGAAAAGGTTCATCGTGACAGGTCGCAGAAATATTATCATTGCTGTTGGTGCCATCGTATTATTTGCGGCGATGGTAGGTTTTTTCATCACTCTCGATGTTTCACCTCAAATTGCTTATGCGCGCTTATTTATTGACGTAGGCCTTATTATCGGGCTTATCGCAGCAATCATAGCTTTTTATAGGGAAACCCCGCTTGATCTCGATACTATTATTCACACTCTGAAATCTTTGCAAAATGGCAAATATAAAACCAGGATTACAATAATCGATAAAGATCCTCTTAAAGAAATTTCCCAGACAATCAATGAACTTGCAAGCCGACTCGAGCAAGAATTTCGCAGACAGGAAGAAGTAAAGCGCAGTTTAAGAGAAGAACTCTTACCTGGTATTAAGCAAAAAGAAGCTACTTTATTCGAACACTCATACCATCCTGAACTTGGCCCTGTACAACAAATAGCCTTGCCCCAAGATAAAAGCAAAATTGAATACCTAGAAGAATTCCCTGCTACTCCACACGCTTCAGTACGGCCTATTGCCAAAACCGAGCCAGGTTTGAATAATCCATTGATCGATTCTACACCTCCGCAAAATCAATCAAATCCGCCACAACTTGATTCGAAACTTGACCGCCAAGATCAAGACCTAGGAGAACTCTTTCAGGATTTTATTGATGCGCAACAGGAATTACATCTTGAACGAATTGAATATCCTCTCTTTTTAAAAACTATCGAAAAAACAAGAAACGAGTTGATGGATACTCACCACTGCCAAGGGGTATTCTTTGAGGTAGTAAAAGAAGAAAACCAAGTTGCTCTGCAACCGCGTATTCTGCGTTAGAAATTTTTTTGATAACAAGTTTATTTTGATAGGGCTAAATGAGAAAGCCCTTTCCAACAGATGTTGGCGACAAAGAGCAATACATATTCGTAATAATTTTAAGAATCCTTCCTCGAGAACGGTCCAGGCACCATGCGGCTGTTGAATAATAGCAATAATAATGACAAGCTTATTCTTCAAGCACTTTGCCAGGCTGCATAACGTGGATGATGAAAAATCAAATCATCAAATTTCGGCCAAAGTCGAGTTTAGTCATCATCTCTAAACAGCCAAGAAAGCTGCGTTTGTGGGCCAAGCTGCTCGATAATATGCCTTCTAAATGCTCGTTTAAGACGCGTGGCAAGCTGTCCCATTCTTTGTTTTGAAACTCCGTATCTTTTCCCAAGTTCCACCAAGTTGACCGGATCATTTGCGATCAAATTTTCACGCCATATCGCCAGATCTCGTTCATTGTTTATGGTCTTTTCGAAGCTCGCTATGACTTCTTTTACCATCTGCTCCACTTCGTTATTGCTTGCTTGTTTGAGCGGATCGTCTGTGGGGTGAGAAAGTGTATCCTCAAGGGTATTAGAACCATCTTCATCTATGGGAGTTGAAAGGCTGCTTTCTTTGTTTGATAAACGAGATAAGATAAGCTGGACTTCTTCAGGGTCCTCACCCACCTCTTGAGCGATTTCCTCTGCGGTAGCTTTTTTTCCTTCTAGCAAAAGTTTTCTGCGTACCTGCGGCAAACTAAAATACACCTTACGGCCAGCTCTCGTATTTCCCGTATGAATCAGACGCGCATTGGTCATCAAAAATTTTGTAAGCTGCGCCCTGATCCAATAAGCAGCATAGGTACCAAAGCGAGTTCCCATTTCTGGATCCCACTTTTCAGCAGCTATCGCCATTCCCGCCGAAGCTTCTTGCACTAAATCCATAAGACTGGCCCAATCTCGTTTGTATTGGTGAGCCATTTTGAGTGCCAAACGCATATTGTGTAAAATTAATTTCTTTTTTGCATCAGCATCGTTAGATTTTTTAATCCGCATACCTAAAGCATATTCTTCTTCATCACTTAGGCGCTTAATGCGTGCTATTTGACGAGCAAATGATTTGTAAACCTGATCGCTTTTGGAATTTTCTTCACTTTCTTGCTCTTCCTGCTTTTCAGAAATCTGATAATCCTGGGCACAGTGCTCATCAAGCCACTCACCTTTTTCATCAGCCAAGCGAATAGCATTGCGTACGGCCGGCAACTTATTTTCATGATCGGCATCAATAATATCGTGGGATTTTTTTTTGCTCATAAAAATTTTTCACCAAAATTAAATTTATAGCGCTTCGTTTTCTATCCGAAATACCAAGCGCATCAATATTTTATAAAAAAACAAAGACCCAACCAATATTTTTATTTTTCAAAAAAGCTGTGTACCGCCTATTCTCAAAGACTTGATATAATTTTCAAGTACTTTTATTTGAACAATGACTATCCAAAAAAAGCTCCGTGTCTTTATTTAATTACATACGGCGCACAGTTGCTACAGCAGTATTGGCTGAGTAATTGATCAAAACTATAGCAATCATCCCCATCAGTAATAAAGTTTCCAGACGCATCAAGCCGTATTCGGGCATGCAAAATTTTCTTTCCTATTTTCCGACTTATCGTAACGTATCCTGGAAAAGTGGTCGATAGGCGCACAATATAATTTACACCACTGCTTGATTTTAAATAATTGGCTGCACCTTCCACACGGTCAAAGGCCCTAAAAAAATCGTGTGCCCAATAATTTTCTAAAAACTCTAGGCGCGCAGTAATGTCGTCCTGATGAGCAATTTCACTTAACTTAAGCTCTTTCTCCCATAACTTGTTGGTAGAACCTTTTTTTCCCAATACCCATGCTCTTAAAAATTTTAGTCTATCATTGCTAAATCGATGCGCTTTATCTTGAGATTCATTTTGAATTTCAAAAAGCTCCCGAATACGTTGTTCATAATCAACAGCTCGAGCATTGAGCCCAAAACTGCAAAAGCACAACATAAAAAACATTGCTAGTATTTTTTTAACCATAACAACTCCAAGCCTCATCGTATAAGATCGACGATCTATAAACTCAAATGGCCAGTGACTTATTTGTTTTGAGCGTTTTGCCAGATCTAAGAAAGTTGACTACCCCGGTCAAACCAAAGCTATAAAAACTACAAAAGAGTATTTACCTTTGCCGCGCAGATAAAATCGTTTTCGGATAGTCCACTGATCGCATGGGTAGTAAATTTTATATCCACGTAATTATAGCCAATCCGCATATCTGGGTGATGCCCCTCTTTTTGCGCAATGTAGGCTACAGCATTTACAAAACTCATCACAGAATAAAATCCCTTAAAACTAAAAAAACGTTGTATAGATTTTGATTCAGTATCAAGGCTCCAGCCTGAAATTTCCTTAAGCAAACGCGCTGCCTCAACTGGACCTACGGGAGGAACACCTCCCTCACAGGCTTGGCATTTTTTTTCAACAAGACTCATTAACAGCTCCGCATTTCTCGATCGTTTTTAGTGATCACTCCCAAGGCCTTAGCTTCTTTAAACACTTCTTTCAAATCCTCATTAACCAACTGAAACAGCTTTTCTAAGGAATCAATAATAAAATATTTTTTTTGCATTTCATCATAACGATATGGAGTGCGGAGCACTGTTAACAGATCAAATGGCTCACGCGAGGGCACAGGGCTTTCAAGGGCATACACACTTTCACCTTTAGAAGACAATATTCCTCCGCCATAGATACGTACTCCGGCTGTGGTACCTATAAGACCAAATTCAACCGTAAACCAATAAAGACGAGCCAACATTACACGTTCTTCTTTATTCATTGATACCCCCACCTCTCCCACTTTCTGAGTAAAATCAGCAAAAGCTTGATTGGTGAGTAAAGGACAGTGTCCAAAAATTTCATGAAAAATATCTGGCTCTTTTAAATAATCCAGATCTTCTCGCAAACGAATAAAAGTTGCCGCAGGAAATTTTCTCAAAGACAAAAGCTCAAAAAATTCTTTAAAAGAAATCAGCGCCTTGACAGGAGCCAAACTCCAACCGCTCACCTGTTTGAGCTTGCGAGATACTTCATTAGGCTGAGGAACCTTACAAGGGTTGAGCTCAAGTATTTTAATGCCATCCATAAATTCATTGCAGGCTCTTTGAGGGAGAAGCTCGATCTGACGTTCATAGAGTATTTTCCATACACTGTCTTCTTCAGCGCTAAAATCTACCTCGCCTCGATGATTGGGTATTTTTGCCTCATACTTACTTTTGCTCACCGCCATTTTAAATTCCTCAGGTCCTGCCATCAATCGCCACATAATTTCATATCAATTTAAAGTCTCTTAACAGCAAAGCAGTAGATAAAACAAATACACTAGAAAATTATTTCAATCTACAAGGAAAAAATATTAAAAAAATATTATTTATTTTAATTTATCATCTAAAAAAGGAATAAAAAGATCCTGTCGTCTTTTATTAGACATGAAATTCAATGCAAAAAAGGTGGATAACTTACATGAATTACTTTTTTCTTTTGTTTACACTGCTTGTATTTCAATTTGAACTCCATGCCAAAAAAAATACTCCAAAATCTGCTTATAACTATGAGGAAAGCGAAGAAGATCCACAAGCCCCAATAATTCCTAGCAGTGAGCATGAAGATGAAGCTATGGAAGTCCATACTCCCAAAAAATCCAGTGTAGTGTTAAGAAATAGTCGGCCGTATATGCTTGAAAGCAGCCGCAGACGCAGCACTCCCCCTACAGGTCGTGAACGCAGAAACGCCCTACCTTATATTTTTCCCAAAGAATTTTCTCGTGCACACCTACCAAACGAACTAGATGAACCGATCCGTGAACAACCATAAAAAGTTCTTTCAGCCAACTTTTTTTACTTGATCCCTAAGAGGCTGTAAAAAAAATCAAATCTCAGGTGGTAAGCCAATTTTCCAATCGTCTGATACATAATCTTGCATTAGCGATGTAGTTCATTGATTCCTGATGCTTTGTATTCTTCTCATAGTTACGCACCAGACGCCTATTTCGATTCAGCCAAGCAAAAGTTCGTTCTACGGCCCAACGAAATATTTGTGGTACAAACCCCTTTTGCCCTTTTAAACGTTCCGCAGTTTCTGTGCTTACGCCTACTCTCAAGTCTGAAGACAAATTCTTATATGCGTTATCTCCAAGAATCTTCGCTAATCTGGGAAACTTCTCGCGCTTATTGAGCTCAGTAACCAATTCCTCGCCGGCAACCCTATCAGATACATTTGCTGCGGTACAAATGCATAGGAGCATCAATCCCATCGTATCAACAACGATGTGGCGCTTTCTTCCATTAATCTTCTTTCCCCCATCCAAACCACGCTCATCTACTCCTGGTTCCGCTGTCTGTGATTGGGAGTCGATGGAAACAAGTGAGGGGCTTGCATCTCTGCCAGCACAGGTTCTGACTATTGCCACGAGAATGCAGTTTAAGACCGCCCACAAACCAGAAACAGACCAGGTGCGAAAATAGTGATAGACAATACCGTGAGGAGGAAAGTCATTGGGTAAACAACGCCACACACAGCCGTTCTTTAAAACATAGAATATGGCATCAACTATGCTCCGAAAGCTATAGACACGACGTCTGCCTCGTTTGGCGTTAGCAGGAAAAAGTGGCTCAATCACTTCCCAGGCACAATCTGACAAACAGGTTTCATACAAGCACGACATGATATTTCCTTTCAAAAAGGTTTTCACGTCATACTTTCGTCACAGCGACATTTATTGAACCAGAATTGCCAAATTGATTTTTTTTACAGTCTCTTATGAAGTTAGAGCTAAGGAAATGAAGTCTTTTGAAATTATCACTCATGGTGGCAATTTATCGCCTAAAACCGCAGCAGTTCGTTTGCCAAGCGTACAACCAGAAAGTATGGCGCTTTGGTCATTGGTCATTGATAACAATAATCCAAACGGACGTGTTAGAGCCATAGCTACCCTGCATTGGTTACTTTCAGTCAAAGATTATGAAAAATTTTTACAAGAGTCATTTACCGAAGCTCAAATTACTTTGACTCCTTCGGGCGGGACACGTCTATCGAGGAGAGCTGTTCCATTTATTAACGTCGGCGCTTATATAGAAATGCTTGAAAATACTAGTTTTCTAAAAAACACTTCTCTAGTAAAAAAGCTAGTTAAATTGACATCAATTCGCTGATTTGCTCTCTCGCTCATTGAACAGTGCGCAAGGTGCAGCAGGGATTTTTAGTTGCTCTGAACCACGCCTATTTTTGGACACAAATCGGCTAATGGGCATAGTGAACAGTGTGGTTTGCGAGCAAAACATATGCGGCGCCCATGAAAAATTAAAGCGTGGTGAGCCTTGAGCCAAAAGTTTTTTGGAAATAGTTTTGTAAGAGCTAGTTCTATTTTATCGGGCTGTATTTCTTTGGTTAAACCTAGGCGTTGTGCAAGACGACTTACATGCGTATCGACAGCGATGGCCGGCTCTCCAAATGCATTTGATATAATAACAGCTGCCGTTTTTTTTCCTACACCAGGAATGCTTTCAAGTTTGATGCGCTCTTTGGGGATATGCCCATTGAAATCTTGAATAATTTTTTGAGCGGCTAGAACGAGATGTCTTGCTTTATTGCGATAAAGGCCAATGGTTTTTAGGTAAGGCTCTACTTCCTGAGGGCTTGCATGAGCAAAATCATGAACGCTTTTAAATCGCTCAAATAAGGCGGGAGAAATTTGATTGACTTTTTTATCGGTCGTCTGGGCAGAAAGCGCAACTACAACTAAAAGTTGCCATGGGTCCTTGGGGTTGTAATCAAGCTCGATGTGAGCATTGGGATATGTGCTCATCAGGCGTTCTAAGATTAATAATGCTTTATTTTTTAATGAGATAGCAGTCATAGGTTTTTTATAGCACGCTGATTCTATTTCACTAGGGCAGCAAAAAAATCCTCTGATGACAACTCGCTAAAAACTTATTAAAAGCATTGTCAATATTATTATTTTAGGAGAGATACGCTTATTTAATACGTGTGCTCTCGTAGTCTAATGGATAAAAAAGAAAGTAGGTTATATGACAAAGCGAGAAACATGGGGCTCGAAGTTTGGTTTTATTCTAGCTGCAATAGGAGCTGCCATTGGTTTGGGGGCATTGTGGAAATTGCCTTACACCATGGGGCAAAATGGTGGCGGAGCATTCATTTTATTGTTTGTAGCCTTCAACTTTATTATAGGGTTACCGCTTTTTATTGGTGAAATGGTTTTAGGCCGCCAGAGTGGAAAGGGGGTTGTGTCGTCCTTCATGGCTTTTTCAGAAAAAGGAAGCGCATGGAGTATGGTGGGTTGGCTCATTGCTTTGGTTTCACTGCTGATTTTGGGATGGTATTGTGTCGTTGCGGGATGGGGAGTTTGCTATATTTTACTTTCTTTGACTGATTCATTCCAAGGGCTATCAGTTGAAGAAATAGGGCAGAGTTTTGACACCCTGAGAGCTTCTGGAAGCCTTAACATAACTTTTCAAATAATTTATATCGCGCTGAACGCTGTGGTGCTTATCAAGGGCTTGTCTTTAGGGATTGAAAAAGCGAGTAAGATCATGACGTCAGGACTTTTTCTAGTTTTGATAGCCCTTGCTTTATACGCGACCCAGCTTAGTGGCTTTGGTCAAGCTCTGCAATATCTTTTTTATCCTAATTTTGATGCACTTACTCCAAGAGGGGTTTTGCAAGCCCTGGGTTTGGCTCTTTTTACGCTCAGCTTGGCATATGGAGTAATAATTACCTACGGCTCATACCTCAAGAAAGACAGCGATATTCCCAAAACAGCAGTAATTGTTGTGACTGCCAATATTATCGCCTCATTATTAATCGCAATAACTATTTTTCCTATGATTTTTAGCTTTGGTTTTGAACCTCAGGCCGGAGAAGGTTTAATTTTTAAAACCATGCCCTATGTTTTTGAACAGCTCCCAGGGTCAATGATTGTTGCTTTGGTCTTTTTCGTACTTTTCCTTTTTGCAGCGCTTACTTCATCTTTGGCGATGTTTGAAGTGGTAGTTGCGAATTTTACCGATCTTAAAATGATGTCACGAAAAAATGCTGTGATAGTTACAAGTTGCATTGTCTTTGTTTTGGGTATTCCTACAGCTGTGATCGGTGAAGGCGGAGTTTTTTCTTCCTGGTCTTCAATCTTTGGAGAATCGTTCATGGAAACCAATATTTTATTGGTGGATTGGATATTAGTTATAATTGCACTTTTTACGACTCTTTTTGTTGCGTTTAAGTTAAGTGCGGAAGTCCGTTTTGAAGGTTTTTGCTCAGGATCAAAATATTCTTATTTTTATCCAGTGTGGATATTCTTATTGAGAACAGTCATACCTCTGGCTATTTTGCTGGTTATTGCTCACAGAGCACAAATTATTCAATTTTAGGGAGTTTTAATGGAAGATATCCGACGCGAACATTGGCGTTCTCGCTTAGGCATCATTTTTGCAACGAGTGGTTCGGCTATTGGTCTGGGAACATTATGGAAGTTGCCTTACTTGGTGGGCCAAGGGGGAGGTGGGGCTTTCATTGCGATGTTTTTAGTCTTTACTCTTCTTTTGGGGACGCCTTTGTTTGTTGCCGAACTGGTTTTAGGTAAGCATTTTCAAAAAAGCATTACAGGTATTTTTAATAATCTAAGTTCCTCTCTTGGTTCATACTTTATCTTGGGTTGGTTTGCCATAATTGCTACTTTTTTGATCGCGGGTTGGTATGGCGTGGTATCCGGCTGGGGAATTAATTATCTGCTGATGGCTCTGACTGATGCATTTAAGGGGCGTTCTCCTGCCCAGCTCAGCATGGTGTTTTCCCAATTTCGTGCCGCAGGCTCTATCGGAATACTCTGGCAAGGGATTTTTGTGGCGCTTACGTGTTTGGTCTTGGCAAAAGGTATTAAAGACGGAGTAGAGCGCTTTAGTAAACTATTTTTTTCTTTGCTTTTTTTGTTAGTGGTGGGCTTATTTCTCTATGCTTCTACCTTGAGCGGTTTTGGGCAGGCATTGGATTATATTATTGCACCTGATTTTTCTAAAGTCGATAGAACTTCAGTATTGGCAGCCTTGGGTCTAAGTTTATTCACTTTGAGTTTAGGGCAGGGTATTATGGTTACCTACGGAAGTTATTTGCCCAAAAAGGTAAATATTTTTAAGACGGCTTTTATCGTCAGTTTTTCCGTGGTGGCAATTTCCATATTGATCTCTTTGATGATTTTTCCAATGATCTTTAGCTTTGGCTTTCCACCTGAGGCCGGAGAGAGTTTATTATTTGTTACAATGCCATTTGTTACGGAACAGCTTCCTGGTTCAATGGCCTTGTCCACGCTTTTCTTTCTGCTGCTAATTTTTGCTGCGTTGACCTCCTATATAGGGCAGCTGGAGGTGCTTGTTTCAAGTTTTATAGAAAGCTTTAAAATTTCCCGTCAGAAGGCGGTTTTTATCTCAGGAGTGGGATGCTTTATTGTTGGTATTCCGGTAGCTCTCATGACAAGCGAATATAATCCGTATCCAAACTTTCAAAATATATTTCATAGTTCATTACTCGATACTTTATATGTTTTGATAGATTGGCTGTTGATTATGTTTTCTTTTGGAATTTGTTGCGTGGTTGGTTATAAACTTAAAAAAGATGATCTTGCTAAGGCATTAAATATAGATATAAATCACTTTGGCTTTGTACTTTGGCGATTTTTAATTCGATTTTTAGTGCCTTTGTGTTTATTGATAGTAACGTTATCGCGTATTGGTTGTTTGTATTAATTTAGGCTAACGAAGGCGTGAGCATTAAAGAGGTAGAGATGTCAAAATTTTGTCCAAAGTGTGAAAGCGAATTCCTCGACACCATTCCCACCTGCCCAAAAGATAAGATAAGACTAGTAGAGCAGCTTAGTGCAGATGATGTAATGGTAGATTTTTATCTTGCCCATGATCAAATAGAGGCCGAGCGGATTGTGAGTTATTTGCGTACAGAAGGAATTTGGGCCAAGGAATCAGACAGAGGCATCTCCCAATTGCCGGTAGAGAGCGATAAGAAATTCGTGGTTTTAATTCCTCGGAGTAAAAGAGATGAAGCCAGAAAATTTATTGAGCAAGCACGCCAAGATCATGTGATTTCACTTTCTGGCGCATTTATTTAGAGTCTGTGAATGGATTGTTTTTTTATTTTTTATAGTAAATAGGTGCAAAAATGGTTTGAGGGGCATACAAGTTGCCCTAAAGATTTTTTCCAGTTACTTCTGAGGGTTAATTATGGAGGGCATGAAGCTAAGAGCCAAGTCTTCACTAAACAAAAAGACTTCTTGGGCAATTATTTTGGCCAGTATTTTTACTTTAATGCTTTATGTGGTGCCTTTTTTACGCCCACTCTCATATCCCTTTTTATTGCTATCTACGTTGGTACATGAAATGAGCCACGGTTTAGCGGCTGTTTTAGTGGGGGGGTATTTTAATTCCTTTGTAATGTGGGCAGACGGTTCAGGAGCAGCGCATATTAGCGGTAATTTTGGTAGAGTCGCAAGGGCTTTTGTTGCAGGGGCTGGTTTGATTGGCCCTGCTTTAATGGCTGCGGTGTTTTTTGTAAATTTACGATCTTTGCGCAGATCTCGAGCCGTGTTGACAGCTTTTGGCATTATTTTGTTGCTGGCTATTTTGCTGGTAGTGCGCAATCTCTTTGGCGTTGCTTTTGTCGCCGGTGTATGTGGCTTGTGTTGGCTTTTTTCTTTGGGAACATTTAAGGAACACGCACAGACTTTGGTTGCCTTTTTTGGAGCTCAACTGTCGTTGAGTGTGTTTTCTCGTAGCGACTATTTGTTTACCGATGTTGCTCATACGAGTGCGGGTGTTATGCCTTCTGATGTAGCTCAGATGGCGCAAGCTTTGTGGCTTCCTTATTGGGTATTTGGTGCTTTGTGTGGTTTAGTATCCCTTGCAGTTTTGCTGTTTGGTATTAAAAAAATTTTCAAATAAATTATAAAAATGAGCCCATCCTCTTTGCAGAGTAAGAGTGCATGAGCCCACCCTTTCGAGCTAACTAGAAATGTTTTTCTAAGAAGAGATATTTTCCATGCTGAGTATTGGTCGTTATAAAATTGAACATCCCTATATTTTAGCTCCCATGGCAGGTGTGAGTCAGATGCCCTTTAGACGCTTAGCTTTATCTTTGGGGGCAGGGCTTGCACCGACTGAGCTTATTTCGGCCAAAGGGCTTAGCTACGGTAATCTACGTACCAAAAGTTATTTGGCTTATGATCAAAAGGTGGAACGGCCCTTTTGCGTACAGCTTTTTGGGGGGGAGGTCGATGCTATGGCCATAGCCGCTGCTCAAGCGATGAAGATGGGGGCAGAGATCATCGATATCAATATGGGGTGTCCGGTTAAAAAAGTTACTAAAACCAATGCTGGTTCAGCTTTAATGTGTGACTATCCACGCGCTCAAAATATTATTAAGGCTATGCGCAAGGCAACTGAAGATCGTATTCCCATCACTGCAAAAATTCGCTCAGGATGGGACAGTAATAACATGAATTATCTGGAAGTAGCTCGGGCTTTGGAAGAATCGGGGGCTCAAGCAGTGGCTATCCATCCTCGCACACGTGCACAAGCTTATTCTGGAAAGGCTAACTGGGATCATATAGCTGAGCTTAAGGCTCATTTGAAAATTCCTGTCATCGGTAATGGAGATGTAAAAAATGTTGCTGATGCTCAAAAAATGTTTGTAAGCACTCGCTGCGATGCCGTCATGATCGGGCGTGCAGCGTTGGGGAATCCATGGATTTTTCGAGAACTTTCCAACAATAAATTTGGCGTGAGCAGCGAAGAAAGACTAACAATAGTGCACAAGCATTTGAAGGACCATATCGAGCTACGGCGTGAGTTAGAAGAAGAAGAAGGTGTGAGAAATTTTAGTATGAATCACGCTTTAAAATGTTTCAGATCCCATCTTATGTGGTACTCAGTGGGGCTTGAAGGTAGTTCAAAATTTAGACAAAAAGTTATGACGACTGATGATTATCAAGCTACCCTTGATTTGATTGAAGAATTTTTTAGTTCTTCTAAAAATTCTCATGTTCACAGTCAAGAGGATGAAGATGACGGTATCGACTACCGCCAGGCTTTTGGTTAGCGTTTAGAGACTGTAAAAAAAATCAATTTGGCAATTCTGGTTCAATAAATGTCGCTGTGACGAAAGTATGACGTGAAAACCTTTTTGAAAGGAAATATCATGTCGTGCTTGTATGAGACCTGTTTGTCAGATTGTGCCTGGGAGGTGATTGAGCCACTTTTTCCTGCTAACGCCAAACGAGGCAGACGTCGTGTCTATAGCTTTCGGAGCATAGTTGATGCCATATTCTATGTTTTAAAGAACGGCTGTGTGTGGCGTTGTTTACCCAATGAATTTCCTCCTCACGGTATTGTCTATCACTATTTTCGCACCTGGTCTGTTTCTGGTTTGTGGGCGGTCTTAAACTGCATTCTCGTGGCAATAGTCAGAACCTGTGCTGGCAGAGATGCAAGCCCCTCACTTGTTTCCATCGACTCCCAATCACAGACAGCGGAACCAGGAGTAGATGAGCGTGGTTTGGATGGGGGAAAGAAGATTAATGGAAGAAAGCGCCACATCGTTGTTGATACGATGGGATTGATGCTCCTATGCATTTGTACCGCAGCAAATGTATCTGATAGGGTTGCCGGCGAGGAATTGGTTACTGAGCTCAATAAGCGCGAGAAGTTTCCCAGATTAGCGAAGATTCTTGGAGATAACGCATATAAGAATTTGTCTTCAGACTTGAGAGTAGGCGTAAGCACAGAAACTGCGGAACGTTTAAAAGGGCAAAAGGGGTTTGTACCACAAATATTTCGTTGGGCCGTAGAACGAACTTTTGCTTGGCTGAATCGAAATAGGCGTCTGGTGCGTAACTATGAGAAGAATACAAAGCATCAGGAATCAATGAACTACATCGCTAATGCAAGATTATGTATCAGACGATTGGAAAATTGGCTTACCACCTGAGATTTGATTTTTTTTACAGCCTCTAAGAAATATCTACATCCATATCAAAAAGCCCATATAGAAATTTCCGGTCAATTTCCCAGCTCCCAACTTTCGTCCCCTTAGATTCAGGGTCTGCCCAACCATGTCCCTTCAAATAAGTTAAATGCTTATTAGACTGATCCGAATTTCCACCAAGATTTTCTAGGGGCTGAATGACCCATGCAATATCAACAGATTTACTATTCAATAGGCCTCTTTTTCTGAGTTCGGCCTGAAGATCTATTGGAAGATTTTTTTCAAAAATTGATGAAAATTTGACTGCCATTGTGCATGAAAATTTTTTTGCATGATAATCGCCAAAAACTGTGGCTTGAGGAACGGCAGACATAGCGTAGTCGGTGGGCAAGAAATTTACCGTAGGAATTGCCACTAAAGCGTAATAGAGAAATGGGAGATTCATGAACTTATCCCACTCAGCCTCTGACATAGAGTAATTTTTCTGTCCAAAATTTATACTGGTTTTTGCAGGCCTTTGAAGATTTATTGAATTAGGATCATTGGAACCTTCACTGCAAGAAAACAAACTAGAAAATAATACTAGTAATAAAATTTTATGTAACATTTATTTCACTCATTACCCAAAGGCGATGCTCGCCTGTAGGCAGCACTACTGCCAAATTTCCTCTGAACTCAGCATGTAAAAGCTTACAGAAAATATGCTCTAAGAAAAGAGGGTTTTAAAGCAAAATTATGTACTATTAAAGCATCTATGGAAGTTGATTTAATAGCTTAATTAAATAGATAATTTTGTGAAAACTTATTGCCCAAGATTATTGTTCCACTGGGAGTATCGAAGATTAAATTCAGACAAATTATTAGGAGCATCTAAATAATTTTCTGGCTGAATTGTATGGATATAGGCTTTTAGCTCCAGAAGTTCTTTCTCCAGATAATACTCTCTGTTCCAAAAGTTGGTACTCCATGAAGCAAGGTTAATATTTTCTTGTGATAACATTTCATTTTCATGGTGCATTAGGATATAGGCATCGCTCAAATTTTTATACGCTCCTTCATAAACTCTTAAATTTTCATCTTTGCTACAAACCTGGTCATATAAACTTCTTGAATTACAAAGTACTTGTCTCAATTCTTCTACTAGTTTTTTATTCTGCAAAAATAAATTCTTGTTATCATTTTTGAGTCGAGAAATATTTACATTTTCCTCAACGATCTTTTTTTGCAACTGTTCCGAAAGCTCTTGGTTGAGTTTTTTACTTTTTTCAAGCTCATTTTTGGTTTCGAACAGTTCTTTTTCTAAGTTTGAAAGAGACGTATTAGCATAATTTTTTATGGCAGCAGATGCTTTAACTGAAGTTTGATGAGTAACATTCGATGAATGGAGTCCTTGAGAAGCACACAAATATAGCAAGATAGCGATTAAAAACTTCTGCATATATTCCTCTAATCTTAAATAATATAATTTCGGGTTCTATCTAAGTAGGCTCAGAAAATTTGTCAACAAGCTATTTAGGCTTGCCTTACTCTGCTAATAAAAAAATCCCCCAAAATAATTCGAGGGATTTTTATCACACTTAGTAAATTTTAATAATTTACCAAGCTTCAGAAATAATTATCAGCTAAGGTAGGATGACAGGCTCAAGCTGACAAGTAGAGCTACAACCATCAAGATCAACGGTATTTCCATCATCACACTGCTCATTACCTTCGATAGTTCCGTTGCCACAGACAACGATACGGCAGAAGTTATCGCAGCCATCATCTTGATTTGTGTTGCCATCATCGCACGCTTCGCCAGCGTCTACTACTCCATTGCCACAGGATTCAACCTGGCATGTATCGGAGCAACCGTCTCCACTTATGTTATTGCCATCTTCACATTGCTCAGGAATAGCTGCTTCTGGTTCTAGATAGCCATTGCCACAAGCTGGAATTTGGCAGATAGCACTGCATAATGGACCTGGGATATTGTCTCCGTCATCACACTGCTCACCTGGATCAATGTTTCCATCACCACAATGCTCTAGTTGACAAGTATCGCTGCAACCATCCCCTGCAACGGTATTACCATCTTCACATTCCTCTATTGGTGCGCTCAAGATTGAATCACCGCATACAGCTAACTGACAGTTGATAGCGCAACTACCAACTCCAGGTGGTTCACATGCTTCACTTGCTTGAATTATGCCATCTCCACAGCTTTCAAGCTGACAGGTTGCACTGCATCCATCATTAGGATCAGTATTGCCATCTTCACACCCCTCACCTGGATCAATGATGCCATTACCGCAAATATGCAAGCGACAGCTCGAACTACATATGAGATCTCCCATAGGTCCCGCATCGCATTCCTCTCCAGGATCAACTACATTGTTACCGCATTCTTCTACTTGGCATGTAGGCGAACAACCATCTCCAGCATTAGTATTACCATCCTCGCATTGTTCAGGAATTGTCGCATCAGGTTCTAGGTAGCCATTGCCACATCGTGGAATTTGGCAAATATCACTACACAGTGGCCCTGCAACAGTATCTCCATCATCGCATTCTTCACCCGCATCAACCACGCCGTTACCACAGTTTTCAAGCGTACAACTTGAACTACAGCCATCGCCATCAACAGTGTTACCATCTTCACACTCTTCTACTGGTGGGCTCAGAATCGAATCACCGCAAACCGCCAATTGACACGTAAACGTACAGCTTCCTTGACTAGGTGGCTCACATTGTTCACTCGCTTGAATGATTCCATCGCCACAGCTTTCCACTTCACACAAGCTGCTGCACCCATCATCGGACTCTATATTTCCGTCATCACAGGCTTCTCCTGGATCCAAAATTCCATTTCCACAGACGCGAAGCTGACAAAGTGGGCTACAAGCCTCGCTTCCTGTTGGGCCATCATCGCACTGTTCATTGGGATCAACTATGTTATTGCCGCATCGCTCAATTAAACACACTGAAGAGCAACCATCACCATCAACAGTGTTACCATCGTCACAGTTTTCATCTATGTTGAGAATTGAATTTCCACACACTTCAAGTTGGCATGCAGAACTACATCCGTCACCATTTACATTATTGCCATCATCACATACTTCACCAATATTGATGACACCATCACCACAGTTTTCTAAGGTACATGATGCACTACAACCATCACCACCTTCCAAATTTCCATCATCACATTGTTCTGTAGGAGAAACTACGACTCCATCACCACACTCTTCAATAAGACAATGTGCACTACAGCCATCACCATTGACCAAGTTTCCATCATCACATGCTTCATTTTTACTTTGGCGTCCATCACCACATCTGTGCACAATTGTCTCTACTTCAGGCACTGGTACAGGAACAGGCACGGCTACTGGTGGCGGTGGCGGTGGTGGGGCAACTGGTGCAGGTGCAACGCTTGCTCCTCCCGAATGCCCACCAACAAAATCATTATCAGAATCAATTTTTTCAATTGCTGATGGCTCTTTTGTTTGTGGAGCCTTTTCTGTGTTAGTCAAAGAAATTTGTGGTGAGCTTTTTCTCCCTCTTGCTCGCTTTTGCGATTTTGAGGAAGGAGAATTTCCACCGCATGCCATGAAGACAAGCAAAAAAATCAGTGTCAGGTAGCGACAACAGTGCATTTTAGATACCCCCTAAAAAAGCTAAACGGAATTGCTTCACGCAATTAGAAAAGCCTTATTCGAGAATAAAGATACAATACTACCTAAAATATAATCACATTTTTTTTGCATAAAAAAATTAAACAAATTAATCAATAAAATAAAACAAGTCGCAACAACAGCCACTACTCACTACACTTAACACTACTATATCACTTTAAACTACAAGTTAATTAACCCATAAAAGTCGCCAGGAATACTTGCCTTAAAAATATATTTTTTTTCATCGATCTTAAAAGCCAATGAACTTGCATGCAAAGCATGCCGAGGGTGAATGAGCTGTGCATCACAGATTCTCCGATTGCACCAATCGTCGAAAAATATTTCACCATGGGTATAGAGTTTATCACCAACGATTCCGTGCCCAATTAGACTTAGATGGGCTCTGATTTGGTGTTGACGACCAGTGTATGGCCTGCAAACAACTAAAGTTCTATCACTATCATCGCAATATTTTATAGGACGCACCTTAGTGAAACAAGCTTTACCGTCGCTATCTTCGATCATGCGAATAGCAACTAGCCCTTTATTTCCTTGCAACCCAAGAGACTTATCAATGAGTTGGCTTCTTTTAAGCTGCCCCTGTACCACGGCAAGATAGCTTTTTTTCACCTCTCCTTTCATAAATAATTTTTTTATGATGCTTTCTGTATCGCGCTTTTTTGCGCATACCACCAAGCCTGAGGTTTCTTTATCAATTCGATGACACGGATTAATTTTTTGGCCAGGGTACTTTGCCTTCAACCAATACGTAACTGTTTTATATAGACAATTGGCGCTTGGATGTATGCTCATACCATAGGGCTTATTCACCACTACAATTGCATCATTTTCAAAAACAATTTTGACATCAAAACTATGCACGTCATCCGGCTGATCGGGCGCAAAACGAAATAAAGTAGCAGTCTGCCCTTCCTTTACACGCAAGGATAATTTCACAGGATTTCCATCCAGTAAAAAATCTTTAGCCTCTATAATACGAGCAGCACGCATGCGAGATATCCTCCCAATCTTGCGTGTTAAATACTGATCAACTCTCAGGCCATGCATATCAGACGGCACTATCCAGGTTGAATTTACTCGCTCACTCATAACCACATCTTGACTCAATATTTAGAAGTTCCTGAGCCTCATCAATTTGCCAAATTTGCCCTGAAACCAAAGTTTTTTTTCTCCCGAAAGCCTGTATACAAAAATGGTCTTGTTGCGGAGGAAATTTATCTGAAAAAACATAATATTTTTGAGGAATTAACACTCTTTGCTCTTTATTGACTAGCGTTTCCATTGATGCAAAATGATCATGTTCTTTGTGGTAGAGCATTTGTGCGGCATAAATTTGTTCGAGAGAAAATTTGGCCTCACTTTCGATGGAACGGCACATAAATGCATCATAACGCACATATACGATACTAATGGCAACAATAATAAGCGCCCAAATTATACTTATTTCTATAAGTCTAAGTCCTTTCCAAAAACCTTTTCTCATGGCATACCCGAGAGTTAAATAAAACCTTTATTTAAAAGGTGCACTCTATCGCAAATTTCGTTTGTGCACCGTAGCGATTTTTGAAAACTAAAGTCAAGGGAGCGTCACATATGGCTCAATCAAAAGCGCCACCATTTACTCTATACGAATACCGTCCTTCGCCTTTTTGTGTGGCTGTACGCATTGCTCTGAATGAGTGCGAAGTAAGCTTTACTCCGCGCGAAGTTGACCATGACAAACCTCGCACCGCTGCCTTTTTAAAGCGCAGCCCCTTTGGCACACTGCCTGCGTTAGTAGAACATCGCCCTGGTGGAGAGCTCGCTATTTTTGAAACCACAGCCATTTTATTATTTTTAGCAGAGCGTTTTCAGGATAAATCACTTGGTTTTCAAGATTTATCTTCCAAAGCTCAAAGTTTATCGTGGCTCAGCTTTATTGGCTCAAGCTTCGCTGTACAACTGTGGTCTGCCCTTGAAGAAAGCGGCTCTGCTGAATCGCAAAAGGGTATGGTCGAGCGCAAAACTCAAGAATTCTTTGCCACTCTCGACATTCTCGATAAGCATCTTGCCCGCAGAGCTTTTTTGTCTGGTGATTATTCCGTTGCCGATACCTTTGCCACCCCATTGCTCGACTTGCTCGAAATGGTCAAAGGAATCGAATCCGATGCCTACCCTCATGTATTTTCTTGGCGAGAACGTTTGCGCTCACGACCAAGCTATAAGGGTGTATGGCCTCACGAAAAAGAAATTAAATAATTTTTTAAAAAAGCCTTTTAATTTTTTCTCCAAAAATTAAGAGGCTTACAATATTCTCACCAATTGATTAAAGAAAGTTCGTCAAAGAATTCTTCCAATTCGGCATCTCGAACTGCTAAATTTTTTAAGTAACCAACAAATACTTGTTTTAAACTATTAAGATCTTCGGCATTACAATTTTTTTTAGCCAAGAGCGCTTTGGCTGTATCTTTGAGCTCACACTCCTGTTCTAATTTTTTATCAATATCGCTTAAAATCGCTCTAAAAATTGGCGACATCAACGGATTAACACTGACTTGATCGAGCCTTTGGCTCAAGTTCGTGGCACAAATCGACGCTGTAAAAAATAAACAAAAAATAATTTTTCTTAGCATGTCTTTCCTCAACTTAAGCTAATCATGCCAACTTAATAAAACTTTTCTAGACACTATGAACTGCATGAAACAATATGAAAACATCGGTGATGTAAAGAAAAAGTTGAAAGGCTTCTTAATAAATTTTTGAACGATTCCGCAGCGCACGCGATGACTTAGTGAAAAAATTTATTAAGAAGCCTTTCAACTTTTTCTGGACACGACCGAAAACATTATGTTGTCAACCTTAGAAATAATTTTTGGCAAGCAGTGGGGCCACACCTGCCAATTAAGCTCAGAATAGCTTAGCCTCACTTTAGTTTAATAAACTCTTGTCCGCCCATATAGCACTGAAGCACTTTAGGAATGCGAATGGTGCCATCTGCTTGCTGATGATTCTCAAAAAGAGCGACAATGGTTCTTCCTAAAGGTAAACCCGAGCCATTGAGCGTAACCAATGGTTGTGGTTTAGCATCTTTCATCCTCATGCGAATTTTTGCTCTGCGGGCTTGAAAAGATCCAAACGAAGAGCACGAAGAAATTTCTCGATACGCATCTTGGCCAGGTAAATAAACTTCTATATCAAAGGTTTTTTCCGAATGAAAACCCAAATCTCCTCCACAAAGTTCCACAACTCGATGGGGAAGTTCTAACTGTGTAAGCATGTCCGATGCTCGATCGACCATCGCTTGCAGCTCGTTCATCGCTTGATCGGGATGAGCAAAACGAACCATCTCAACTTTTTCAAATTGATGAAGGCGTATCAAACCCTTGGTGTCTCGACCAGCAGCTCCTGCCTCTGCTCTAAAACAAGCAGAGTATGCGCAGTAGCGCAATGGAAGTTTTTCTTCATCGATTATCTCATCAGCATGAAAGTTGGTGACAGGAACTTCAGCTGTCGGAATTAAATAATAAGGCTCACCATCTTCCTCGATAACTTTAAAGGCATCGTCCATAAATTTGGGAAACTGCCCAGTTCCGATCATTGCTTGCTCGCGTACCATATAGGGTGGGCAAAGTTCGGTATCACCTTTTTTGATGTGATAATCGCAAAAAAATTGTATTAGAGCACGGTTGAGCTTGGCTGCATCACCTTTTAAAAATGCAAATCGAGAGCCAGAAATTTTAGCCGCGCGAGCCATATCGATAGTATCGGTCAATACTCCAAGCTCAGTATGATCCTTGGGCGTAAAACTAAACTTTGGTTTTTCTAAAACCGTTTTTACAACAATATTATCTTCTTCGCTTACGCCATCAGGAACATCGGCCCTTGGTAGGTTTGGAATATCCAATGCTAACAATGAAAGTTCAGATTCAACTTTATTGAGCACTTCATCATCAGCTTTAATCTTTTGCGCTAAGGTACGCATTTCTTCTCTACGCACATCTATTATAGATTTATCCGCAGTTTTGAGTTGCTGATTAATTTCATTTCTCTGACGCTTAAGTTCTTCAGAACCAAGGATAAGTTCTCGACGTTGTTTAAGCAAAGTAAGCAGCTGATCGATCGATGGAACAACGCCTCGCTTATTGAGTAATTTTTTTGCTTCAGAAAAATTTGCTTCCAACCACTTTAAATCATGCATTTTCTAACCTATTGCTTGGAACTTTAAAGAAACCTAAGCCTTCTTTTATTGTTAACATCGAAACAACAAAAAATAATTCACTTGGTATTTCGCACGATAAAAAGGGAGTTGCAAATGGAGTTTATGATACCAATCTACCGCATGGTGCACTTTTTTGGCTTCGCCCTCTTACTGGGAGGAATCACTACAAGTCTGGTGTTGGTCAAAAAGAGCAAACACAGCGTGAAAGGAACGCTAGATGCCTGGAATTGCATGCATTTTATTGCAGCACCAGGACTGGTTCTTCTTATTATCAGTGGAATTTTACAATCATCTGCGCTCTTTTGGGAAAATTTTAAAGACGCTGGTTACATGTATGCCAAAGTAATTTTGGTAGTGATTGTACTTGGGCTCGTATTTGCAGATATGCGCATGCAAAAATCTATTATACGTCGCAAAGCTGATGCTGAGATGATCCAAGATATGGTAAAAAAACGCCAGGTAGTAGCTATCAGCAGCTGCATTTTCATTATGCTTATCATGTGGCTAGTCAGCTATCGTCCATTTTAAAGGTTGTCGCTATATTTAGATTGCCTATCAAGATTCAACTGCCCTTAACTGATAAATATTGGCGCCAAAAATAATTTTGAAGCTCATTAAAAAATAAGTTCGAAATCATTTTTTAGAAAAGCTCGCCTAATAAAAGTTTAGCCGCAGCGCTCAGCTCTTTGTCTAAAGGATTGGATTCTATCTGAGCTAATGTTATTTCATCGGATTGCTCGAACATATCAATCAAGAGCTGCTGATACATTTCTTGATTAATTCTCTCATCATAAATAGCACATAAGTCTTCAGTATCGTGGTTGGCTGAACGATTATCTAAGTTATAAGAACCAATAGTAGTAAGCTTATCACCGAGAACTGCTACTTTGGCGTGAACTGTGCGGTTTTGATTTCTCTGATAGATTTTGACACCTGCTTTCAAAAGTTCACGGTAATCGAAAATGGCTGCTTCAACCAATTGTTTGAAATCGCTCGTTTCTTTGCTGTTTGTCAAAATTCTTACATCGACACCACGCTTTGCTGCACGAACAAGTTCTTTTTGCAATGGTCTCAATATTCCCCTCGGTAAAAAGTATGCGGTTTCAAACCAAGCTTTTTCACCAGGTTTAAGCGTTCTTAAATTGTATAGAAAAAAATTAACAATATTATCGTCGCCATCTTCCCATGGGCGGTGCTGAATCACGCTCACTTTGACATTGTCATTATCATCTTTTGTATCGTCATTGGAAATCTTTGGTTTAAAAGCCAGTCGCTCATGAGCAATATGCACCCAATTTCTGCGAAAGCATTTATAAACATCTCGGACGATATCCCCTCGCAGCAACACATCTGAATCACGCCATGCAGGCTGCATCCTACCATCTACATTAACCAAAGTGTCATTATTACCCAAATATTCATCAGCAATGTTCATGCCTCCAACTATTGCTTGTTCACCATCGACAATGAGATATTTTTCGTGACTCCGGTATGAAACATTTGCCACACGTTTGAGTGCAATCAGCATTTTATTGGTATCAACCATCGGCTGAGATAAAATTTCCTTAAGCTCGTTCACATACAAATGAGGAGATGCAAACTCTTTCCCGCCAAAAATACTTTTAATGGCTTTTGCTAATTCATTGCGATCACCTAAATCAATTTTCCACGAATCATCGTGGATGCTGCACACAACTTTTTCCAAGTAATCGAGCATGCCGGAAATATTGCTCAGGGATTTTTCAAATGGCTCCCTAAAAAGCAGTGGATATTTTTTTGTAATACTAAATATTTTTCTCAAACCTTTCTCAACGGTATTATTGTAAATCCTCAGATCAACTCCGTTGGCAATAAGATAGCTATAGATCGCATTAGTCTGTTCTAGATCTTTAATAGAATTTATATTGCCAACCGAGTCGACAATACCTCGAACAGCTACTCCTCTTTTCTGAGCTTCAACCAAGGCATGAGCAAATTTCCAGCCTGAGCTGTCGTCTTTAAACGTCAAAGTCTGAAAACAAACCTGTTCTTTTGCTTCACCAATCATGCGAAGTCGCTCTGGCATTGAGTGTGTACCGTCAATCAGAATTTTAACTTCGCTTGCATCATGCAATTGCGCTCCAGTTATTTCTTGTACTTGCAAAAAATTTTCAGGGCTTCCGATTGAGTGAAGCGGATGCTGAGTTATTTCAGTATTTACCCGTTCATGATGACCTTCCAAATTAACGATCGGACGAATAAATCGCAATAATCCGTACTCAGGAGGCTTTATTCTAGCCTGCTCTTTATTGATAGTGATTTTATAATCCAAATTTAAGGGCTTTAACTCTGGAAAATCTTGAAGTAATTTTTTGCCTGGAATTACTCCTATTTTTGCCTGAGCTTTGGCAAAGTTATTCCGACCATCAATAGCAAAATCTTTTACTCCCACATCAACAACAGTGTGCGCAGTCAATTGCGCCCCTCTATTCCCCAATTTTACAAAGGGATTTCGGGCAGTTAATACTGCTCGTGCAGCTCCCTTGGCAAATTTTTTATCTGAACTTAATCGCCCACTCACACCAACTTGCGATAAAATATGAAGCTCATCAGCTCCAATTTCATAATTAAAAGGTGTTTTTTCTTGTTCCTTACCGATGGCGCTTTTTATATTTCTTCTCACAGGAAGTGCTTGATCAAGATTTTTTTTACTGACACCTTCAATTTTTACATCGGAAATATTTCCATCAATCTCGCCATCCACATCAAATCTAAATTTATTTTTGGAGCGTGGTGAAATTTTTAAACGTCCTCCCATAGAAAAGGATCCGAGTGAGCACAAAAGTTGGTTTTGCTCTTTTTTTACTACAATCGAAAGTTCGCCCCTTGAACTAAGATCTAACTTACCTGAACTCTTAAAATTAAAATCTGCATATTTTCCTCTAAGAGTTTTATCTGCTTTTTCTAAAGATATTTGCGATGGAGCGCCTTCAACTTCAATTGAAAAATCTGCTTGCCCTGATAGAGCTCCAAGGACTCTTAAAATTTTTCTGAGATCAAAACGAGTGCTGATATCTTTTAAATGGCCAGAAACTGAATTGTTTGGAGACGGAAGTATCCCAATATCGATCAAAAAGTTTTCATCTAACTGAGGTAATTTAATGTTCGTAATTTGAGGAGCTAATTTTTTATTAAAAATTTTAAGCGCTTGAATATGGCCATCGACAAAAACTTTCCCCTCATTTCCTACACTTATTTTTTTTAGCTTTACATCGGCTAGGGCATCTTTAATCGAAGCAAGTATTGGACTATTTTTTGCTTGTTTTGTTAATGCCGCGGCAGGATTATTAATAGCAATTTCTTTGGAGAAGATTATTTGAAAATTTTTAAGTACGATTTTATTTTGCTCATTTTTCCCGACTTCAATTTCTATATGAGCAAAAGTATTTTTGTCTATGCTTAGAGAAGTATTATTATTCACTCCAATGAAATTTTTGTCCCCACGAATAAGTGGAACGTCGATGGATAATTTTCCATAATGAAGATCTTCTAATTTTATGCCGCTTATTTTTATGCCGAATATTTCCATACTGGAAATTGTTTGATCTCTAACTGTAGCATCTATGTTGATTTCTTCCTTTTTAAAATCTAAATCTTGATTCCTATTTAAAAACGCACCTTTCTCTAGTCCATTTATTTTTGTCACATAGACTCCATAAAATTTCTTTATTACGGAGTAATATCTTTTATGATTGGTTTTTGAGCAAAAAAGTTTCGCTATTAATTATGTTTGTATTTTTTATATCAAGCGCTTGGTGAGAAACCAACAAACGAGTAATGTTTATGGAGCTTAAAAAATCCTTCAAATTTTTTTGCTCTGTGGCATCGATCCCCTCAAATATCTCATCCATAAATAAAATTTTCGGCTCGTGAATAAGTGCCCGAGCAAGCAAAATAATTAAGATTTGTGCTTTAGAAAGATTGTTTCCATGGCCAAAAACATAACTTTGTAACCCCAGCGGTAAATCAAGAATATAATCAAAAATCTCATAAGAAAGAAGAAGCTCTTCAAGCTTCTTATGGCTTATTTTTCGCCCACAAATAATATTGTCATAAATAGTACCAGCAAAAAGTGAGCTCTCTTGAGAAACCACACCAAAATGCGCTCGAGTGGCATCGATGTCTAAACTTTTTATATCCTGCCCATCAAGCAATACTTCGCCATTCTTAGAAAAAATAAACCCCGACATTAATTTCAGCAAAGTCGATTTCCCTCGCCCTGAAGGACCAATAATCTGATAAAATTTCCCAGCCTCTACAACTACGTTGATATTTTTAAAAATACTAAAACTTGCATCATCATAATGAAATGAAACATTTAATAGCTCGATGCGCCCTGTTAAATTGATGGGCAAAACTTTCAGTCCAAATATTTTTTGGTTCAAGCTTGAAAGTTCTTTAGCAGTGTCTTTGCTTAAAGGCTCCCTAAGTAGCTTAAAAGAATAACGAGCCAAGGCATAGCCTACTAAAAGCGCATCTATCACTACGATGATCATTTCATTAAAACTAAGCTGGATTTGCCACCAAAAAATGAACCCTACCGACACAGTCAAAAGCAAAAGAGGAAACACAACTTTTAGATTTTCTTTAGAAAATTTTAAAGTCTTGAGCTTTAGCTTAAGTTTTCTTATGTTTTCCCAATTTTCACTTATCTTACCGAGCAATGCGTCTAGTCCCCCAAAACTGACAGACATGCCAAATGTGGCTTTAAATGCTTCAACGTACTGGCTTTGCAATTTTTCCACTAAGCGGAACTCTTTTTTTAATGCGCTGTATTTTTTTGCAATTATTTTTTTTATTCCAAATGAAAGTAAAATAAACACCGAATAAATTATCGCTGCACTTTGATTCCACCACAGCACTAAAAATAAATTTAAAAAAACCATTAAAAAACAAAAAATGTTTTTTTTCTGATCAATTAAATATTTTTTAATGTCATCGGATATTTTTTCTTTTAACTGAAAAAAATCAAATAAATCTTTTTTAAAAAAATCCTGTTGATCACCGCTAAAAAAGCGTTGATAGAGTAGTGAACGAGCAAGCAGCATAGAAGGAAGATAATTTTTATGCGATACAAAATTAATTAATTTTCCAAAAGCAAAAATACTAAGGATTAAAAATAAAGCACTGATTGTAAGGACTAAAATATTAACCATACCAGTGCTATTAAAAAATCTCGTCACAACATAAAAAAATGCAGAAAGCAGAGCCAGTGCACATAAAGAAATAATAAATAGCACCGTGTTTGAGAAATATTTTTTTATGAGTTTACTGATTAAAGAAACAGGGGAGCTAGCGTGGCTCTGAATGGGAAAGAAAGCCAAAATTTCTGAAAATTGTTTTTCTACTTCGCTCGATTTGATTAGATAATTTTTTGCGTTGTGCTCTATAACCACAAATTTATTTTTCTCATGGGGCAATAGGAGGCTCACACCATTGCTCAGTTTATTGCGAGCAATGAGTGGCATGTGCATATCACTCACTTTTTCTTGCGTATAAAGGTGCGTACCCAAACCTAACTGAAACGCATAAGCGTTAAGAGCATCCATAAGCGAAAGCTTGTGGGGAAGTCGAAGCACTGCTTTTGGCAGCAAAAAATAATCAGCCACTTGGTACAATATTTTTTCGATTTCGTGTCGTTTGTGATCATACCGAGCATCACTTGGATCGATGTGCCACAAAGAAAAATATTTTATCCTTGCCACTGTCATAAAACTTTTCCTATAAGTTGATGATAACGTTGATTGTTGGCCATCAAAAATAGGTGAGAGGCAGTCACAATATTTTTTTGATCAATAAAAATAATTTCATCTGCCATAGCCAACTGATTTTCTTTAAAGCTGGTAAAAATCACACTGCTTGTCAGATTATTAAGATTGGTCAAAATTTTATGGGCACAGTTATCATCAAGGCTTGAAAAAAAATCATCGAGCAAAATTAAATCCGGCTGATGAATAAGAGCACGAGCAAGCAATAATCGTTTTTTTTGACCACCACTTACGTTGACCCCACCTCTTTCAATAGGCGCTAACAGCCCCATCGATCGATTAAAGAAAAGCTCCTCCACGCATGCCAACTGCAAGGCCTGACTTACATCTCGTTCACCAAATCTATGTTCGTACACTCGCACATTTTCAAGCAAACTATCTTCAAAAAGCTGGGCGTCATCATCGATCAATGAATATTTTATTGTGTTCCGATCTTTGTTTGGTGAAAGCAAAGTTCCTAAGTTGAGATTTAATTTCTGCCCCAAAATTTTTAGCAGTGTGGATTTTCCACAGAGTGGTTCTCCCACCAAGGCGTAAACAGAATTTTTTTTGATTTTTAAATCAGCCTTATCAAAAAGAGGCTCTTCTTTTGGGTAGCCAAAGCTCGCATTATGAAGCCCTATCACACTATCTGAAGCATAGACGCATTCACTTCTTATTTGACTATTCATTTCATCTATGAGTGCATCCGTGTGTGATATTTCTGGGGCTATATTTTTTGTGAGAATCCGAATGGCGTAGCTTGTCATCAACAAAAAACAAAAGGATGTGAGCAAAGAGCTGTGCTCTAAACTACCATTTTGTAAAAAATAATGCGCTATTAAACTCTCACTTAACACTGCCAATAGTAACAGTGCAATGTGCACAATATTATTTGAATCATCTTTGGCATAACAATTTGATAATTTTCTGATATCGACAACGTCACGTTCAATTTGTTCTTTTAATAAGACATGTCTTTGCCCCATGGCATCCATATCTAAAAACTGCCCAAACAAAGCTCTAAGGTGAAGCGTGTCAATGAAATTTTTTTGTGTATGATCGCTGTTGCGCTCCGCCCAAAAAGAAAAAAATAAAAATCCTAGTAACACAAAGGCAAATGGCCAAAAGAGTAAAAGCTGCCCCATCATCAGAGTTAAGAGAATCGCCAAAAATACTGCCAATCTTTGTGGTGCAACAACTGAGTCCACCCTATTAAGTTTCATCAGTGCGGAAGTAAAACGCTCAAAAGGTCGTGTTTCAAAAAATGCAGGATTAAGCATATGAAAGCTATCAATAAATGAGCTTTGGAATTTTTTTTCATGACGATCGATTTTTTTCATCAAGACTTTTTGTAAGCCGTAAGAAGAAAAAAATACCGCAGCCAATAATGTGAAACTCAGGCCTATGGCGACAAATTTTTCTTGGGCTTCTAAGGAGAATCCTTGCAATAAAGAGCTAAAAAATAAAATCAGCAAAGTTTGAATCAAAAACGCAAAAATGAAAAAAATATTTATGTGCCCTGTTTCATAAAAGCGTTTTAGCTTTTGTTTTTTTCCTTCAATGACTATCTCAACGCCACTAAATCTTCTACGAAATTCCCGCTGAGATAAACAATAGCGCCCTTTGGCTGGATCATTAATGTGGTAGTTTTTATTTTTTATGCTTTCTAAAACCACAAAATGGCAGTCATCAACAAAAATAATGCTTGGTTTTTTATCATCTGCTATCTGAGCCGCGCTTTTCTTTTGAGCATGAGCATTAAGACCAAATTGTTGTGCACCCTTGATGATATCAAGAGCATCGCTGCCGTTTTTTGAAATCCCTAAGAGTTGGTTAAGCTGTTGTTGATTATTTTTATATCCATAGTAATCGAGAACTATTCCTAAGCACGTAGCCCCGCACTCAACAGGATTTATTTGGAGTCGAACGGGGGTTTTAATGGATCTTTTGAAAAACATCTCCTAGCTCTCCCACCATGATGTAAGCCAGGGCCAAAAAGTTTCGAGCAAGGTTTTTTGCTCGTATTCAACGCGAAAATAAGCAAGCAGACCAGAATCAAGCACGAAAGGAGGACCTCTTCCTTGCCATCGATAACCCGATGGCTGCAATTGATCTTTTTGTAAATTTATCACTACCAAAAATGGTTCTGCTTCGATTCGACTACGAATATATTTGGCAAGTTCTGGAATTTTTACCAAAGAATTTATGGCTGCTTTTGACACAGGAAGTTTGCCAACGCGCTTTACCTCACCCAATAAAATGCCATCCCTGTATTCATTGGTAATCGTTGGCATGATGCTTACCCTCATGCCAGAATGTATTTTTTTTCCCTCAAGGGATGATACAAAACCAATCACTTCGAGATCAGAGCGTTTATCACCGTGGGCACTTAAAAATGCTAAAGCATCACCAGGCTCAACCTTGGTACCAGGATAGGCTACCACCTCTGCAAGAATGGCTGCATCATTTGCTTTTAGGGCGTCCAGCCTAAAAGGAGGCAAATGTGAGCGCAAACTCACCAGCTTATCCCCTGTTTTAAAAGCATCACCCTCTTCCAAAAACCACTTCTCAACCGTGGCACTTTGGGTACTGCTCAGCTGCCCCATTCCTCCCTTAAAAAGAATTATTCCTAAGCCATCGGTCGTAAGAGAAATTCTATACAGTGAAATAAATATAAAAAATGCTACAAAAAAACCTAACAAAGACCACATAAGCATCGAGACAGAAATATACTGACGCGCATTGCTTGTTTTCCTCACTCAACTCACCTACAATTTTCCAAAGCGTTTTCTTGCCGAATGCTTAAGACAGCTATTGAGCAACAACATAGTTCCTGCTGGAATCTTTTTTTTCTTGATAATACTTCTGACCATCAATAGCACTAAAACCCACACCCACAGGTCTTTAAAAAAACTTTCCACGCTGGAATACATGCTCTTTGCTCCGTCTGCAAACAACATTTATCAATATCATTTCCAGCTGAAATTTATTTTTAGCGAAATAAAATTTCAAACAAAACCGCGTTTTAAATATATAATTATTTCAATTAACAAATGAAGGCGATAGCTGTTGAGCGATTTGTTCTTCAGCTGCTTTTATGGCTGCATCTATCATTTTCTGGCGTTCTTTTTCTTTTAGATTTTTTTGAAATTCAGGAATTTTATTGAGCAGATAGATAACCAAATAACTTACAGCTTTACTCGTATATTTCCCAACCAAGCGCCCCACTATGGGCCCAAAAATACTTCCACCAAATTCGCTAAAAAATGTAGTTCCAATAGCAAGACCTACACTCACCCCAACATAAGTACCAAAAGTTTCTATGCCCATACCAAGAGTTTTTCCGGCTCCTGAAGTTATTTTTTCTAATTTTTCTTCGGGAATGTTGGTAAATGCCGTAATAGCTAAAGCGGCAGCAGGTTTAGCTAAACGAGCAAATTTTCCCTCCTTCTTTTGGCTAATTGACTGAGCAAAATCGAGCGTTTGCTTAGCAGTAGTCTCATCGAGTTTTTTTACATTATTATTAATTGAAATACCGTTGTTTACTTGATCAATCTCTATTTCAAATTCTGGTTCATCTTTTTGATTTGATTCAGCTACGGGAATCTTTGCTATATCTCCGCATGACAACGAAGATAAAAATAAAAATGGCACAAATAAAATTTTAATAAGGGCATAGAATTTTTTACTTTTTTTTTCGTGATAAAATTTATTCTTCAAAAAAGTCACTACATTTCCTTGAAAAACTTTGGAACGCAGAATTATTTAACAAGCTTGATAGTTATTGTTTTTCAAATAATTTATACCATTAAAAACAATAATAACTCAAACTTTAAAAAATAATTGAACAATAAAAATATCAACAAAATTGAGCGCGCCCGCAAATTGTGCAGGGCGCTAAAAACTGAACATAGTTTTTAAAAATTTTCTTGAACAGCTTATATAAAAACTTACTCAATCACTTCGCCGGCCAGATCATAATCGTGAGTACCAGTTATTAAAACTTTAACCACTTGCCCAAGCTCAAGAGGCGTAAGGGATGAAATATAAACTTGACCATCGATTTCTGGCGCCTGCGACCACATGCGCCCCTTCACCAAATACTCATGTTCATCACAACGACCTTCGACCACTACTTCTTGCTCAGTACCAAGCAGTTTTTGCAAAAGCTCAGATGAGACTTCTCTTTGAATTGACATGAGTTTATGAAAGCGTTCTTCTTTAATCTCTTCTGGAACTTGCTGAGAAAAATCAAAAGCTTGCGTGTTTTCTTCATTGGAGTATTTAAAAACTCCAAGACGCTCAAACTTATTTTCTTTAATAAATTCACAAAGCTGTAGAAAATCCTCTTCGCTTTCACCAGGAAATCCCACCATGACCGTCGTACGCAACACGAGACCAGGAATATTATCGCGCAAACTTTTCATAATGTTTGTTAAGCGCTCTTTGCTTCCACCGCGTCTCATTAAACGCAAAACATGAGCAGAGCCATGCTGAACAGGCATATCGATGTAAGGCAAAATATTTTTGTTCTCAAAAGCTTTAAAATATTCGTTGCTGAAGGTACGAGGGTAGGCATACATTTGGCGTACCCAACGAATCCCCGGCACCTGCGCCAATTCGTTAAGCAAAGCAGCAAGAGTTGGGCGTCCTGGAATATCAAAACCATAAGCAGTCAAATCCTGCCCAATAAGATTAAGTTCCATAACTCCCGATTGCGCCAAGGAGTGTGCTTCTCTTACCAAATCGTCGATGCTACGGCTGCGTTGTTTTCCTCTCAACTTAGGAATAATGCAAAAGGCACATTTGTTGTCGCAACCTTCAGAAATTCGCAAATAAGCAGAAAAAGATGGAGAGGTATTTATCCGTGGCAGATCAAATTTTTCAATGTAGGATAAATCACTAGAAACCATATTTTTGCTCAGCGATTTATTTCCCAGCTTTATCAACGGTGATTTATTTTGGCCTTTAGTATCCAAAGCATCAGCTACGTTAGCATAGTCCGAGGTACCAAAAAAATGATCGACCTCAGGAATATCCTTTTCTAACTCTTTGGCATAACGCTGAGCCAAACATCCTGTCACAATCAGCTTCTTTTTTCCACCAGACTCTTCTTTGAGTTTGGCCAACTGTAAAATACCGTCAATGGATTCTTCCTTTGCTTCATTAATAAATGCACATGTATTGATCACTAACGTGTCTGCATCGTCAGCATTGGAAACTAATTCATGCCCTAAAGCTCGGGCAACACCGAGCATATGCTCGGCATCAACACGATTTTTAGGACAGCCAAGCGACGTTAAATGTACCTTTGCCATGGTCCTTATTTTTTACCTTTATTGAGATCTATTTTTTTGAATGCATCGCCCAACGTAGTACGGGCGTTACCATTACTTTGCTCATTTAAATATGATTCATATGCTTGCTTGGTTTCAGATTCCACCGCTGCTTTTTGACTCAAGCTCACTCGTTGCCGAGCAACGTCGAGATTAGTCACCACAACTTCAATGGTATCACCCACACGAGCATTGAGTTTGCTTTGTTCATCATTGCTATCAGCCAACTCACGCCAAGGACAAAATCCTACCAAATCATTATCAAGCTGACATTCAAGGCCAGCCCGCGAAACCTTAATCACTTTTACTTTATGAACGCTTCCACGCTTAAAGGTTGTTTTCCACTGTCCCCAAGGATCTCCGCTGAGACGTTTTATAGAGCACGAAATACGTTGACGGTTGGCATCGTAACCAAGCACAGCAACCTCAATTTCCTGACCGATGGAGTATATTTTCTCCAAGGGTTCATCGCTTCGACACCAAGAAATTTCACTGCGAGGAACCAACCCCTGGCTTTCTTCATCTAGTTCTACAAAAATACCAAAATCGCGAATGCTTGCAACCTTAGTTTTGATCACACTGCCGACAGGAAACTGTGACGACAACCGTTCAACTGGGCTAAGCTCAAGAGCTTTGGTTGACAGTGAAATACGTCTTGCTGTTTTATCAACATGGAGTACCGCTGCTTTGACTACATCGCCGATCTTAAAACGTTGTGATGGATGCTTAATACGATTCCATGAAATTTCACCAAGGTGAATAAGGCCTTCAACTCCATCCTGAAGCTTAACAAAGGCTCCAAATTCAGCAAAGGCGATAACTGTTCCTTCAACTTCCGTTCCTGGCTTATAGAGTTTTTCGATGTGCTGCCACGGATCGACATTGAGCTCTTTGAGGCTCAATTTTACCCGCTTTGCCTCTTCATCAATCTCAATAATTTGTGCCGAAATCTCTTTACCAACGGGCACTATTCTGGACAATCGGGGCTTTTTATCCCAGGAAATATCACTGATGTGCAAGAAACCATCTACGGGGCCCAGATTCACAAAAGCTCCATAGGGCATGTGCGCAGTAACAGTGCCTGTCACCTTATCACCAACTTTGTGACTAACAAAAAATGACTCCACTTCTTTTTTGCGATTTTGAGCCAACAATTCCCGCCGAGAAACAACAATATTACCCCTTGATAGATCAAGCTCACTAATTTGTACTGAAATAAGATGATCTTCTGTTTCTAGAAGGCCTCCGTTTCTTTTTAGGGAAGTGCGACCAAGAGGCAAAAATGCTCTAAGCCCTAAGCCTTCTTCTGCCTCTTCTCGGCTATTAGCAAAAAGAGCTACTGAATAGCCTCCCTTGATGGCTCCTATAACATAGCCATTAACGCTCTCGCGCTTTTCCTGAGCTTCTCGAGCCTTAACCAATAAGTCCAGTTCTACTGCTCTTACTTGACTGCCCGAAATGGGATACTCCCCAACCGGAATATTATCATCCAAATAAATTCTTATATTTTGCCCTTCGCTCAAATCAGATTTTTTTATAAGCTCAGTATCAGGGACAAAAACCTTTATTTCACCACCATCAGGGCTAGGAAGGCCCACTAACACTCCGTCCTCTTTAAGTGAAACAACTTTTCCCTCATGGACACTGTTCCAAAAAGGATGTGGTTCCACCGCCTTGAGCTCTTCTTCACCATAAACGACGCTCGGACGTGGGCCTTTTTTGCTTCCCTTACGTCGGTTTTTTTTCACAGGCACACTGCCTGATTGATTATTTTCGCTTGCCACTTCTTTATTCAATTCGGTACTCATCAGGTATATCCTACCTTCTTCATTAATTGCCTAATTGCCCACACAAAGCATTAAGCCTTTATCACAGATTTAATCACATGTCCCTAATCATGTACATGCGAGCGCAGACTAAACCACCTCAAACAAAAACGCTAGATGGCATCTTATATAAGCATGCGGTCAGCCTTATTGCCAACTTGCCTACAAAGAGCCATGTTAAAAGGCAATAACTTCTGAAAGCATAAAAACTAAACTCGTTATTTTTTTTATTTATTCTTTTTTTCATTTAGCTAAATGCTTAACGAAAAAACTATTGTCAAAGATAAAGAAGGATACACATTGTGGCTATAACTGCTGAAATAGAAAAACAATTTCGTTTTGAGGCTGCTCATTTTCTGCCTGAAGTACCAAAAGATCATCAGTGTCATAATATTCATGGCCACAGCTACCGACTCACGATTCGAGTAGTGGGGACCGTAGACGAAAATCTTGGCTGGGTAATGGACTTGGCAGAACTAAATAAGGCTTTCGCTCCCTTAGCAAAACTCCTTGATCACTCATTGCTGAACAATATTGAGGGATTACAAAATCCCACAAGCGAAATGGTAGCGCTCTGGATTTTTCGCAAACTAGAACCAACTCTCCCCTTAATTTCATCGGTCACTTTGGAAGCTACTAACCGTGTTGCGGTAACAATTAAAAAAGAAAATATTTAAAACATAAACTTTAAAACCAGCAATACTATATACTATAAATCGCAAAAAAATGAGAAGCACTAAAAATGAGTTACTACAATAGAAAATTTTTAGGCTACATTTTGGCATGTTTGCTTTCAACAACTTTCATGCTGAGCTCATGCAAGACAGTCAACAGCCTGGCTGTGGCGCACTCTTTTGCGCTCAAAATAAAAAAACTTAGCAGCGAAGATCGTTCCTTAATCACAAAAATCGCTCAGCGCTCGATTGGAAAACACTCCATTACAACGCCTAAGCGATCTTTCAGAGCTGATTGCTCTGGAACCATAAGAGGAATTTTCTTTAAAGCTCAGATCCCCTTGGGCGGAATACTCAAAACAAAATCTGACAACGATGTTAAAGCCATTTACCGTTTTGTGCGCAAGTACGGAGAAATTATCAAAAATAATCCTCAACCTGGCGATTTAGTTTTTTTTCACAATACCTACGATCGAAGCAGAAATGGACATATGAATGATGCGCTTACTCATATTGGAATTGTAGAAAAAGTTGAAGGAACTCTCGTTCATTTTATTCACCATCTAGGCCGTTCAATCATACGATCGCGCCTTGACCTTTCAAAACCAAAAATGACTATTGATCCTACGACTCAAGAAAGAATAAATCATATATTACGTAGAGCCCAGGGTACTTATCCTCCATTTACGGCTGCTCAACTTTTTGCCGGATTTGGCAGACTCTAAACAGGAATCGCTTAATGTCGGAAAAGACTATCAAAAGTAAAACAAACCCAATCATAAAAAAATGGGTACGACTCAGAAGCAAACGAGAAGAACGACTAAAAGAAAATGCCGCAATCGTTATAGGCAGCCATGTCATTCGTGAATTGATAAGTGTCCTCTCCCCCAGACTGATCATAATAAGAGAAAATGCCCCTATTCCAAAAGATGCTCCTTGGACCAGAGCCAGTGATGAAATCATCCAAAAGATATGTGCACTTCCTATGCTGCCAGATTGGATTGCCGAATTTCCTCTTCCACAAAACTCTTCTTTCGATAAATGCCAACGCCTTCTTATTCTTGACCAGGTGAAAGACCCTGGAAACCTTGGAACAATTTTAAGAACGTCGCTTGCATTTGGCTGGCATCATATTTTTTTATTAAACCAAAGCGCCGATCCTTTTGCCCCTAAAGCCCTACAAGCCTCAAAAGGCGCGTGTTTCCGCCTTAATATCAAGATTGGCACTATAGATGATCTCAAAAAGATAATTGCGCAAAATTCCCTCAATGTTTACATCGCTGATCTTAAGGGAGCACCTCCGAAAACTTCTAACACTATAAAGCCTCTAGCTCTTGTACTAGGCTCTGAAGTAAAAGGTATCAGCGAACAAATGTATCAACTTGGCCATAAAGTTTCGCTCCCTATGACCCAAGAGAGTGAATCACTCAACGTAGCTATTGCGGGGGCCATCTTAATGTATCTGTGGCGAGCTTAAAAAATTTATGGTTCAAAGAAAGGATCAAGTTTTGCCAAAGTCTTGACTCCTATCCCTTTTATTTTCATTAATTCTTTTATTTTGACTTTCTTTTTACTTTTGATCATTTTGACAATGAGCCTTGCTTTTCTAACGGAAACTCCATTTATCAGAGCGAAATCGCTTACTGATGCCTGATGAAGTTTAATTTTTTTTTCACATACATGCGAATAACTTGTTAACCAAAAGTCTTTAGACTCATGCAAACATAGATCCTTGGCCATGTGCTTTGGCAGCAAAAGCTTGGGAAAAAATATATTAGCGGTACTGAGCACGGCAAAAACAACAAATATCAAACAATCAAATAATCGCATCATAACCTCATAGGTGTTGACATGTTTACCCTAGGATCTCAGAGATTAAATCAGCAAAACATCAAAAGCATCGTCTACAATGACGAGCTGGTTACTATTGATAGTGAAAATCACAGGCGCCTTGCCGCTTTGTACGAAAAAGTAAAAACTGCAGCCATAAGCGAAAAAGCCTACTACGGCATCAACACTGGTTTTGGTGCACTTGCTGAACAAAAAATCTCGCAAGAAGATCAAAATTTGCTGCAAAAAAATATAATTCTATCTCACGCCGTAGGAGTTGGCGAAGCGCTTGATTTTGCCACCGCAAAGGCCATGACCCTCCTTAGACTCAATACGTTGATCCAGGGGTTTAGTGGAGCGAGCCCCCAACTCATCCACAATTTAATGACGCTTATCAACGCGAATATTGCACCATTGGTACCTCACAAAGGGAGTGTAGGGGCAAGTGGAGATCTTGCACCACTTGCCCACCTCGGGCTACTGTTGCTGGGCTTAGGAAACTGCTACGACCGGCGCATTATGAGCAAGAGTGAAAGTGCTCTAAAAAGGTGCGGACTCAACCCTCTTGAGCTTGGCATCAGAGATGGGCTCGCGCTCATAAATGGCACCCAAGCCATGGCAGCAAGCGCTATAATCTCGCTCATAGAGTGCGATAAATTGGCTTTGTTATCTGATATAACTGGTGCATGCACACTTGAAGCTCTTAGTGGTCATAAAACACCTTTTGATAAACGCATTCATGAGCTTAAGCCGCATTACGGGCAACAAATAACTGCATCTAACATGAGAACGGCTTTAGAAGGAAGCTTTGTTCAAAAACACATTAAAAACCCACTCACACAAGATCCCTATTCTCTGCGCTGCATTCCCCAGGTTCACGGAGCGAGCAAAGATGTAATAAGACATGTCCAAGAAATTGTTGAACGCGAACTTAATGCGGTTACTGACAATCCACTGATATTCCATGATGAAACAAAGGATGAGCTTTCAATTCTAAGTGGCGGAAATTTTCATGGACAGTCTCTAGCTCTTGCTCTTGATTACTTGGCCTTGGCAATGGCTGAGCTTGCAAATATATCTGAACGACGTATCGAACTCTTGCTTAACGACAAACATTCCAATGGATTGCCCGCTTTTTTGACCCCTAAGAGCGGACTCAACAGCGGCTACATGATGTTGCATGTTACAGCAACTTCCTTAGTAAATGAAAATAAGATTCTCTGTCACCCCGCCAGTGTTGACAGCATTCCAACCTCAGCTAACCGCGAAGATCACGTCTCAATGGGTATGACAAGTGCTAATAAACTCAGAAAGGTTATAAAAAACACTTTAACGGTATTGGCCATTGAGCTTACGGCCTCTCATCAAGCACTAGGACTCCGTCCACCTTGCACATTTGGTCAAGGCGTTCAACGTCTGCACGATGAGTTGAGTAAAATTGTGCCGCTGAGAACGTGCGATACTCTCTATATAGACGACCTATCTATTATTTTAGAGTTTACACAATCATCTCAATTTTCAATTTTAATAAACTATATTTTCAACAAAAAATAGCAAAATAAAAGCTATTTTGTTCTAAATATAACCCTACCCTTACCGAGATCATAGGGAGATAAAGCAACCCTTACTTTATCATTAAGCACTATCCTAATAAAATGCTTCCTCATCTTCCCGGAAGTATAAGCTAAAACGACATGACCATTTTCAAGCTTCACTCTAAAATGCCCATTGGGTAAAACCTCCACCACCGTACCGTCAACTTCAATATTATCTGTGTTTGCCATTAATCCTCCGTAAATCTCTTCTTTCTGACCAAGGCTTCATACAGCTGCAATAAAAATAACTCAAGCGGCCCAGGAAGCTCTGCCGGATAAATTGGCCAAGTATCTGTGTTTATTTTAACAAATAAGCTTCTGGTCTAATCCAAGCTCCGACTTGCCTAACCTCATAGGGCATGCTACAAGGTTCCGGTGAAAATTTAACCCTCGAGTAAAGCGCTCGTAGAAGACCCGTCTATTTATTTAGATAAGCTTCGAATGGTTCGGTCAAAGCGCTTGTTGCGATCCGGTAGGCAGACTTTTTAGCCCACCCACAGAGGATCTTTAAGAAATTGATAAACATAAAGTTGCGAGGAGCGGCTCGGTTAGCGTGAGAAAATTGTATAAAGTGCGGATTTTATTCGCCGTGTGAGTTTAAGAGTGATGAGTGTTACCATTATTTGCTCAATATTCCGGACAGAATTTGGTACAACCTGGACCTATTTATGGAGCAACTCGTTACTCAATAAGCTCGAAAGCCAAAAAAAGAGTGTAATCTTAGCTTTATCTAGTGCTCAGCTCTTAGCCTAATGGTTCGCGCAACCTATAAAGAAAGGGCCATATAGCCATGTCCAAAGAAATTATTATAAATGCCAGTATGGCAGAAGAAGTTAGAATCGCTATTTTAGAAAAAGGACGCTTGATTGATCTCGATATTGAAACATCTGTAAAGGCAAAACACAAGGGCAATATTTATAAGGGAATTATTTCCAATATAGAAGATGGGCTGGATGCCGCCTTTGTAGAAATTGGGGAAGAACGCCAAGCTTTCTTGCCTTTATCGGAGATCAGACCGAGTATCTATCCCGACAGTTTAAAGAATAAAAAGAAAGTAAAGATTTCCGATGTACTAAGCCGCGGTCAAGAGGTTGTTGTCCAAGTAACCAAGGATGAAATTGGCACTAAGGGTGCTGCTGTATCAACATATTTGTCGCTGCCTGGACGATTCGTGGTATTGATGCACTCCGACGAAAGTGGCGGTGGGATTTCTAGGAAAATTGATTCTGAGTCGGCGCGTAGTGCTGCACGTGAGATGCTGTCGCGTTTAAATGTTCCCGAACACATGGCAGTTATTATTAGAACCGCAGGAATGAGCGGTACTAAGAGCGATCTTTTTCGAGATTTTCGCCTGCTTTGTGAAACTTGGCAACAGATTGATAAGGGCGCCCAGCTAGGACGTGCTCCTACACTCCTCTACCGTGAACCCGATATTGTTATTAGAACGATAAGGGATTATTTTTCTCCCGATGTTAGCCGAATTATTATTGATGACGAGGAAGAATACGAAGAAGCTCTTAATTATTTTCGCGAGTATATGCCCGATTTGGTGCAACTTTTAGACCGTCATCGAAAACGTGAACCTATTTTTCATCACTACGGAATTGAAAAAGCTATTTCTGAGCTTTTTGATCGAGAAGTGAGGCTTCCTTCCGGCGGCTACGTAACCATCGAACAAACTGAGGCTTTGGTCTCTATCGATGTGAACTCAGGAAGTTCAACCAAGGAAGAGGATCATGAAGCCACCGTTTATAAAACCAACCTTGAAGCTGCTGATGAAATTGCTCGTCAACTTCGTTTAAGAGATATGGGCGGTATCGTTGTTATCGATTTTATTGATATGGTTTCTCGTTGGCATCGTCGCGATGTTGAGCGCCGCCTAAGAGACCTGATGCATAATGATAAAGCACGCGTAAAACTTGGTCGCATTAGCGAAAATGGAATTTTGGAACTTACTCGCCAACGTTTGCGTCAGTCTCATAGCATGATCAGCAGAGTTATCTGCTCTAGTTGCGGTGGAACCGGGAGGGTACGCGATGCTCAAGGTCTCTCTTTGGCAGCTCTTCGCCGTATAGCAGGTTATCTTGCTAAAAAACGTGTACAACTTTCCAAGTTAACGGTAAAAGCCCCCGTAGAAGTTGCCAATCTGCTTAACAATAAAAAGAGAAAAGATCTGCTCGCTCTTTCTGAAAGTTATGAACTAGAAATTGAAATTCTAGGAGACATTAAACTGAGCGAATCACAAATTGAATTTTCCGAAGAGCGGCGTGGCTATGCTGGCCTGCGGGCAAAAACCCCAAGTCGAGAGTACTGGGATAATCAAGAGCAATCATCCCACAATCGACGTTCTAAGAATAGTTTTGGATCGGGTGAAAGTCACAATAAAAACAGACACGATTTTCCTCCCCCATCGATAGGTCCAGTACCGACTTTGATCGAAATCGATGAATGCGAAAAAGCGCTCGATGTAGATCTGCAACAGCAAGCAATAAGCAAAGAAGAAAGCGTAAATCATTTCGATGATCCCTTGACAGAGGCCTTATTTGGAATGGCTCCATCTGAAAATTTAGAGGACTTACTCAAACGTATTGCTCCCGAAAGCACCATAGGTGATGATGTTCATGAAGAGCGCCCTGAAATTGTTTTTAATGGAGATCAGGCAATTGATATAGATATGCTTGATGAAGAGTATAAAAGCCCTCTAGCCTCTGAAGATACTACTTCGGCTCAAGAAAAATCTGCTCAATCGGAGCGCCGCCGCTCCTCTTCTCGAAGAAGAAATTATCGTTCTCGTAAACTCCAAGCTCATCGTAATAACGATAAATATCTTGCGAGTCATAAGGCGTCTTCTTCGGAGCAAGGGCCAAAATCTGACCCAAATAGTAAAGATAAAAATGAAGGTTTGAACAAATAAGGAAAAGGAAGTTGACATGATGGTCATAGTTTTTGTAGTTGTGGTGGCCTTGGCCCTTATGGCGATCGTATCGCTATGGCAAGCTGCCAATAAAGATAAAAAGCTCCTAAGGCAAGCTCAAGAAAAGACTTTGCTTCTTGAAGAAAAAATAGGTGACTCACGCAAGGAATTGAAAAAAAGCAAAGAAGAGTTGGAAAGAGCCAAAACTGCCCTTGTTGAAGCTCGTGAACTTACTAAAAAGAAGTTGCGTAGACAAAAAGAACATGATCATCACTCAAATAATGATAAAGAGGCTGTTATGACCGAAAAAATAATGAATGAAGATAATGATAAAGCGCTCAGCGCATTGGAATCGCAGATAGAACAGCTTAAGAAAGAACAAGAGCAAAGCGAAGAATTGATTCGTGCACAGTGTGAACAGGAACTCAATAAGAAATTAGAAGCTGCCCACAGCGAATCAGATGAGCTCAAGAAAAAAGTGAATGAACTCCAAGAAGAAGTTAAAAAACAAAAACGCCTCTTGCGTCCGGAAGGAAACAAAATTGATTTGAAAACCTTGCCAGATGAAGCTGCGGGAGAGTTTGCTCGTCTCTACAGAAAAACAGAACAACTTGAGCGCCTGCATGGAGCTGCTCGCGCAAAACTGCTTCTTGCTCAGGAAAAATTTACCGATTTGCAAAAGCGATATTTTTCTGTTTGTCGTGAACTTGCTGTCTCGGCTGGTAATGACGAAAACATTGATCTCAAAGAAGCCCGCGACGTTGCAGAAAAAATTGTAGTCAAACACGAACAGGAAAATGGTGATCAAGCACCAAATCCTGCAGAAAATCAAAACTAGTCAAGCCTGTTGCTTGGTTTTCATAACCCCAGTCTGCCTGGGGTTTTTTCATATCGAATTTTTTCAGAGTTGATGGAATAACAATGGAGATTAATTGAAGAAAATAACTACAATACTGAATTAATTGTTCATTTAAGGAATGGTCAACATTACTGCAAAATCCCCGCCTGTGCGAGGATGGAAAAAATAATATTTGCCAAAAATGATTTCAAAGGTCAGCCTGGAATGTGCAGCATAAAAATAATTTAAAGATTGGTATTTTGATAAACCGCTTTTTCGATAATACACATTGGATCTGAAGTTTTTTGTGACTTAAGAAATATATCGCACTGCAATAATCTCGTCAGACGGTTGATATGAAAGTTGATCGTGCGCTGTTTAGAAACTTTGAGCATCCAATTAAAACGATCTCCAAAAACTGATACTTCCTTTCGAATATCCCACTCAGGCAGTCCCCTTTCGAGGCAATCACGAATATGAACCAGCACTCTAAACTGCCAGACCAAAACACCTAAAAATTTAAGAGCATTCTCTTGCCGATGACGGAGTTTGGTTAATTCTTTAAGGGAATCATCGAGATTTCCCTCCGATATCATACGCGCCAGCCGAAAAACATCGAGCATGCCATCACCGATCACATTCTGTGCGATTTCTTCGAGCGTTGGTTGTTTGTTCTCATACATCAACGAAAGTTTATCTAAGGCTGACTTGATAGCCAATATGTCTCCTTCTAGACTTAACTGCAAAAATACGGCTGATTCATGATCGATAGTCACTCCCAAATGTTCAGCCTCTTTTTGAATAAATTTCACCATCTCTTTTTCATTTAACGGCTCAAATAAAAACAAATATTTTTTTTCCAAAAGAAAACTAAACAATTTATTACGCTTATCTTGCTTATTAAAAACTAAAATAAATACAGAGAATTCTGAAGGATTAGTTATATAATCAATTAAATTTTTTGCATCGTTAGCGTTAATTTTTTCTGCATCATGAAGCTCAACAAATTTTTTGTCGCCCAAAAAAGGAATGGTTTTTAGTGTACCAACAACCATATCTGGTTTATCTTCTTGTGCTCGATAGCGATAATAATTGAGTCCATCTTGATCACTTTTTTGACTAAAAGCACGGATGGATGCCAAAGCTTCATCGATAAGGGCCCTTTCGCTTCCGGCAAAAGCTATTATTTTGGGAAGACTAGATTTTTTGATATATTGTTTTATTTGTTCCATGGCAATCATAGTTCTAGAACACCTCATTTAAGCAAAAAGGCAAGTGGGATAATGATCATCGATAGTCACTGTCATATTCATGATGAAAAATTTAATAGCGATCGTGATGAAGTAATAAAACGGGCGCAGGACGAAAATATCACTCATCTCATCACCATTGGATGCGATATTTTTACCACCGAAAAAGCTCATGCGGTGGCCGAACGCTATGAAAACATATATTTTTCTGCAGGTTTTCACCCCCATGAAGCGCAATTTCTGGATGATGAAAATTATCAAAAACTAAGAGAACTTGCCCAAGCTAAGAAATGTGTTGCCATTGGAGAGTGCGGACTCGATTATTACTACAATCATTCAAAACCCAAAGAGCAAGAAGCTGCTTTGGTAAAACAAATTGAGCTTGCCCATGAACTCGGTTTGCCGCTCATAATTCACTTGAGGGATGCTTTCGTTCCATTTATGGACATTATGGAGGCTCATTTAAAAGAAGGACAAAAAGTTTTGATCCATTGCTTCAGCGGAAGCCTAGAAGAAGCACACATCCACATTGAATCAGGCTTTTATATTTCTCTATCTGGTATTATTACCTTTAAAAAACCCGGAGATTTACCGCAGGTCGCCAAAGAAATTCCCTTGGAAAAATTACTTATCGAAACGGACTGCCCTTATCTCGCTCCACTTCCCTATCGGGGAAAAAGAAATGAGCCCCATTATATTCACCGTACTTTAGACGCAGTCGCGCAAGCCCGAGGAGAAACTCTAGAAATTATTGAAAATCAAATCTATCAAAACACTCTAGATTTTTTTAATATCTAACAACTCACACCCCAACATAAAAAAATATTCTTTTAGGTGGGGCAGCCTCAGTTCATCCATCGAGTAACATTTGCTCGATGGAAATAATTTTCTTGCATCGGCTATATAAAACCTTAGGTGAGATGCGGGATATTTAAGTGAAAATTTTTCCATCCACTTCATCCATTCAGACAACTGACTAAGCTCTTCTTTCATCGGATCAATAACCAAGTAACCAGCATTATGATCTCGTATCACGATTGCAACATGAAAACCCCAAAACCGCCCATCTACATACAGATCGCCAAGAGCAAAAACCTTAAAAATATCCTGCTGCTCTATCCCAGCCTTTCTCAACAAGTAATGAACATGAAGGGCCCGTGCAAAACAAAAACCTATCTGCATCGTGGGATCAATTTCATACTGACGTTGCATTATTTTTTGAGAAAATTCCTTGGCAGATTGCAATGACTCTTGCGCAATCGAGCGATGATCTAAAAAATTTTGATAATTATTTTTTTGAAACAATTCTAGACGTGGGAACTCTGAATTATTGTTTTGCTTAATGCACCCTGCGAAAAAATTATTTTTTTCTCTAAACAACTCTTTATTACTTTCATCATGCTCCTGCGTATTCCACTTTTTTTCAATAGTATCTATTTCCGATTTATAAGTTGCAAACAAATCGTGACGACTTTCATCAGTAATCTCTGGTTGCATAATATATTCTTCGTTTAAAAATTCTGTGATCACTGTCCACATTTTTGTAAATTGATCTTCACAGAAATCTTGTGCTCTCAAAAAATTAGCTAGAAATAAAAACAAAAAAAATAATGTTTGACGATGAAAATTAGCAATGTTCATGAGAGCTCCGCTTTTTTACTAAACTATGGCCGAGTCAAAAATGTTTCATTGCTGTTTGAAATGGAGAAAATATGAAAAAAACAATTTCATTAGCAGCACTTGCCGTATCTGCGTCGAATTCTTTTGCGCTTTTAGCTCCTTTGCCAGCTAACTACGACTACAAAAACTACTGCCTTTCTGTTTATCATAGAAATGACAACAGTGCTCTTGCTGGAAACTGCGATGAAACAGCAAACAACCAAACATTAAATCGAACTCTTCAGGAAAATGGCTGTGCCGATGGACAAATCTCTATCACTACCTTCAAACGACCTGATCAAGAAAGATTCCCTATAGAAATTGGTTCATGCCTTCCCCCTAATGCGGTTCAGCTTTAACTTATTAAACGAAATATCCTTGCGGTCACAAGTGCTTTAACAATGACGCGTGACTGCATGTTCTTAATGAAAAATTTTCACAATAAAGCAAGAGGTTCATTATGAGTAATTTTAACTACTGGCCTTACGATGAAGTATCGCTCGAATCCTCTGCCAATCTCGATGATATTGTAGTGAAAACTCCGTGGCTTACAGCCACTACCAATAAAGCTCGATTCAGTCAGAGTCTTGTTCCATTTCTTAGCAGTAAACTGCATGGCAAAAGTTTGAGTCCTCAAGATATACCGGCAGTAAATGAATTCTTTAAACATTTCCATCAACTACCTTTTGCATATATTTTGCCCACACCAAAACTAAGTCACTCACTCGATGCTCATCACATAAAAGATCAATGTCTATTGCACGAAAATATCAAAGAAATTCTAAGCCAGGCGCTCAAGACACCTCTTGCTGATGAACAGCCACTATCATGCATTGAAGTTGAGTCAGTGCTGCACATAATAGATCGAAACGATTGGCAATGGGATCATGAAGGTGCAATAGCCTTTGCCACTATCAACAACTCAGTTCATCCGGAAAGTTTGTTTAGCATTGCTCGTAGATTTCATCTGCTCGAGTTAATAGAAAACGATAGTGGAAAAAAAGATTTTCAAAGCATAAAAAAATTTGCGGGTGAGCAATTTTTAAATGCCATTGCTCGCGTTGTGAGGCAAAATCATTACGTAACCTTGCACTGTCAAAAAGCTTTGCTGCCAGCTCTTTTACTTGCTCAATCCGCATCAGCACATGTGCAAGAGTTTATCGATGAAGAAAGAGACCACGATAAAATTTTATCCAAAGCCCTGCGTCATCTCGGATTCGAACCCAATGAAATTCCAGTCATGAGCGAAACAAAAGCGCTTATGTTGGTATTACATTATTGTGCTCATCGAAATTTTTTGGCTTTTACTATGGCTATCGATGCTTTTGAAAGAAGCAATTATCAAGAAGTAGATCCCATGGCGAAGCTGTTAGAAGAAAAAGGTTTTAATGATTCTGCTCGATTTATAAACCTTCATATGAAGATCAATGACGAGGGTGGTCATGAAAATGTCGCACTAAATTTTCTTCAACATATGGATCTTTGTTCTCCACATTATGCGCAAGAAGCTTTGCGGCTCATGGAACTTATTTCTCTATTAATGTGTTCTATTACCAAGAGTACTTATCGCTCTTTACTGGTCACATAAAAATAATTTTCATTATTTGTTTGTTAAAGAGAAAATTTCTTCACGGAGTTACTATGCCTCACCTCGTAGGGCTTGAATGCTCCTTTCCAGCATATTGCTATTCACAAGAACAAATATCTGAGCTTTTGATTCAAGAGTCACGCAATAAACAAACTGTTATCAAAAAAATTCACACTTCAGCTTTGGTGCAACATCGCGCTTTGTGTTTACCAATCGATCATTATCCCAAGCTCACAGGTATTAAAGAGCGCATGCATTTATGGCAAAAAATAGCATTAGATTTGAGTTATCAATGTATTAATAAACTTTTTAAAAACTTAAATTTTAATCCTTTGGATATAGGACATTTCTTTTTTACTTCGATAACCGGTATGTCAGCTCCTTCATTGGATGCATTATTGGTAAACAGGTTAAAACTTTCCTCTTCGATCAAACGCACTCCCATCTTTGGACTGGGATGTTTGGGAGGTGCCGCACTTTTGTCTCGAGCTGCTGATTACCTTAGAGCTTACCCTAATGAGCTTGCTTTGGTACTCGCTTTGGAACTTTGCAGTCTGACCTATCAAAAAAGTGATTTATCCATGGCTAATATTGTTGCAACAGGATTATTTAGCGATGGGTGCGCTGCTTTATTATTGGCTGGAGATAAACATCCTCTCTCTAAAAATTCCATTTTTAAAATTATTGATTCTCATCAAGTATTTTTTTCAGAATCAGCTAACATTATGGGGTGGAGCATCGAAGATACAGGTTTTAAAATTATTCTTTCAAATGGTGTTCCCGAAATTGCTCGTGTTGCCATTCCTCATGCAAGCGATAGATTTCTTGAACGACATCAACTGAAACGAGAAAATATCGACCACTGGATCGCTCACCCAGGAGGCCCCAAGGTGATTAATGCTCTTGAGGAGGGACTGGGAATTCCATCAAATGCTCTTCGTCACACAAGAGATTCCTTGCTCGAGTTAGGAAATATGTCGTCTGTTTCAGTACTCAACGTTTTACAAAGAACCATCAATGAAAAACCAAAAGCAAACGAGCATGCATTGCTCTTTGCTATGGGACCAGGTTTTTGCGCGGAAATGGTGTTGATGCAATGCTAAGTCAAAAATTATTTTTTATTTTGGTGAGTTTGGTTGCATGCCAAAGAATTTTTGAGCTGTATTGGTCTCATCGCAATGAAAAAATACTTCTTGCCCAGGGAGCTTTTCGTCACGCTCATGATCACTTTTTATTTATGAAAATGATCCATGCAACATGGCTTATCGCCATATTTATCGAGGTTTATTTTTTAAGGAGAACTTTTTATCCTCTATGGGGGTATTTTAGTCTCTCACTTTTTTTTATCGGACAAATCCTGCGCATCACAGCTATTGTCACCTTGGGCCATCGATGGACTGCCTCTATCGTAATTGTGCCAAAAGAAAAACTTATATCACATGGGATCTATCGTTTCGTCAGACACCCTAACTATTGGGGAGTGATCCTAGAAATAGCTTTTTTGCCTTTGGTTTACAGCGCAATTTATACGAGCGTAATTTTTTCTGTTCTTAATTTAATAATTTTATTTGTAAGAATTCGTCATGAAGAAAGGGGATTACGTCGATACTGTTTATGATATTTTTCAAATAATTTTGTTCACGTCTTGATCTGATCTGGAAATATATTCCATCATCTTAGCAACAAAGATTTCTAAGGGGGAAACAATGATCAAGGCATCGATTTTTTCTTTGATATTTGCAGCAACTTCTTTGCTCGCATCTACAGCAAATACTGAATACAATTATTATCAAAGTGGCGGAGAAGGTAGGACATATCACGATGGAGATTATATAAAATTTACTCTTAGTTTTAATGCTGAGTGTTTTGAAGACAGAACTGAAGCATCAAACTATGTTGTCAATAATCTTAATCATTTCCGTGATTGGATAGAGCTGAAATCTCAAAAAATCAGCTATACAATTAATCCCATCAGCCTCTCCCAACAAAATCATTCTTGGGATCGTGAAAGACCGTGCGATAATAAATATTTCGCCGCACAAAAACTAACACTCACCTTAGAAAAAGGTGACGAAGCAAACGCACTCGATAACGAAACAGTGCAAAATTTCTATCAAGAATTACAACAGGCAATTTGGCCACTTCACACTGAGGGCGATGAAAACAATCTTAATCATGTAACAAGCGGTATCGATAATATCTACAAAGGAGTTTATGAACACACCGCTGACAACATGAGAAGAATTGCTCGAAGAGTTGCTCAAAAAAAAGCCACTGATGATTTTATTGATTTTCTTGGCGATGACTTTCAAGGACAGTGGCGTCTGCAAAAAGTTGATTTTATTCAGCGAGGCTATTCTGATTTTACGAGCAAATCTGTAGTTCCTGCTGCTGCACCAATTGCTGAAAATCATGAAATATTCATTCCCGCCACTCTCAAACTTGAACCCCTGAGTGTTGAGGTGAGTGGAGATTTTTATTTCGTATACAATTTGTAAGAATTACTTTTATTTCACAGAGAAACGCTCATATCGAGCGTTTTTTATTTGATCATTATTACTTCTGTATTACTTCTGTATTGACTCTTATTCGTAATAAGGCATGAGCGAAAATAAATCTTAAACCGAGAAGGGCAATTAATGAAAAAGAAATTTTTAACGTTCTGGCTTTTCTTTAATATTTTTTTCACCCTCTCTAGTCCATCACATAGCGGTTTTGTCATCACTAAAAAAAATGATTCTAATGAATATTTTTTAATTACTGATACCGAAAACCAATATTCAGAGCAAGAAATAAAAGATGCTGCCCTAACAATAATCGATCAACTTAATGCAAATGAAAAAATTTCCCCAAAAGACGCTGATTTACACAAGAGTTCGTTGGAAAAAACTAAATTCAACGCAATAGAAGCCGCATTATTGGTTAAAATCTCTCAAGCATTTAGCCAAGATGAAAGCGATGAAGCCTTGATTAGATTTCTTCAAATGCCACAGGATGTTAAAAATTCTGAAAACCCTAGGCTCATGACCTTGGCCGCCACAGGAGGAGTATTAGTAATTGTTGGAGGAGCCATACTCTTTACACTCTATCCTGTTGGCTTGGGCATGGGAATTGCAACAAACTTAGTATGCGAATCTGGACATGTGGTAGATACTGATCAGCTTTGTGTTAACGGCACCGATTATGTCGTTAAAATGATAGACGATGGAATCCACTACTTATGCCCAAATGGCTTTGAACCTCTAACCAATGCTCATGATTTACATGCATGCCTGTACCACGGCACTTTGAGTGCCGTAGAGCACGTTAAATCGATAAGCGCAAAAACTTTAGGAATAACTTTAGGCACAATCGCTAGCTCAGGAGCAGCCGCCTGTTGCGCCGGTATTTCATGTGTATGTTGTGGGTTGGGAATAGATTTTTGGAATAAAGGAAAAGACTCAACAAAATCTGATGAAAAACAAAATATCGAGGATCTTTGCATAAAATTTCCTCCATTCAAAATAGCTATGAAGCTCTTGCTTGAAAAAAGTAAAGCGTTTCAATCAACTACAGAAAATTCCATTCTAGATGTGTAAAATCAGACAAAAATCACATACACCACTTTAAAATTTCATACGCTCAAATCATGAGCGTTTTTATTTTTTGGCAACTTCAACTATCTTTAAAACCGATACTCTCTACATGAATACATATGATGTGGTTATTGTGGGTGCTGGACCAGCAGGCTTTGCCTGCGCACTGAAGCTTGCACAAAAAAATCTCTCAGTCGCTTTAATTGAAAAAAATCAACTTCCCGCAGGCAAGCCCTGCGGCGAAGGCATACTGCCAAATGGTGTAAATCAATTAAAATCGCTAGGTATTTTAGATTTCATTGGCGATGATCAACAGCATAAAATTGATGGGATTAGGTATATCACAGCCAAACACCAGGCCAAAGCTTCATTTATCAATGGCGTTGGCTTAGGAATTAATCGCGTTGTTTTATCAAGCGCTTTTAAAAAAAGTTTGAATCAATACCCAAATATTCATCTTATAAAAGCTGAATTTAAAAATTATGAAAACTCGATTGTCACCGTTAAAGAAGAAAATCTTATGCGGCACATAAAAACAAAATTTTTAGTAGGTGCCGATGGCCTGCGTTCAAAAGTACGATCGAATTTAGGTATTGAAATTAAAAAACCGTATTTTAAACGGTGGGCACTCACTGCACATATGCCGATCAAAGCATGGACTTCTTTGGTTGAAATCCATCTTGATAAAAATATTGAGGCTTACGTCACTCCCACAGGGAAGAATGAAATCAATGTTGTGTTCATGTGGGATAGATCAAAAAAATTGCCAGCTAAGGGCAAAGATCTCTTTTTTGCTTTGATCGATAATTTTCCTAAACTTAAGAAACAAATGGCACTTTACGATTTAAGCCATAAAGCTTTTGCTATTGGTCCATTCCATTACCGAGCAAAAAATTTTTTTTCTAAAACACACGCTGCATTGATAGGTGATGCAGCAGGCTATATTGATCCATTAACCGGCGAAGGAATTAATCTTGGTCTTTATCAAGGACAATTATTGGCACATATTATTGGCGATAAACTCAGACAAAACAAAAGGATCACACAAAGTGATCTACAAGAATATCAACGAGGCGCCCTAAACTATGGCAGGGCTCATACCTGGCTCACCTATATAATGCTTCTCATGCAAAAAAATAATTTATTTTTTGAGCTCGCAATGAAAATTTTTAAAACCTATCCTTGGCTCTTATCTTCACTCACTGCCATCAGCATGGGAGTTCCCATCAGCGCACTTGTTGCTCATCCATTGACAAAAACCAATCCCACACTTGAATGAATTTTTAGATAGCAGATAAAATTTTAAATGCCTGAAACTCGTTATAGTAGCCCTATGCCAGTATTTCTTGATGAAACAAATATTTTATTTCCCGATCACAGCCATGCCGATGAACATGGCATTTTGGCTGTGGGCGCTAATCTTGAGCCTGATACATTGCTTGCTGCATACTACAACGGTATCTTCCCTTGGCCTCACCCAGGTCTGCCTCTTTTATGGTTTTCGCCCGATCCTCGTTTTGTGATGCGTCCTCAAGATATTTTGATCAATCGAAGTTTGATTAAAGCCATAAAAAATTCTTCACTCCAAATAAAAGCTGACTGCAATTTTTATCGAGTCATGAAAGGCTGTCAAAAATCTTTGAGAGCAGAACAAGACGGTACATGGATTACAAATGAGCTTATCGAGGGTTACTGTGATTTACATGGCTTGGGCTATGCTCACAGCATCGAGGCTTACCAGGATGGCCGCTTAGTTGGAGGACTTTATGGAGTTAGCATAGGTTCACTGTTTTTTGGTGAATCGATGTTTTTTTTACAAAGCAATGCATCAAAAATTGCTTTTGCTACCTTAGTAGCTCATCTGATCACGTGGAACTTCAGTCTTATCGATTGTCAAAGTCATACCCAACATCTAGAAAAATTTGGTGCTCAACCTATAAAGCGCAATGATTTTTTATATGAACTAGAAAAGAGTCATCAGCATCCAACGATGCAAGGTCCATGGCGTTTTACCATGACTCCTCAGCAAGCTCTCGAAACAATAAAAAAAGCATCAAGCCTGCGTAAAAATCGCCGATAGCAGCTACGCTTCAGTTTTACTCCCCTGCCTTGAAGTATGTATTCACAGAGCTAATAGTTCCCACAGCAATCTTATGAGGAGAAAATTATGGCTTTTACGCTTCCATCCCTTCCCTTTGCAAAAAATGCCTTAGCACCATTTATTTCTGAAGAAACTTTGGACTATCACCATGGCAAACACCACCAAACATACGTGACCAATCTCAATAATCTGACCGAGGGCAATGCCCTTGCCCAAAAATCTTTAGAGGAAATTATTAAGAACGAGAGCGGTGGCATTTTTAACAACGCAGCTCAAGTATGGAACCATACATTTTATTGGAATTCCATGGCCCCCAAAGCAGGTGGCGCTCCTCATGGAAAAATAGCTCAAGCCATTAATAGCGCATTCGGAAGTTTCGATGCTTTTAAAGAAAAATTTTCTAAGGCAGCTTTAGGACAGTTCGGATCAGGTTGGGCATGGCTAAATCAAGACAAAAATGGTGCCTTAGTGATAGAAACCACCGGCAACGCAGGCTGCCCTCTTAGTGGCGATAATACTCCGATTTTGACCTGCGATGTATGGGAACACGCATATTACATTGATTACCGCAACGCGCGCGCCAAATATATCGATGCGTGGTGGAACGTGGTAAACTGGGAATTTGCCAACAGCAATTTGAAATAAGCTTTTTATTTAAATCAAAAGCACATAATAGCGGCGACAAAAGCTCAATTTGTTGCCGCTTTCTGCAATTCTCATCCAAAGTTGGACTTATTTTATAAAAAATAATGAGGGCTCTTAAGTTATGCTTTAACAAAACCACTCTAAGGGGGGAAATATGGAAAACAAATACTATGATGTCGTGATTATTGGAGGCGGGAGCGGAGGAATCAGCGTTGCTGCCCGATTACTCAAGGCCGAACCCAAACTCAGCGTTGCCATTATTGAGCCAAGTGATAAACATTATTATCAGCCTCTTTGGACTCTTGTGGGTGCTGGCGCTGCCTCACTTTCCGATTCTCTAAAAAAAGAAGAAGACTTAATTCCCAAAAGAGCTGTTTGGATCAAAGATTACGCATGCAGTTTTGTACCAGAAAAAAATAAAGTTATCGCTCGTGAGAGAGGCGCGATAAGCTATCAGTACCTGGTGGTGTGCCCTGGAATGCAAACTGATTGGGATAAAATATCTGGCCTTAAGGAAACTCTGGGAGAAAACTCAGTTTGTTCTAATTATTCAGAAAAATATGTGGAAAAAACCTGGCAATTTTTACAAGAATTTAAAGCTGGAAAAGCAATTTTTACTTTTCCCAACACACCGATAAAATGCGCGGGAGCTCCTCAAAAGATCATGTATCTAGCTGAAGATTATCTAAGTAAAAAAGGCATTCGAGATCAAAGCCAAATTATTTTTGCATCTGCTGGAGACAAAATTTTTGGTATTGAAAAATACGCCAAGCCCTTGAGAAAAATTATTGAAGACAGAAAAATTCAAACACGCTTTAGACATAATCTTGTTGCGGTAAATGGGCCTAAAAAAATTGCTACATTCGAAGAGCTTGAGTCTGGAAATAAAGTAGAAATTGCCTTTGACTTTTTGCATGTTTCCCCCCCTATGAGTGCTCCCGACTTTATAAAGACAAGCCCTCTTGCTGATGATCACGGCTGGGTAAATGTCGATCCAAAAACACTTCAACATAAAAAATTTAGCAATATCTTTGGCTTGGGCGATGCAAGCAGTCTACCAACCTCTAAAACAGGCGCTGCCATACGTAAACAAGCACCTGTCCTCAGCGCTCAACTGCTTGCCCATAGACGAAAACAAAAATGCGATCTTATCTATAATGGCTATACCTCATGTCCGCTAGTAACAGGTTATGGAAAATTAATTTTGGCAGAGTTTGATTATGATAAGAATCCTTGTGAAACCTTTCCATTCGATCAAAGCAAAGAGCGATATTCTATGTATCTGCTCAAGAAATATTTGCTGCCTTACTTTTACTGGTATGGGATGCTTAAGGGCAGAGCCTAAGCTCTCAAATAATTCAAAATGGAGAGCCAACTTTTTGCGTTCTTCATTTGTTTCTCGTTTAAAGCATAATTTAATGCTTTTAGTGACTTTTTAGTCGCTATTAAAAGCTAAGATCCTTCTAAGCCGAGCAAAAGAGTTTTAATTTTATTATTCTTAGCATCACCATTTAACAAATTTGAGCTACGGAGCATCACATGGTAAAAAAACTTATCATAACCAAACCAGGAGGATACGGGCGTCTGGTTGTAGAAAAAACGAAAATCCCCAAACCACAAAAAAATGAAGTACTGATCAAAGTCAAAGCAGCAGGCATCAACTACGCTGACTGTATTATTCGCTGGGGCCTCTATGAATCGGCCAAAAAATTTGTAGGCTACCCTATAACTCCAGGCTTTGAATTTTCTGGAGTTGTAGAAAAAGTTGGCCCAGGCGTCAGTAAATTTCAAAAAGGCGATCAGGTTTTTGGAGTAAGCCTTTTTGGAGCGCAGGCAAGCCATGTGGTAGTCAACGAAAGACAGGTTTTTAACATTCCAAAAGAGATGACAATGGAGCAAGCTGCAGCTTTTCCAGCGGTTTATCTCACCGCCTATCATGCATTGTTTCAAAATGTGACAACACGCCCGGGCATGAAAGTTTTGATCCACTCTGCAGCTGGCGGCGTAGGCAGCGCTTTAACCCAGTTAGCTAAACATTTAGGCTTAGAGGTTACTGGAGTTGTCGGTTCATCTCACAAAGTCAAAGAGGTCAAAAAACTGGGCGCTGATTTTGTTATTGATAAGTCCAAAGAAAATCTCTGGACACGAGCGAAAGAAATCAGCCCAGAAGGCTACGATCTTATTTTTGATGCCAACGGCTACACCACTCTCAAACAAGGATTAAAACATCTACGAGGTACGGGCAAACTTATGTCTTACGGATTCCACTCCATGTTTCCCAAAAAAGGTGGCCTACTCAATCCTTTTCGTTTGATCTACGGCTACCTACAAACTCCTCGCTTTAATCCCTTTGATCTTTCCAATCAAAACAAAAGCATTGTTTGTTTTAATTTGAGTTTCTTGATCGACCGCTTTGATCTTTTGGATGAAGCAATGAGTGATCTTATAAAATTTTTGGAGCACAAAAAAATTAATGCTCCCAAGGTAAGCACATATTCCTTAGAAGATGCTCGCTTAGCCCACCAAGCTCTTGAGTCGGGCCAAACAACTGGAAAACTGGTGCTGGTAATTTAGAAACTTAGGTACTGCATAATGAGCAAAAAGTTTGCTCTGAACTAAACAATAGAATCGTTTCAAGCACTAACAACTATCTAAACGTGACCATTCAGAGGAGGATACATGTTTAAGATAGCCATTTGTTCATTACTCGCCATATCCAGTTTTACTCTTAACGCGGGGCTAAAACCTTTGGAACTGTACTATTCAAATGCCAGGGGAGATAATTTCACCTCCGGCACTACTAAAGGCGGCAATGATGCAATTGCTGCTTCTTATAATTTTGCTCGTGTTGAAGCCTGCATTTTAGATAGAGCCGAATCAGGGACTGAGCCATTGCAACTATTTTGGAACGGCAACAGGGGAGATAATTTTTCTGTTGCAACACGACAAGGCGAAAATGATGCTCGTGCTGCTAATTATTATAATGTTAGAGTTCAAGGTTATATTTACACCTACCAAAGGCCTGGAACCGTGCCATTAGACCTTTACTGGAGTGCTTCCAGGGAAGATAATTTTTCAACAGCTACATCTCGCGGTCGTCAGGATGCGAGAGCTGCAGGGTACTATTTTGTTAGAACCCAGGGCTACGTTTACCCTGCACACTATTGTCAATGATAAAAAATTCTTTCACAGACCTGTCCAGATAAAACTTCAACAGAGCACGTCTTTCATGTGAAAAGATTTAAAAATACCGAAACTAACATTATCCCTGATTAATTTTTCACAGCATGAATGACGACAAAAGAAGGATGCTCAAGATATTCGGCTCCAAGCATATTTTCTTGATTGCGTCCTTCATTAAAATCACTTCTTTCTTGCTCATCGGCAAATGTTTTTTGTTCCAGCTGGATTACCCTAAGTCCTGTATCATCCAAAGCTTTAATGTACTCATCCACTGAATGATAATAATTGGGAACAGTAAGACCTGGAAGCTTGCGCCAAATTATCTGACCTGATGCGAGTGATGATTCATCTCTAACAAGAACTAATGATTGATTTTCTACGGTAAAAGTGGCCCGATGCACCTCGGTGAGCTCATTGATGCATGCAATTATTTCTTTATCATCTGATGGATCGATAATTCTTCTTAATACATCATTCACATGAGCCATTACTTCTTCTTGTTTGGCTCCGTTGGTAAACACAACACCAAATGACATAGGGGCAGTGATCACCAAACCTCCCCCTTTCTTTAAGCTTCGTGCAATTTCTTTTATGTTTTTCTTAAATATTACCCCTTTGTTAGGAAGATTGCATCCTACATTTATGCTCATGGCAAAGTCAAAGCTTTCATCTTTAAATGGCATGCTTGCCACACTGCCATGAATCAGTGAAATACTATTTTGTAACGAAGCTTTAAGAACTGCAGCTTCTGCGAGTTTTAACATATCTGCTTGAATATCAATCCCGTATACCAAAGCTCCATTTTGTGCCGCTACTATTGCCCAAGGAGCCGCGCCGCAGCCAGCATCTAATATTTTTTTCCATTTAATGAGCTTATGTGAGGAATAAAATAAGGATCCAAAAACTTCCCACCATCAGGACCGTGTTTACTCTTTGCATAGGCTTTTGTACCGCTGCTTGTATAGCTTGTACCATCATTATGGTGCGCCACTTGTCCAGCAAAATGAAGGCTGAAAATCAATCCCCAAAAAAACCTTAGGGAAAGGTGTACTGCCCTACTTTGCATTGTTTTCTCCAAGCTTAGTTCTTGTGTTAAATTCGATTTTTTATGCTGTTAGCACAGTACAACTCTTTGCGAAGACCGCTTAGGAACGCATCTGTAGATTTAAAGAGCTAATTACAACGCATAACTTTGCACTAAAAACAGCTCTTAAATGTAAAAATATTTTTAACTACACCAGTAATTTATAATATAATTTTTAGATTATTTCTTAACTGAGGTTTGTGTGAAAAATATTTCGTTGTTGTTTGGAGTACTGCTGTTTTTTTCTTGCCATGTTTTTTCTAAAGACTTATCTCGTGTCATTTTACCTAATGATGAAGCCACTCACGATTACAATATCGAATGGTGGTATTATACTGGCCACTTAAATGCGCTTGATGAAAATGGTCTTACAAGAAAATTTGCTTTTGAAATGACAGTGTTTCGCGGCTCTCCACTGAGGCCAATTTCAGGCTATGTTGGGCACTTTGCATTGATCGATTTAGATAATAAAAAGCATATTCCCTTTGAGAGACTTAATCCGCTTGCATCTCGTAGACCTCCTGCTCCTGCCGATGAAGGATTTAAATTTGTCTTTCGAAGAGGTCTGGAAAAATGGGAAATCAGTGGCCTTGATGGTCACGATAACATCAAGGCAGGAAACTCCGATTATGCTGTTGATCTACAACTCGATGCAATAAAACCTGTTGCTCTTTTTGGTGATCAAGGAATCGTTGATTATGGTGTAGCTGGAAAATTAGCTTACTACAGCCGCACACGTATGCTCACTTCTGGCACATTGACCACTCTTGAAGAAAATGGAAAGGCCAAAACTTACCACGTTGCAGGAATAACATGGATGGATCACCAGTGGGGCGATGCAGATGCAGCTAACCCCACTCAAATGGGATGGGACTGGTTTAGCATACGTCTCGATGATGGCAACGATTTCATGATCTTTCACATACGCGACACAAAAAGCAAAGAGATCGTAAAAACAACTGGCTTTATCATAGATAATCAAAGCACTATTACTTCTATCCCAGATGAGCTCATCGATATCACTGCAATAGATTCTATAAAGGATCATGAGGTTTATTACCCCACTCAGTGGGCAATCAAAGTACCAGAACCTTTCGCCATTGATTTCAATATAAAAGCGCGCTTTGCTGATCAAAAATTTAAAGTACCAGCTCAAATCACTCCGATTTATTGGGAAGGTTCATGTTCAATAGAGGGCTCTTATCAAGGAAATAAAATTGAAGGCCAGGGATTCACAGAAATGGCCGGTTACGAATAATTTTTTCCACTCTTATGAACAGATTATTAAAATTTCAATCCATAAAGTTTACTAGATGTTTTTTGAACGAACCGCAACAAAACGATGAGCTCATGAAAAAATCATCTGGTAAATTTTTTTGATGGTCCCTTCAAAATTAACTCATCAACTATTTTTATTTACCAAATAATTTCTAAACAAAATTATTGATTTTTTTAGCCTCAGGGAAATCTTGCATCAAAAGAAAATGTTTAAGACATAAAAACAAAGGCATGATGCAAATATTGTTATTGCACATGCTTATTGGCTAATTATCTAGTGCCCTAATTTTCACCCTCAACCCATCAGATAGAAGGCAAAATGAATATATTTTTTTGTGCTCGAAACTCGTTCGTCATGATTTTTTTTTGTTTGTTTAGCTTTTTTAGCTACGGATTTGATGAACGTATGGAAGAAGAGCCGGCGACTCAAGAGATTATTGACCTTCATCAGCTTGATGTAGATAGAGACTCACCAATTAGTGGCACCCCCAAATTTAAATCGTATTACCAACAGTTTCCCAAACATTTGATCGACGGAATATTTTTGATTGCAACTGGCGTGACTCTTTGTATGGATTGGTCTTTTGAGTGGATTCCTTTGATTGCAGGATACCTTCTTGCAGACTTTACTTCCGCTCATTTTCACTGGCTTGAAGATACTTATGATTTTCTGCCCAAAAACGAAATAATTTGTAACAATCGCCTCCATCATTTGGAACCGAGACGAATTATTGAAACTCCCTTTATTAAAAGCATTCAAGGATCGGCTCTGGCAGTTGCTCCCTTTTTAGCTGCGGCCATTTATTTAGATGTGCCTGATTGTATCGTTTACTCTCTTTTATTTACCGCTATGGCCAACTGGATTCATCAAATGGCCCATCAAACATCAAAAGAAATCAAGGATGCCAGTTATATTATTTGGCTTTTACAAAAGGCTGGCATTATGCAGTCGAGGGAACATCACCGATTGCATCATTTTACCAAAGAGCGAGAAACTCACTATTGCGTTATGACTGATTATCTCAATCCTCTTTTAGAAAAAATTGATTACTGGCGAAAACTTGAATCGCTTATTCACTTTATTACTCAAAGCAAACCACGTGCCCTTCAAGATGCCGCGAGCTATTTCAAACATTGCCATCAAAAAGACCCACAACAGTGGGCCCATAAAGTAGATAAAATAAGAAAAATGTTTGAAAAAAAGTAAAAAAGCTCAACTTAAACAGCTCTGAGCAAAAAACTGAAACTTATATCAACCCCTCAATTAACCGAGCTTTTAAAATCTGTGTATGCTTCCATTTTTTTGGATAGCTGCATAAGCAATTCTGACTTGGTGTCAGCTCGTCATCTTTTGAGCTGATAACTTTATTTTTAATATGTATGAGTAGGAAATAACTTCTGTTCTATAATTAAATTTTCACCGACTATAGCTTAATCATCAGTAAAATTTTCTTTTTCATCCTCGCTCTGAACGATAATCCTATCCACTATCATACCGCATTCTTTGCAGATGCAATCGCCTTCGTGAATGTCACATACGAAATCACAGGAGTTGCAGTTATCGCATTGATAATTAGTGCAAAATATCAAACAAGAAAATAGAAATAAAAAAACACAAAGCAGGCTTCTCATAACAGTTTTCCTACATAAATTTTCTAGCAAATAAACAACCTCAAGAGATCTCTGAAAAAAGATTTTATGAATGATTTCCCCCCCCCAATATGCTCTCTAAGTTGCCATTAAAGGCCCTTCGTTCTGCTTTATTTAATGAGCGATATGGTGGCATGCGCCCTGAACCCGATCGATTGATCCGATCGATTATTTCATTAAAACCACGGTATCCATTAACCTCCATCCAGTAACGCAAAGCACTTGTCCTATCGAAGGGTATGGGAGTGATACCGGAACTGTTGGGATTTTTGCTATGACACATGATGCACTCGCCAAAAACGGTGGGCGCAGGGAAAGAATCATCGATGCTTGTCTCAGGTACTTCCTGCTCTGCAAGTAGCGCTATGCTCTCTGTACGCAATGCATCACAATCAAATCGCAGATAACTATAACCTGCGATTTCTTGTCTATCAGGTTTTAAATGCTGAAATAGACTTAAAACAACCAGTGCCATATTGGCATTAAAATCTGTTTTATAGTTATTAGGCACCGATATAAGAAAAGGATTCAAACCTTGACTGAGCGAGAAATCACGAGTATCGACGCCAGCAAGCTTAAGTATGAAAAATATCGCTGCGATGCCAGAGCTTTCACCAGAAAGTCGTTCATGATCGATATGGAAAAGTGTGCGACTATCACCAAAAAGATTCTTATAGCGCCTGCTTTGATAAGCTTTTAGGCTTTGGCGCTTATTCTTCACCTTTTGATGAAATGCAGGAAAGTCACTGATTATATGACCACGCCAAGTACTGGGAAAATACGCAGCCAAATTATGAGCGGTGATGGCATCGCTTTCATTCAGCACGCATCCATTAACTACGCCAAGCAAGGCGGGAGCGAGGCGAGTGAAGATAGGATACTTTTCTTTCCATACCTGCAGAGTGTTGAACATCTGGAGCTGCGTCACATATTGAGTAAAAGTTTCAATCCCTGGCATATTTATTTCGTGGCCGGTAGCTGGAGCCGGCCACTGTAAATGTGTATAGATTCCTGTCTTTGAACTACTCTGGCGCAACTGTTCATAAGCTTCTTTTTCAGCAATGCTTCCAAAGCGGCCAATCGCACTGCCAAAGGCATTTGGCCAAAAATCATATGGCTCCCAAAGCGGTTTCCCTGGACTGCCATGACAGCTCTTACAGGATTCTGGCTGAGCATTATAACGTGGACCTCCTTCGCTAAAGCGCAATTCAGCAAACTGAAAACCATGGCCACGCTCAAAAGCTATAATTTCCACCTGCCGTTCTTTGGTCCTTGGATCCTCAGCAAAGCCCAGCATAAGTCCATCGGCAAAAAGTATGACTCGCGGATTTTCGCGATCGGCATACTGCAAACTACCGCTATCATGAATAAGGACAGACTGTTTAAAAAGTTGAGGGCGCCGCGTTGCCAGATAATCCAAAAAATTCTCATAGCTATGCAAGTATGGCAGCTCTTCTTGGATCTCTTTCAACAGCAAACGATCCTCAGGCAAGAAAGCGCTCAAATTAACGGAATAATCGAGATTATTGCTTGTAACATAGGTAGAGAAATCAGAATAAGGAATCGCCACTAGTAAAGACAACGAAAACAAGAGGCTAAGCAAAGTGACAACAAGCAGACGCATGATAGTCTCACGAGCGCATCAAAGTTTCTTTTCTCGTGGAGATTAAGTCCACAACAAATTTATTCAGCAGCAAAAAGCTTAGAATCTTTATTCCAATAACTACGCTAAGCTCATAATTATCAGTCGATTTATTTGATTTCACTATCAAATTAGATTCCCAATCAACACTCAGTTATCATTAAAAAAACTATTTTTGGGAGAAAATATGACAAAAAAACTATTCAGTTTCATTGTGTTATTTTTCACGGGATTTTCCGCACATATTTTGGCAGAACAGAGCGAGCTCAATGATGAAAGCATAGAAATAGCAGAGTTAATTGTTAAACTTGCTCCAGATATCGCTCTTGACTTGGCACGACCAGCAACAGGCGCCGATAGAATCGTAACTCATGCAACAAAAACCTGGGAAGGAAATCGCTATATTTACCTTATCGAAGGACAGGATGTGCTCCATGATGGACGAGTTTTAAGTAACTATCAGATCCGCCTAGAAAAATATGTAAGCCTCACTAATTCTAATCATTCAATCACTTCTCCTCTGCCTGCAGAATCTTTTTGGTTGATAGGAGCTCTTCTCAACGGACTCTATGATATTGCCGAAATGAATCTTGAGCACAGGGCTGTCGAACTCGACTATGCCACCGAAATTATTTCTGAAAACGAAGATGAAGTACTGACATACGAATTAGTTGGCATCAATAAAGTATGCGATCATGATGAATTAAATACTTTTAAAATTATTGTCACCCGCTATTGGCAGCATCGTCGTCCCTACTACGTTGTAAATTTTATTAAACCCTACAACGATGTGCCAAACGTAACTCTTCCGGTATGGCCTATACCTGACCCAGTACTCACACCTATACCTGTGCCAGTTCATCATTAGAATTCGAACACTCAAGGCAGCAAGGCTGCCTTTTTTATTTATTTGACATTTTTTTCTTGTTTAATCGCTGAACCATTATACTGTCACGCTGTTCCATCATAGGACCAAAAGCAACAATGTAGGTTCCCTTGCAATTATGTTGAGGGCAGCTCAATGCAAATATCACCGCCTCATCATCAAGATTGGTTTCACCCTCAAAGCGATAAATAGCATCCACAACAACCTGATCTGGCTCAACATCTAAGCCTGCTGGCGTTATATGAAAATTTGCTTCCAATGCTCTAAAATCTTGAGCGTAACCCCTTTTATGTAAGCGCTCTATTACCTGAGAAATAGTTTCTAGCTCAGCCATAAAAAATCACCTTAATCAATTCTTTTATTCAAGGTAATCTTTAAAGCGCAAAGACACAAAAAAGAAACTCACAATGACGAGCTAGGCGGATAAAAAACTCCAATCATTGGTAGATTTCTTAGGCGCTCAGCCACATCAAGTCCGTAACCTACCACAAATTTATCGGGTATAACAAAGCCTACGAAATCGAGTTCACAACTAAGCTGTTTGTGGTTTTCTTTTTTTAGCAAAGTGCAAACTTTCACACTTGCAGGCTCACGTGCTTTTAAATTTTCTATCAAATATTTGACGGTTAATCCCGTATCGAAAATGTCCTCTACGATCAGCACATGTTTATCTTTGATTGGTCTCGTGAGATCCTGTGTGATTCTTACTTCTCCCGAAGATTGAGTTGCTTCTCCATAAGAAGACACTCCCATCATATCTAGTTCTACCGGCATATCTATGGCACGGCATAAATCGGCAAGAAAAATTATGGAACCCTTTAATACCCCTACCAGCACTAATGGCTCTTTCATTCCCTCGTAATGAGCCTTGATACTCTCTCCCAATTCTTTTACTTTCTTGCTTATCTCCTCTTGGCTGATAAGCTCTTCGACTCGGTCTTTTCCAAAAATAGACATCAGTTTCTCCTAACAAAATGAATTATTAATTATTTCACCGAAGCCGCCACCACCGGGAACGATATAGTGTTTATCACTTAGTCCGCTTTCTTCTTTCCACCGAGATCCAGGCTTAGTAGACAAAACTTCAGCGCTGGAAGCTCCCCTATCAAGTCTGAGAGCGTAGATCTTTACATCAGGATGATCATTTTTCATACGAGCCAAATATTCTGGAGTCACCATCAAATGAAGAGCAAATATTCCCAAAGGTTTTCCTGCGACTTTCTCTTTATAAAAAGAAATTATTTCTGAGATAGAGGTCCCGGTAGCTCCCATGGGATCGGGAAAAAGCAGCATTGAATTATCCACATCTCCTCCGATTTTTGATCCACCCATATGGGCCCCCGTAACACGGTCTTTTTCATCAGTAATGCGTGACATCACCACATGATCCTGGCGAACAAAATCAGGATCGAGTATACGATTAAAAAAATCAAAACTCACTTGGCTGGGTAAAGCTCCTGCTCTCATAATATTTACTGTCACTGTTTTAGTTTGTTTTTTTATCACGCGGCCTGTCCAAATACCAAACTCACTGACAGCTGCCATTCGCGTCTTTATATGAACTTCTTCAATAGGAAATTCAATACGCACCACATTGCGCACCAAAAATTGATAAAGTTCCCGGACTAAATTGTTGATCGCAGGCTGCCTGGTCTTTGCTTGGCATAAATCAGCAAGCTGGAGCAACGATACAGGATCAGTCAAAATATGAATATTTTTTCCATAACAGTGCTCTAGCTCAGATTTTTCATAACTCAGCGAGCGATAGATTTGATCACCCTTGTTCTCTGTCTTTTGCACATCCATAAAAACTCCTTAATAACTAAAGGCAGTATTTCTATAAGTAGCAGCTTATAAAAAGCAAACTCCCTACACAAACACCAAAATCTCCTTGAAGCCAATGGCGAAACAAGAACAACTGTTCTCATTAATCAGTGCTTGCTGTTAGAGACTGTTGAAAATAATTTTTTGCAGGTCTTCGAAAGTATTTTCGGCACCTGGTGGCGCAGCATCCAATAGTTAGGAGCGAAGATCGTCCATTTTTTGCCTAAGCTTCTCAATGAGCGAAAGCAAAAAATTCGAGCAGAGCGACAAAAAGTTAGATGCAGTGCCGCTATGAACCAAGCCAAGTGAGATAACTTTTAAGTGTCAAAGCAAAAATATCGACTTTAACAAATTTTCAAAGCAGTCTCTAACTAGTGGCTCGGATTAATTCAATAAATCGATGAGGTTATTTCTTCTAATCTTACTGCGCTCGATTACATAATCGATAACCTCTACCATTTCTCTATATTTGCTCACTATTTTTTGTTTTTTCTCTTCAAGGGTTTTAATTTTCACCTCTATTTTTTTTGCTCTTTCATAAGCAAAACTTGAATTTTCTTTAGTTACTTTTTTAAGTTCAGTAACATTAGCATTCAAAACTTCATTGCGACGAGTTTTAGATTGAATAAAAATTTTTAAGGAATGACAAAAATCTGAATTACTTTTTTGTGGCAATGCACCAAAAATCACTCTGTTGTTCTCACCACTAAAAGGGGTCGATGCTGGTAGCAAATAGGCAAAACTTGCTCGAGTATAAAAAGGTGTATCGAAATAGTGTCTAATGCCAATACTATCTATTGGTAAAAATAGAAATTGCACATCTTCCTCTTTAAGTCCCCTTAAGGGCTTATCTAAAATTTTACGGCATTGATTAGCATTTTTATTAAGCGTGTTTTGAAAGAGCTCGGTTAAAATTAGCTGAGGGTTCAAATATAAAGCCTTTAGACTTAGAACATAATATTGGAATGTCAGAGGATTGTATTTTCTAGAGAGCTCGTCCGACGGACCCTTATTATTAAATCGCATAAAAAGCCCCAAAGATCGATCATCGTTTCCTATCAAATCCCACTTATGGCCACTTCTGTGCATATCCACTTGAATGCCGCTATTTTGCAAACTTGTGACAATCTTTTTTAGGCGAGCAGAAGCTATATGAGCTTCATGAGTAATATCAATCACAACGCGTGAAACAGGAATATGCCGTTCTTGAGCAAGCTTAACCCACTCTAAAGGATCGAGTGATTTGCGGCTGTATGCATCGTAGCATTCAAGCAAAAGCGTGTTGATTGGTCTTGCATCGCTATCCAAACTATTAATAAACTCTTCTTTATTATATATGTTTATATTTTTTTTATTTAAAGTTTTAATAAGTGAAATAAATTCAAAATAAGAGCCTTTGCTAACAATAACTCTCTCACTGGTATCTACCAAACTAATTTCTTTAACCGTTTGCTGAAGAGCATTCATTCCACCACTGGCAAAGCTTGTATTTACCTGAAAATTTGGATACAAATCTGCAATAAAATCATTAAGACTTTTATCATTAAATGGCTCATGAACTAAAAGGATTTTAATATTATTATTAACAAACTCATTCAACCATATATAAAGTTCTGGCGAAGCATTTATATCGAGCATAATATCCATAGCAAATAATATATTATTATAAACACTTTGATATAATTTTGAAAGATTGAGTTTACTTGCTGCTTCATCTATCTTGTTTTGCGCCAATACCTTTAACTGGCTATCGATATATAAAGATGAAATACCAAACAAATCAGCATTATTCTCCAACCGATATGCTGACATAAACTGCTTATATATTTCGTGTGCAAAAAGCTCATGCATGCTTACAACATTTCCAATTAACCTATGACCAGCTCCTTGATTTTTATTTAATTTTTCTCCAAATAGTGTTTGATATACCTGTTCCACACCTGCTTCATCTAGCCAACTTGTAACTATATATTCATTGGAAACAGGCGATTGCACAGGCTTGTTAGTGATGTAATCATTCAACACAACATTTCCCAAAGTCTGAGGCTGTTTTTTATGCCATTGCTTGTATAATTTCACTAAAGAAGGCTCTACTTTGCTGTAGGTTTCAAAGCGGTGATAAGCAGAAAAATTGAGTTTTCCTCTTCCCATAAGGGTGAAAGGATTTTCTCGAGGAGGAGCATTGTGATAGTCAGACAATAAAAGCTGAGTTTCTATTTTTTTTCGATATTCGTCAGCTATATCATGATAGGAGCCCTCAGATAAAATGGAAAAAAGCCGGTTATGAAGCAGAAATTTCCCATCAAATTCTTCTTCTAATAGATTTTGATGACAACCAACAATAAAAATAAAGAAAAGACAAAAGAAAAATATTTTAGACATTATTTCTCAGCCTTAATCGCAAAAAATCACCACACATATAATGCCATAAAATTATTTATAAAATATTTTTTAATTCAAATTAAATCTTTCATACAAAATTAGTAAGGAGCACAAATGAAAGCCGCAGAATCGTCTTACACCTGTGCTCAAAAAATGTATTAAAATTACCAAGCCATACCAATCGAAGCATCGAATATTGGCCAGGGATAATTAAATTTTCTTGCCGAACTATTTTTATCAGCTGACCAGCTTGCTAATTTGATATTATGGGAAATACCTAAAATCCGCGTTAAGATTACAGACAGAAGTCAAATAAAGCTAGAGAGTTTTTTCTCTTGTTTTATGCATCATTGACGTCGATAAGCTCAACAATACCCTTGACATGACATGCACGGCATCGAGCTTCATAGCAGGAATCTGCACCTACCAACACCTGATTATCGGCTACTTTCGTTCCACTGCGAGCTACTCTTTGAGTTTTGCTGGCTGGAGCACCGCAACGCATGCAGACCGCCCACAGCTTAGAAACAGTATCTGCATGAGCCAAGAGATCGGGCATGGGTCCAAAAGGTCGCCCCAAATAATCTTCGCACAGGCCTGCAGCAATAACGCGAATCCCCATGGCTACAAGATCCTCACATAGATAAATCACATCATCATCAAAAAACTGAACTTCATCTAAACCAACAACATGAATTTTTTGTTGGTTTGCCCCCAAATAATCCCGAATGCGCGCAGCATTAGGCACGGGTACAGAAGAAATTTTTTGTTCGGAGTGACTGACAACTAAATCGCGAGAATAGCGTGCATCGATCTCAGGCTTGAAAACGATAGCGTTCATGCGAGCATATTCCACCCTTCTGATACGCCTAATCAGCTCTTCTGTTTTTCCGGAAAACATCGGGCCACAGATTATTTCTAAATTACTATGTCCATTCATAAAAACATGTTCAATTTCATGAACCTGGCCCATTCCACTACCTCTTTATTTGGCACAAAAATATTTTCATAATTGCTTAGGAAAAAGCTTCAACTAAGTTGTGAGCACTCATGCAACTTGCTAAACAAGGCTTCGTAAACTTTTTTAAAGGGACACAAAGCACCATGACTGAAACAAACTTGCAACCACCTCATGTCACAATTTCTACAATCGCCAACTATGCTGATCAAAGAGTTACTCTTAAGGGCTGGCTCTATAACCAACGCGGTTCAGGAAAATTACTTTTTTTGCACATTCGTGATGGTTCTGGATTTATTCAAGGAATACTAGCCAAAGCCGATGTCAGTGAAGAAATGTTTGAAGAAGCCAAAAAACTTGGCCAAGAAGCATCGATCATTGTCAGTGGTGTAGTGAAACAAGAACCAAGGGCGCCCTACTGCGGCTATGAGCTTCATCTCGATGAAGTCAAACTTGTAGCAGAAAGCCATAACTACCCTATCGCCAAAAAAGCTCACGGTGATGCCTTTCTCATGGATCACCGTCACCTTTGGCTTAGGTCACGCCGTCAACATGCTATCTTGCGTATTAGAGCCACCATCATCAAAGCTGCACGAGATTATTTAGACAGTCATGGTTTTTTATTGGTGGACAGCCCCATTTTTACTCCCAATGCCTGTGAAGGAACATCTACCCTCTTTGAAACAAAATGGTTTGACGATTCCAAAGCGTTTTTGTCTCAATCAGGCCAGCTCTATCAAGAAGCAGCCGCTATGGCATTTGGTAAAACTTACTGCTTTGGCCCAACCTTTAGAGCAGAAAAAAGTAAAACCAGACGCCATCTCAATGAATTTTGGATGGTCGAGCCTGAAGCCGCTTACATGGATTTGGAAGGTGATATCAACCTTGCTGAAGATTTCTTGTGTTTTATTGTTGAGCAGGTTCTCAATAAGCATGAGCATGAGCTGACTGAAGTACTTGAAAGAGATATTGCTCCTCTTAAAAAAATTCAAAAACCTTTTGTTCGTTTAAGCTACTGCGACGCTGTAAAAATGATTCGCGAAATTCAAACTCAAACTCAAGATACTGATCTTAAAAACTTACTCGACATCCAATGGGGTATGGATTTTGGCTCACCACACGAAACAGAGCTTACTAAACGCTTTGAAAAACCTGTTGTAGTCCACGGTTTTCCTGCTGCAGTAAAAGCTTTCTATATGAAAAAGGATGAACAAAATCCTTCCATAGCTCGATGCATGGATATTCTTGCACCAGAAGGTTATGGCGAAATTATTGGCGGCGGACAACGTGAAGATAATCTCGACCTTTTGATGAAGGAGATCGAACGACACAAACTCAATCAAGCAGACTTCGAATGGTTTTTGGATTTGAGACGCTACGGATCGGTCCCGCACGCAGGCTTCGGGCTTGGTATTGAACGCACAGTTGCTTGGCTTTGTGGGCTTCACCATGTGAGAGAAACCATTCCATTTGCCCGCACACTGGATCGTCTCTATCCTTAATATTTTTCGGTAAAAAATTATGGAAAAACTTTATTTTCGCCAGCTATTGTCTGGCCGAGATTTCGCCCTCAACAACGACGCTGCTCAACACATGGGCAATTTCGTCTACCTGATCGGTGATCGTGAAAAAAATGTTTGTATTGTTATTGATCCTGCATGGGACATCGATGGCATTTTAGCTCTTGCCAATAAAGACAACATGAAAATTATCGGAGCACTGGCTACCCACTATCATCCCGACCATGTTGGTGGACATATTTTTGGCATGAATATTGAAGGCCTTTCACAATTGATGGCAAAAAATCCTTGTAAAATTCATGCTCATCGTTTGGAAAAAGAAGGCATCATTTCGGTTACTCATGTATCTGAGAACGATATCGTCGCTCATGATTCTGGCGATGTGATTATGGTGGGCGATATCGCCATAGAACTGCTTCATACTCCGGGACATACTCCTGGTTCATGTTGTTTTCGCATCAAAAATGCTCTGCTCTCTGGTGACACTTTATTCCTGCAGGGCTGCGGCCGCGTTGATCTGCCTGGCGGAAATGTTGATGAAATGTATCGCACAATTCATGAGCGTTTAGGCAGTATAACCCCAAGCACAGTGGTCTATCCTGGCCACGCTTATGGCGGTGAGCATGAAACAATGAGCGAAATCAGAACTAATAATCAGGTTTTTAAATATTTAGATCAGGCAAGCTTTCGCAGACTGTTTTCCTAAATAATTTGTGCAGTTTCATAAGCATATTGGCACTTGCGAACTTGCTTAGATTTTTAATCTTTCACTTTTTATTTATGCCCAGCTTGATTAGCCATGAAATCCAGTGCGTCTAATAATAATTTTTCATAATCATGATTAAATTCCTGCCACTTAATAGGCTGCTGGGCTCCGATTAGCAAAACAGCAAATCTCAGAGGTTTAGCAAACTCTTCTAATGCCTTGGCATAGGCGAGAGTCTGCAAATAAGTATCAGGATGGGTTGCCAAACGATAACTTGATTTAAATTCAATCACTCCGATAAAATCATTATTCTCAACCACTAAATCTGCAAAGCCTTCGATAATATAGCCTGGCACAGGCATAGAACTCAGTGGCATTTCGAAAATTGATCGCATAGAATTTTTAAGAATTTCATGCAGTCTGAGTAATGAATAAAAACAGGCTTCTTGGGTACGAGCTAACACATCTTGATTTTCATAAGGGCCCAAGGCGCGCACGCTCGCATCAATCAGCTGCCTAAGCGCCTCATGTTCAACATGCTCAAGCGTTACTAACTGCGCTCCGACTTCTGCCATGATCGAGTGTGCACAATTTCCATCAATATGTTTAAAGGAAGAATATATTTTTCTATCGATCAAATTATGAAAATCTAGATAAGCTGGAGCTTTAAGGTTGCTGGAAAAAATTCTTCGAGATTTTTCTTCCTGGCGATAAATACCCACGTTATCTTCTAACAATGCTAACTTCACAGTTGGAGCAAGCAGTCTGGTATCAAATACAATTTTTCTTTGGAACTCATCTTTTTGATCGAGCGATGATAAAAAAATATTCAGCAAACTGTGGGATTTTTTTTCTGCATCCACTGCCGCCCTTGATGCGGCTACATAAATTTCTTCTTGCGCACGCGTGAGCGCCACATACAATAGACGGGCATTTTGTTCTTTTTCTTCCTTGGCTTTTTGAAGTTTAATCTGATCAAAAGCTGTAGCAGCACAATCTTTTTCAGATGCTGTAGGTGCACACACTGCTACAGCTCTTTGTTTTGCCTTGATCCTAAATCCCAATTTTTTATCAAAAAGTATCTCATCACTATCATTGGGTTGAGCACTTTCACTGTCTGCTAACACCACCACCTTAAACTCTAGACCTTTTGATTGATGAATCGTCATGATGCTGACTACATCTTCGGAAGTTGCATCTGGGGCAAGGGGCTCACTTAAGTCGTCTGTAATTTTTTGGTAAAAATCTTCAATTTTTTTTACAAAATTATCATGACCTTTTGTCAGCATGCTTCGCAGTCTATAAACATTAGCAAGCCGTTGATTGGCATTGGGATAAAACCCCAAAGAAAAACTAAAGTCAGTGCGTTCGATTAAAGTATTCACCGCTTCAAGCAATGAATTTTTATAAAGATTGCTTTTTATTTCTTTAAGCGCTTCTAAAAAAATGCTTAAACGTTCGGCTGATTTTTTGCTCAGACGTTGTTCGTCCAGAGCCTTTTGTACAGACATCAGTGTTATGCAATTATTTTCATCAAGCATCGACAAAATTTCTTGATCTTGGATCAAAACCAGCAAAGAGCGTAATACTGTTAATAAAGCGATCGAGTGACAAGGATCGTTTAAAAGCTTTAGAGCAGAAAGAATATCTATCACTTCTTGCTGTTGAAAAAATCCTTCACCGCCCACAATGCGTGAGTTGATTCCCAAATTGTGTAATTGTGATTTGATGACAGCTGCCGACTTAATTCTTCGCACCAAGACTGTAATATCTTTTGCGGATAAATCTGGCCGCTCTTTTAAAAGCTGTGCTATTCCGTGCGCCGCACAAAATAAGTTAGACATACTAGCAGGCATTTCTTGATCGGAATCACTCACCCATAACAAAGCTTTGCCTAAATTTTTGCTTTTATGAACAAGCAAATCATCATCTTGACTATAGGATTGTTTTCTTAAAGCCTGCCTCGAAACTTTGTTAACCAAGTTAATTACTTCGCTTGACGATCGATAATTGGTTTTTAATATACGCTTTTCATGAGCATCAGAAGACGTGTGCGAGTCTTGCATCTTTTTAAGCATTCTATCGAAAAGACTGGTATCAGCCCCTCGAAATCCATAGATACTCTGCTTTTTATCACCCACCACAAAGAGTGAGCTTCCCTGTCTAAAATCTAAATCCATCAAAGCATCTTCGTGGCTTCCCAAAGGCAAAGCATCATTTTTATTTTCACACAGCAGCGCTATTATCTGTTCTTGCAGAGGGCTTGTATCTTGATATTCATCCACCATGACATGCTTGAATCGTTCTTTTACTTTTTGTCTGAACGATAGATTATCCCTCAAAGCATCTCTCACTCTCACCAAAAGATCGGAATAAGAAAACTTCATTATTTGTAGTTTTGTGTTTGCAAAGATTTCATGAAACTCTATCACTAAAGACATCAAAGTATTTTCATCGGCCATCACAAAATAATCGACAAGCAACGCACCTAATTTTAGGGTCTTTTCAACCAGATTCTTTCGTAAACTACTATTTCCGAAATTACCTTTGACACTCTCACGCAATTCTTGAAAGGCATGAGCACATGTTTGCTCATGAGGATCGCTAAGACAATTTTCAAAAAGTTTAATCTTTTCTTTAATGATCTCTAATCGGAGTTGAGCAGTTTTGGTGAGCGTTATTTCACTGAATTTCTCATAGGCTCCTTTGAGCAAGGAAAAACTATGCTCGATATGGCTTAAAGAAAGCTTATGATTTTTGGCATAGTAAGGAATATCTGACGGAGACACACCTTTTTCAAACAACTTAAAATATAAATTTAAAATGCCTTCAATCAAACCTGCACTGCGCATACCACTGCTCAACCGAAAGCGAGCAACGAGATTTTTTAAGTTTTTATCCTTAGCTATTTTAGCAATCAAAATGGAGCGCACGATATTCTTGGCAAGCTCATACTCTTGTGAAGGCTCCAAGATATCAAAATTTCCTAACATTGCCAAACTCGAGGCCTCTTGCTTAAGAAGCGAAGAGCAAAAAGCATGAAAGGTGGCTATAGGAGCATTGGGAAGAGCACGAAGAATTAATTTTATCTCTTCGTTTTTAGGAAATTTAATTCCCTTTTCTTGAGCTAAAAGCACGAGTGGATCATCGCAATTATTTTCAACCAAGAGCATTCCTAGACGCCTTGCAATACGGATTCTCATTTCATTGGCCGCTTTTTGCGTAAAAGTCAGAGCCAAAATTTGGGCAGGACGTTTTTTAATTCCACTTTCATCGAGTCCGAACAGAGCAGATAGATAATTTTCTACTAAAGAATATGTCTTACCTGTTCCTGCGCTTGCCAACGTTGCAATATGAAAGAAATTTTTATTCATAATCTACACTTCAGATTTTCTACACATAGATTGAAAGTGACAGGTGGTACATTGTGAGCCAGCTTGTGCAATAATTTTTCCTTCTTCGATGGGAGAAATAATATTTCCGATTGCATCAGCAAGACCGCCGCATTCATTATCATTAAGAATTTTTCTCATAAAGCCTTCGTTGTTTTTTAAAGACAACTTCATAAGCTTTCCGTCACGTATTGAAGCATATGAAAAATTAATACTATCAATTTCGGAACCACCAAACTTGGATGCAGCAAGCCGTATATAAACAGGAATCTGAAAATTAGTTTTAAAGAGAGTTGATTCCGATGCATTAATTCTAAGCTGCGCTATAGATGAAAGTTTATAGTCGATAATGGCCAAAGAATTTTCTAGCTTATCAATGCGATCGATCACTCCACCGAGATAATATTTCTTGCCTTTTGTATTAATGGGAACCGATTTCTGCCCTAATCCCAATCCAAATGGAATTTCCAAAGCGATCGGCTTTTTAGAAAAGTAAAGCGCTAACTGTTCTATCAGTCTTTGCAGCAAAACTTTTAAACCTTCTATCTGACAATAAAAAATCTCAGGCTGAGCAACGTAGTTGTGGGCTAAATAATCTGCGCTCACTTTTTGTATAATGCCCTCTAAATCTTTTTGTTCGTGTGAATCATGATTCTCATAGAAAAACTGCAAAGTCTGATGGGCTATCTGCCCCAAGGCCCGAAAATCAGCTTCATCGTGTTCTGTCGTTTCTCGTTCGAGTTTCAAAATTCTATGAAAAAATCCATAAAAAGCACATTCAGAAAATGATTCAAGCAATGTAGGGGTAAGAGCACGATAAGATTTATCTCCGATACGTCCTAAAAACAGTTGCTCCACTTGAAATGGGTTGAAAGCTCCAGCATACTCATCGGCTTTTTTTGAATGAAACATTTCCCTTCTTTGCTTGAGCGCACAAGCACTCGTATGAGAAAAATCATTCTGATCAGAAGCTTTTTGCCCTTGATAAAATCTTTCTTTTAGATGACTCACATAGGGCTTTAATAGGCTGTTTTCTTTTTTAATTTCTACATTTTCTTGCAGCCACAAAAAAAATTCACTCGGAGCTTGCTCCGAATTATTGTGATCATACTTGGCATAGGAAAAATGCACACTCGATTGGGCAGCAGCTATGGCACTGACAAACCAAAATGGCTCCAATGCTTGCCTGGGAGGTACAATCATAGGTTCAAAAGGATCATCAAAAAATATTTTTAATACATCTTTTTTTAATAATTTGTTGATGTGAATCCGATATTCATCGCTCAGCAAAGGATCGGGTGTAATGTTTTGTGGCATACGTCCAAATGAAATATCGGCAATAAAAATATGATCGAATTTTCTGCCCAAAAGTTCAGGAAGCATCAAAAATTCTACAGCATAAACATCGGAAACATCTGGATAAGCAATGGTAAGAGCTTTAAGTTCATTTATTAAAAATGATTTAAAGTCAGAAAAAGATATTTCCGAGCGCGTCTTTAATGACAAACTTATTTTGATATTTTTAAGTGCAGATAGAAGATGCTCTATAGAACTCTCTTCTCCTTTAAAACATTGAGCTATGAGATCAATACAAACTTCTAGGTAATCTTTTAAACTGGCCTTGCTTTTAAAGCGTGAAAGCTGCCATTTGATCTTAGCAACAAGATCGGACAAGTCTTGGACGAGCTCCAACTTTTCACTATCCTGGCTCCACACTTTTCTAGCGCTAGCAAAAGCATAAGTATAGCGACACTGATCGCCAAAAGCAGTAATAACACACTCATCGATACCTAATTCATCAATAAGCTTTATAAACTGCCCGCGCTTTTCAATGTCATCGATTTCAAAAAGAGATAGAGGATGGCAAATTAAACTTAAAAAATCTTTACGCGATAAAGAACTTTCACAGGCTGAAAAAATGCTACTCAAAAAAATTCCGGCTGCTGTCTCGCTTAGAGGAATACCCTTACGATCTCGTACGGATATATTGTGCTCTAACAAGGTGCGCTTGTAAAATTCGCTGCGCTCATCAATAGTTCTCACTACCAAAGCAACTTTTTGTTCAGGATTATCTCTTTTAAGGTAAGCTATCTTTTGCGCAATTAGGCAGGCTTCTTCATCGATAGTGCATGCTGCATGGATAGTGCAATGTCGCTCGGCAAGACTAATAGTTTTATTTTCTTTAAGAACATTATTGACCAAAGGCTCAAGGGGGCCTTCTTGCCCCAAGGGGAAAAAATTTAAATCTATGAGTTTTGCACTATGTTCCCTTTCAAAAGGTCTTGCAGCATAGTCAACGGGAATGTTAAAGCTGCGTTTTTCAAAGTCGAAGGGAAAATTAATTGAAAAACTAATGCCACAACGAGCAAGAGATTTAATGACTTCGCTTTCAAGAGCTGTCAGATCGATCAATGAATAAAGAGCTATTTTCTTTTGTCTCAACGCAAGAGGAACAATTTTATGCTTCTCAATAATCTGCCAAGCTCTATACAAAGCACTCACTTGATTTACCAAGGATTGAGCCTTCATCGCTTCATCAATTTTGGAAAGTAATTTTATTACCTCAATGTATACAGGATTATGCTCTAAAAGCTTCGCGTAACTTTCATTTGGCGGACTTATGCCGTGATAAAGCGATGAATACAGCGTCGCACAATTGCGCGCATAAAGCAGCGGATAATGTCGATCGCGTGCAATAAACTCTTGAGCAAAAATTAACGGAGCATAATCATCGCGGCGTAGATTTTTATCATACAAAAAGGCCAATGCTCTAACTTTATCAAAAAAAGCCGAAGCGCTGATAACTTCAGCTTTATTTGCCAAGACTATCAACTCACGCACGTGAGATCTATCACGGCCAACTATTATGGAAGGTGCCTCCATAATCTCCCCAAAAATTTATTTTTTCTCATGACAACATCTTTCAAGCGCACGATTAATAAATACTTAAATACTCTACAGCAGTTTTAAAAAATACTTTTTGCTGGCCTTCAATCATGATCGGTAAGGAATTATAGCAATCCTAGAAATTAACCAAGCCTAATTTCTAGGATTAGTATTACACGCCAGCTAATTATTTTTCTAAAGATGCCAAATGCTTTTTGGCTGCTTGTGCTCGTTTACTTTTTTCGTTTGAAGAAAGCAATTCTCTAAAAGCAGCCTTTGCTCCCTCTGAATTTCCCATTTCCTTTAATATGCTGCCTATCTGATAAAGGGCTTCTTCCCGCAAAACCGAAACTTTGAATAATTCCACTATTTTTTGATAGTTAACAACAGCAGTTTTGCGATATTTCTCCACATCATCGGCCGTTTTTTTATTTTCAGATAGTTTACGGTTGTTCTCGCCCATCAAAAAATACATCTGCCCAAGAGCATCTTTGTCTTTTCCTTCAGCGTACTCTTTAATAAATTCATCAGCTAAGTAGATAGAATCATTGTATTTTCCAGCAGCAAAAAGCTTTTTAGCCAAAGCAAAATGCTCATCCTTTAGAGGCGGAACTTTGATTTTTTCTGTACTTTTTTTGAGTGCCAGCTGATTTTTTGCCAAACTTTGGTGTTCTTGTTCTAAATTTCTGTACTTGTGCTGTGCCTCTTCAAGCTCCCCACGCAGATCCTGCACTTCGGTTATCAGCTTGAGATTTTTACTTGAACCGTCGTTGATGGCTTGGCGAATATTATTGAGTTGATTTTCTAATCGAGCTAGCCGATCAAACAAATCCCGCACTTGGCCGCTCAACAATATTTCCATATCATGGCGAACCCGCTGAAGTTTTGCGACTTCACCTTCCATATCATTTACTTTGTGAGAAAGCTTATCACCTTGCGCCTTGGTCATAATGCAGCCAGAAGCGCAAATAAAAAACGCACCAACAAAAATTGATTTGCCTAGTGCGCCCAAAAGAAACTTTTTAGGTTTAGTTATTATCCCAATTAAATTCTGCACGTCTGTTTTGCTGCCAGGCATACTCATTACTCTCTTTCACTAAAGGCTCTGTCTCGCCCAAGGATAGCGTTGTTACGCGAGCCGTTGCAATGCCCATTCCTTGCAGAAAGCTCAAAACAGCACGCGCTCTTTTATCCCCCAACGCCATATTGTAGGCAGGAGTTCCCCTTTCATCAGTATGTCCCTTAATGCTTAGGGTAAGAGTAGGGTGCTTTTCCAAGCATTGGGCAAGTTTTTGCACATCTGAACGATAGTCTTCTTTGATTTCAAAACGATTAAAATCAAATTGAATGCGTTCAATTTTTTTACAGCCTTCTAGTGTCAGTTGATCTTGTTGACTTTCCAAATCTAATTGGGAAACACAGCGACCATTGGAGCACGTCTGATCTTCTAAACAGGCTACGCTCTCAGAGCAATTATTTACGCAAATGCTGTCTTCGCAATGTTTTTCATAGCCGCAGTCTGTATCTGCTTGGCACAATTGTTCGCACCGGTTGTTGATACACTGATTTAAGCCTGTGCAATCAATATCTTCGCGGCACTCTTGGCATTGCTGCTCAATACACACTCCGTTCAAAGTTTTACCGCTGGCATCAACCACACAGTCTCTGTCTTTAATACACATTCCTGGCTGCAGTTTTTTTTGGCACCCACTGAACAACGTAGACACAACAAAGGCTATCAAACCGATATATAAAGTTTTTTTCCTGTACATGGACATTTTTTCCTCCACCAAACTCATAATTCTTTGGCCATACTTAACGCACATCATCTCAAAAGTAAGTATGTTATTTACGTTAGACATTTGTGATTATAGGAAAAGACGGCATCATTATTTTATTTCACTGAAATAAGGTTACTCATTGTGAATTTGGATATGAAAACACAAAAAACAACACAGGCCTCCCGCCTTTCAGAATCAGTGTACGCCCAAGATCCGGGGCCTGCACAATTTCGTTTCTTATTTTTGGAACCTAAAATTCTTGGTCGCATCATTCATTTGGGATGGCCCGTGATCGTTGGAATGCTCACCCAAACTGCGGTCAACACCATCGATCTCCTTATGGTCGGCCGCTTAAGCGATGCCGAAGCAGTACCAGGTACTGCCGCCATTATGGCTTCGATTGTTTTGCTATGGGCATATGGCGGATTCTTATCATCCATCTCCGTTGGTACACAAGCCCTATCGGCTCGTCGTTATAGTGAAGGGAATTTTGAAAAAGCCGGACAAGTCCTCACCAATTCAGTTGCCGTCTCTGTTGTTGCAAGCATTGTTATCACTACTGTTGCTATCTTGTTGATTGAACCGACCATGACGCTTCTCACCAAAAGCCAAGAAGTGCAGCTTGTTGGGAGTGAATACAGCCAAATTCGTCTATTGGGACTTCCTAGTATGGCGCTCATGGCTTCATTTAAAAGTTTTTATGATGGCCTAGGACGAGTACGCATCCACATGACAGTTGCTATCATCATGAACATCGTTAATATTATTTGTAATTATTTTTTAATTTTCGGTTCTGAATTTGCTGGGTTTAAAAGCCCTTACTTGGGCGTCAATGGAGCTGCCTGGGGATCAGTTATAGCAAGCTATACTGGTCTTTTAGTCATGATTTTTTGGGCTTTAAGAAAAAAAGACCGAGAACGGTTTAAAATCTTTCGTTTTAAAAATCTTAACAGCACCATAGCATTGGCAGTATCCCGTTTATCTCTATGGTCTGGCCTTGCAACAGTCGTTTTAATGGTTGGAGTTGGTCTTTTTAATTTTATTGTGAGCGCAATCGATGTTGCTGAGGGAAGCAGCTCCATCAATGCTTCAGCTGCAAGTATCATTCTTCACGTCATGATGTTGGTTTTCATGACCTGCCTAGCTTTTGGTACTTCAACCGCTACGCTTGTTTCTCAATCTATCGGAGCAAAGCTTCCCAAGCTTGCCGAACGTTATGTGTGGCAGTGCGTTTTACTCGCAGTCTATGTCATGTCTATTTTTGGTTTTATAACTTTTTTGTTACCCAAACCTATCCTCGCTCTATTTTTGCCACCCGATTTGGACGCCAGTCACCTAAAAGAGCTGGTTATCAATACAGCAACTCCTTCACTAAAGATGTGCGCTCTTTTACTATCGCCCACTGCAGCTGCAGCCTTAGTATTAACGCAGGCATTGTATGGAGCTGGCGAGACACGATACATAATGATCGCTGAATTTTGCCTTCACTTTTTATGCCTAGTACCGCTGGCCTGGCTTTTGGCACTGCATTTTGGATTAGGTATTCTCGGCTGCTGGATCGCCGCTATCATTTATGCTGCTGGTCTTCTTATTGCGTGCGCTAGCAAGTTTTTAAGCGGTTCATGGAAAAAACTGGTGTTATGAAATAAGCATCGATTGAACGAATTTATTGGTCTCTTTAATTTCTTGAGCCGCGCGTTCGCTATCCCAACTTAGTTCTTGAGCCATAATCGCTACTACTTTGGGAACAATCTTCAGCGCGGCCCTTTGATCTAAAAAAGCTATGCGTATGCGGCGAGCAATAATATCGTTGGCATAAAGCGCATATTCATACCTCAAGGCATAAATTATTTCTGCTTCGATATAAGGATTATCCTCAAGCAAACGACAAGGTCGATCTATTTTGATTACTTGTTCAGCTTGGTCTCCATATGCATGAAGCAAATATTTAGCGATATCTTTATCCAAAAAATTGAAACAGCCCTGTTCTTGCCCATAATTATCGGCTCCTACAAGTTTTAATTTTTTAGTTATGCAATTATTTTTAACCTTAAGCGAGCCTGCTTTTACAGCGCTATCGATCACATCTTGAGCCATTTTTCGATAAGTGGTCCATTTGCCGCCCACGATGGTCAACAGACCCGAATCACTGAGCTCAATTAAATGATCGCGAGACATGGCAGCGGTAGAATTTTTCTGATGCTCTGGTTTAGCTAAAGGCCTAAGACCGCTCCAACTTGCTAGAACCTGTTTTTGCTCTATGGGCTTAGCCACATAATGAGCCACATGCTCAATGATATAATCCACTTCTTCCTTGCTTGCCGTAGGATTGTCAGTAATTTTTTGAGGCTGATCGGTAGTTCCAGCTAAAGTTTTCCCCTGCCAAGGTAATAAAAATATCACTCGGCCATCTTTGGTTTTTGGAATCACCACTCCCCCATCACGCGGTGAATATTCCCTAGGCAATATAATGTGCGAGCCCTGACTAGGCACCATTATGTTCTTGGCGTTACTATCATTAAGTTTACGTATGCTATCAGTATAGGGCCCGGTCGCATTAATAACGAGCTTGGCATACACCGGCCATCGTTCTTTGGAAACTTTATCCTCCACATTAAGGCCAACAATTTTTTTATCTTTTTTAATAAAATCATGAGCTCCCACATAGTTGAGCGTCACAGCTCCAGCACGAAGAGCGCTCAAGATCAAAGCGATATTCATGCGGGCATCGTTAAATTGCCCATCATAATAAAGAACAGCACCTTTAAGCCCCTGGGATTGTATGGCAGGAAACCTTTTAAGAACTTCTTTTTTTGATAAAAAAGTGCTAGCTCCAAAGCGAGCATTCCCCGCAATTACATCGTAAATTTTTAAACCAACCCAGTAATAAAAAGATTCAAAACAACTATAGACAGGTGTCAATAAAGCTATCGGATGTGTTAAGTGAGGAGCATTGTGTAAAAAATATTTTCTTTCATGCAGTGCATCACGCACCAGTTCATATTCTTTCCAATCAAAGTGCTTGATGGCGTTTTCTAAGTAACGAACTCCTCCATGAATTAATTTAGTACTTCTGCTTGAGGTACCAAAAGCGTAATCATGACTGTCGATCAAAGCAGTCTTCAATCCTCGCGTTGCAGCATCAAGAGCACAACCCGCCCCTGTAGCACCGCCGCCTATGATCAATACATCAAAGTCTTGTTCCTTAAGTCTTTTGATCAACTGTTTACGAGTCAAACTCGAACTTGATTGTTTAGCGTCAGTATTGAGCGTATTATTCTGCATGCTCTTCGCCCTCGCTTTCAAACTTATCAAGCACATAATCTCTCAATAAGTGCGCGCTGTTAATATGGTTTTTTATCAATGAATTTTCTTTTCTCTACACAACCACCGAAACTATCGCCAAAAATCCCATACATGAGACGGTTGACAGGCAAATATGAAAAATCTAGTAAAAATTCCATATCTTAGTTTTCAATACAAAGGAAATTAGTATGAAAAAATATACTTTATCCGTTGCTATAATTTTATCATTTTGCTTTTCTGTACAGGCTTCCTACAAAATAGAAGTTTGCAAAATTCGCCTTACAAAAATACTCGGTATAGAAGAAAGTTTCACTAATGCTTGGCACATCTTTGTGCGAGGAGAAACTCCACTTAAGGTCAATGTGCTCAGCTACGATCCGATTAACAAAGATGAAATAGCATCGATATTAGCCGGGCAAAATATGAATTCTAGAGTTGCTAACGAAAACTATAAGGATGCTAAATGTGAAACCGTCCTTCATACCATTTTAAAAGCTAACTATGAAAAGTTATGGGCAACTATCGATAATCACTACAAAGAAGCCACTAAGGCTTCTTATAACCTCTATAGCCACAACTGCGGTCACGTAGCCAAACAAGCGCTCGAAAATGCTGATTTAGCCTTTCCTTTTTTTAATATAAATAATCAAGAATTAAGCGCTCCTATCAAAAGGGTGCTCCAAGGTCAAACTGACTGGAGCCAGCCCAATGAAGCGATTGAAGCTTCTGCCGCTCTTATCGGTACGGCTGCAAACATGTTCACTCAAAATCAATCTGGTGAAGCAAACAAAAACTGCAACATACAATAGAAAAATCTACTTATTTAAACATTATTTGTGATTTATTTTTGCTTGATTGATAATAATATTGGTTTATAGTTTTATAAGGCAAATCAATGTCAAAAATTATTTCACTTATAGGAAATGAGCTCGATTCCAGCACGCGACTGGTCGAGTTTAGCCAACTAAAAAATTCATATATTTCCAGTGATTTTGACCCGCAGCTCTATGAGTCAAATAATATTTTGCCTTCCTTTGTCTATGGAAATTTAGTTGATACGGAAACTATCTATAAAAATCTCAATATCAACAACAAAAATATACTCCTAAGTCGAGAGTCTCTTTTGATCGGCCATTTTCTTAGTGTGGGAGACACAGTAAAACTCAGAACATTCCTTAAAGACGCTTATGAGCAACAGGCAACCTCAAATCCAATCGGTTTTATTATTCTTGAAACCATCGCCTCAATAAAACAAGAAATTGCATTTTATGCCGAGCGAGTTTTGGCAATTCGCGGTGGCTTTAATCGAGGTAGAGCATGAAAAAATATTGGGATAGCGTAGAAATAGGCCACAAACTTAAAGTTGCTCCTAAAAAACCTATAACCCGTCTACAGATTGCGCGCTTTGCAGCAGCATGTGATGATTTTTCTCCCATGGGCCTTGATGAAGAGTATGCCAAAAGCGCAGGACTTGGCAGTGTCTACGCCCCAGGCATCATAGCTCTTGGAATAATTGAAGAAGGTCTAAAAACCTTTGCTCAAAATATGTCGATCACGACCCTGAGCACAACCTTTCAAAGACTTATTTGGCCATGCGATGTTTTGAGTGCGAAAGGAGTTATCGTGCGGCGCTACCGCAAAAATGATGAACATCGCGTGCAATTTTCTGTCTGGGTAGAAAACCAAAATGGTGATGTTGTTGTGAAAGGACAGGCCATTTGTCTTTTATTCAAAAACGCTCAAGAAGAATCTCACCTAGGGAGCGAGAAGGAGCCTCAACTTTCTCAAGCCTCATACGCCGAGCTTGTGAAACGTTGCGAACAAGTAACTAACCGTCGCCCAGCACAAAAGACGACCAAGGTTCCTCAAAAAGAAATCGCCTAGACCTGGGATGTTTGCCCAAGAAACTGTTTTGAAATTAATTTTTCTCTAAGCTGAGAAAGCATTTTGAAAATGTTTAGCCCTGTCATTTTAGTTGGGTGAAGTGATTTTTTTCTTTGATAATCACGTTTAAAAATGAGCAATGATTTTTTTTGATCTATTAAAAGAGCTTCACAATTTAAAGCAAGCAAGTGCATTGTGCACGGTGGTTGCTATCAGCGGATCAACTCCCAGAAAAGCTGGCGCTAAAATGCTGGTTCTAAACGATGGTACAAGCTTCGGAGACATAAAAGGAAGCATTGGAGGAGGAGCAATCGAACATCATATTCGTAAACAAGCTCTTGAAGCACTCAAAGAAAATTCTTCCCGATTGGTAACTACTTCGCTCCGCAATGAACTTGGTATGTGCTGTGGAGGAGAAATGACCGTCTTTATAGAGCCTATCGCACAAAAGCCTCGATTTATCTGTTTTGGTGCTGGTCATATAGCTCAGAGTTTATGCCCTCAGGCTCTTTCTCTAGATTTTAATGTGTTTCTTCTCGATCATCGAAAAGATCTCCTGACGCTCCCATGTTTTGAACATGTTCAAGAAAAAATCTGTGATTCCTCAATTTTTTCTATCGAAAATTTGCAAATTTGTGAGCATGACTACGTTGTGGTGACAAGCCATGATCACCAGCTTGATCAAAGCATTGTAGAAGCTGTGCTCAAGTATCCCACAAAATTTCTTGGACTGGTGGGCTCTAAGCGAAAAGCTCTCATGACTCAAAAACGCTTGCGGGCAAAAAATTTGGATGAACAGCAGATTGCCCGTCTACGATGCCCTGTAGGACTTGATATTTACGCTCAAACTCCCCAAGAAATTGCTTTTTCAATTCTTGCTCAAGTCATCATGGTAAAAAATGAAAACACAAAAAATTATAGCCTTAATTGCGGCAGCAGGTCACAGCAGACGAATGGGCTTTCCCAAAGTTCTTTTACCCTATGATGGCGATAATATAGCTATCTCTCCCTTAAAATTCTTATGGGCTTTGAGGATCAAAACTTTTCTCACACTGCCGGATTTTTTGTTGCACAATAAACAATTTTGTGACTACCTATCGATGTTTGACATTCTCATTAGAGCGAATCGTTATCCAAATCTAGGCTTCAGTGGTTCCATCAAAACGGTGTTAGCGGAAAACAAAAAAACTCAAGGTTTATTGATCTTTCCCATTGATGCTCCTTTTTTTTCTCGCTCTCTTTTAAACGCTTTTATCACCACGATCGATTTTAATTGGCCAATAATAGCTGTTCCGCATTTTTATCAAGCTGCAGGACATCCAGTCTATTTTTCCGAGCATTTTTTTAAAGCACTTATTCATGCCGACAGCATCGGTGGGCCGCATGCTGTGATCAGGCGCAATAAAAAATACGTGCGTCGAATCTTATGGCCCGACTCACGTATTTTATGGAACTTGAATTATCAAAAAGATATAAACTCTAGCATTAAAGCTCAGGTGTACTATCTATAACTCTAAGAGAATGTTTTAAAATGCTTGATTTGATCACGTGCTCTGCTTTGGCTTACAAAAAATGATTTTCAAGACACCCATCTCACTCGATTGTTCAATATTTTTGCTCTCAGCTTTTTTCTGGATTGCTTAGTTGTTTGGCTTATAATCAAAACCTGCTTTAAAATTAAAACCCAAGACTTTTCCGGAAACATCCAGCTGTACCGCACCAATCACGGGCAAGCTATCGTGTACTTTCATCTTAACTTCTAGGTTTTCGATCTTCGCTCCTTTAGAATATAAAACGTAAACTGAAGGGTTAGATGATTCTGGTGGTTGATAATCGGTGTCGATGTTAAATATTCTTGTCTTTGCACAATCTTCATAGAGATTGTCGTCTGCATCCTTGGCATCGTCTGTTCCGTGATAATCAAGTTCGAAACCACCAAAAGCCATCGGATGATTTCCCATCAAGTCTTCTATAAAGTTGTCAGCAAATACTTGCTCAGGCACAAGCAAGGCGATGCTTCCTTGTTGATGGCCTTTGAAACGTACTTTCATATCATAGGTAATTTCTACTACATAACCTGGACCACCTGGAGCATCCGGCATGTATTCTTTCACAATCGCATTAGCTCGACCTTCTTTGATAACCCACGAAGAACGGCCAGAGGATTTATTTAGTGTATAGCCAGCCTCTTCTCCAGTAGGATTACTCACAGGATCGTCGGTAGTGATGCTTGCTAAAACTGTTCCATCACCTCCGTCACTCATAACTGAAATATTAGCAAATGAAACTATAGAAAAAATTGACCCCAGAACTATTAAAAATGATTTTTTCACCTATTCCCCCCGAGAATCCAAACAGCTCTTGACAGTCTGTTTGGCTTTTGGGGGAGTTCGAGAAGCTAATCGTTCTATGAAAAATAAATTATTTTTTTAAAAACCAGATTGCAAAATTGGCATCGCAGCGGCGAAGGATGCTCCTGGTGTAAATGCATCATAGCCAAGCTTTTTTAAAATTATTTCCAAAGTCCCAAAAATACCGATCAGATCTATCTCATCCACATATCCCATATGCCCAATACGAAAAATTTTTCCTTTAAGCTGCCCTTGTCCACCCGCAATGGTCAGGTTGGCATGATTCATCAAAGCTTTATAAATGGCATTATCGGGCAAGATCTCAGGACTTATCACGCTGGTAATAGATTCACTGGGAGCTTTAGCAAATAACTTAAGCCCTAGAGCTGTCATTGCTACGCGAGTAGCATGCGCCAGCCGAGCGTGTCTTTGAAAAATTTTTTCGCGCCCCTCCTCTTTCATTATCAGCAATGCTTCATACAAACCCATAATCAAAGACACCGCCGGCGTGTAAGCCGTCTGGTTAGATTCTTGGGCTTTTTTTTCTTTGACCAGATTAAAATAAAATTTTGGTAGATTTGACTGAGACTGTCTCGCCCAGGCTTTTTCGCTGGCCCATACAAAACCTAGACCAGGGGGCAACATCAAGCCCTTTTGCCCTCCTCCTACCAACAAATCGATGTGCTGTTGCTCTGGAGCAATATCCCACACTCCTAAAGCTGTCACCGCATCTATCACCAGCAAACAATCAGATTTTTCCTTTACCAGCTGGGCTACAGCTTCATAAGGATGTCTTACGCCAGTTGAAGTTTCGCTGGCTACCAAGATCACGCCCCGCGCTTGCGGGTAAGCCTTAAGCGCCTGCTCAACTTTATTAACATCAAGTGCTTCCCCCCAAGCAACTTCGATAGCGATAGCGTTAAGACCAAAGGCTTTGCTCATATTGAACCAATTTTCGCCAAATTTTCCGCCTGTTACGCATAGAACCGTATCGCCGGTAGAGAAAAAATTTTCGATCGAAGCTTCAAATGCTCCCGTACCTGAACATGATAAAATCAGAGGCGCATATTTAGAATTCAGCAGCCACTTTAAGTTTTCACGGCATTCAAAAAAAATCTTCTCAAATTGAGCGGTACGATGATGAATAATGGTTTTACTCATTTCTTTAAGAACGCGATCTGGAACAGGAGTGGGGCCTGGGGCCAATAAACGGTACTTCATGACTCTTCCCTTTTTTGAGAATTTATTGCGAACTGCATGATGGCACATCGCCAAAATTTACAACAGAGCTGATAGCCTTAATAACGACAAACTCAGAGTGTTTAAAAAATATTTTTTTATCAACTTCGAAATTATTTTTGGCAGGTACTGGTGCCGCATCTAAATTTTTATCTGCCTTCTGCTACAAAGTTGCCATTTTTTTCACACACAACTCGATTATATTGTAACGGCAACAACTCAATTCTGTTTAGCATTCAAAGATGAGATTTGTTGCTTCCAATAATAATTGGCATCTGGGTGGCTGTGTTTATTGATATTTCCTTGCTCAACTAAAAACCCTAGCACCATTTGCAGATAGTGTATCAAAGCCTCTTGGTACTCTAAAGGATAGTTCGCTATATACTGGTTGATAAAATAGATATTGGCATCGATAGATATCTTGCAAAGTTCTGCATTAAAATGATCCTTTGCGCATTTACCAAAGTTACTGCTCGAATAAAATAATAATTTCTCCATCTCATAAGCGATGATACGACCCTTTTCTACGCTACCCATAAATGTCTCATTATCAATGAAACTGATAAGTCCACTATTTTTATCGTAGAAAACATTAGCCCAGTGAGCATCGCCATGGGTTATGGTCCGGTAATATTCCAAGACATGCTTAGGATCAAATTGGTGAGGCAGCGAGTTTCTATCCATAAAATACTGATGAATAAATGCTAAAGCTTTGGCAAAATCTTTGAGAGCCAAGGCAAGCAGGTTAAAATCTTTTTTAGCAAATATGCTTGCTAGATCTTCTCCTTTGGCTGCTTCGATCAAATAAAAATAATTTTTATCTCTTGGCAAAGAATATGAAGGAACACCAAAATTAGTTATAACTCCAAGATTCGAAGATTTTTCTTCAGAATAGGAAAAAAAATAGTGCGGAATAACAATGGCAATATCATGTGGAAAGTATGAAAATATCTTTCTATTCATATTCAAAAAGGCCAGATTCTTAATTTCTCCACTATTGGCACCATTCACCTCTTTTAAAAACCAACGAGAATTATTTATGTTTTTGGCACATGCAGGCTTAATTTTTATTTCGGCGATAAATTGTGCGAAATAGCTACTTATGGGATGCACCTCACTATCAACACAGGCATAGGAATTATTTGCGTTTACCGTTGCGTTGAAAAAATTATGCTCAAATGCAAAATCAACAAAAAAGTCTTCTACTGTTTCCTTTGATAAGCGTGGATAGATGTTAGTCTCAATAATTTTGGGTTCATTAAAATTAAGGACTGAAACCCTGCCATGCTGTTCTAGGAATGCAGGCTTAAAATTATCGAGTTTTTCTTTGCCAACAAATTCACTCAACGAATAGGCTTGATTGTATCCAGCAATTGAAGCTTGATTATATGCCATTAACACATTGATATTTAAATAAAAAAATATCATCAGCTTGATAATAAAAGCATTATTCATAATTCATCACAACAAAATTAATTCCCTCCCTAACTAACAATAAGACTTAACAAATTCATTCAATCTGCAGAATTCTTTAGATCAAATAGCGATGCTTGCTCATATTTTTGGATTCTGCTGATAATTTGCCTAATAGGACTGGCGAGATTATGTTTGCCACCTTAATACGAATCCATGACAATACTTCACACCATCACTGAACTCAAACAAGGCGCGTTCTTTCAATCACCTTTTAGTCTTGCTGCTTTAAAAATTAATGGCCCGGATGCCAAAGATTTTCTGCAACGCATGTCTTCTGCTAATCTTTCAAAGCTTACTCAAAAAACATCTCAGACCACATGCTTTCTCAACAAGTACGGGCGGCTTATCGACAGAGTCTTGGTTATTATCAATGAAGACGAAGATGACAGTTATTTTTTAGTTAGCAGTTTTTATGAGCCTAAAAAATTACTTGATTGGCTTGAGCAATTTCATTTTATAGAAGATTTTTCCCTATCCATTCATCATCAAAAAGCATACGTGGTTGTTGCTCATTCAAATACTATTTCCGCTGCGAAACTATGGTGTTCTCAATCAAAGCTGCACCTCACTTTTTTTGTGCAGTTTGATTCAAATTATCCTCCACTCAGCGCAAGTGAGTGGGAGAGCTTACGCATTGCATGCTCTATGCCTTGGCACAAGGAAATCACTACTCGCTTCATGCCCCAGGAAGTCGGCCTTTTATCGGATATTTCTTTGGATAAAGGATGTTACGTGGGACAAGAAGTCATAGCAAAAGCGATCACCTACCAAAAAAATCCCAAATTTTTACAGGGGGTTGAGCTAAGCAAAGACGATTGGCACAAGGCCCACACACATGAAGCAATAGGTGACAGTAAAAACGAAATTATCTCCTTGGCACCATGTTTTAGTGAATCTTTAATCAATGCATTAACACTTGTTGAAAAGAGTTCTTTGGCAAAAAATTAAATTTATTTTAAATAAGTTGCTAAAAGTTGCTTGACGATTCTTAAGACAGACATTAATAGAAAGAACTTGATTGGCAGGGTTGTTAGCTCAGTTGGTAGAGCACCGGACTTTTAATCCGATGGTCCCGAGTTCGAGTCTCGGACAACCCACCAAAAAACTAAGGCCTTCTTTTGGAAGGCCTTTTTATTTACTCATAATAGCCAAAAAGCTGTTACGAGCAGCAATCTCTTGCATAAAATTATCACCACCATAACCATCCGACTGAAAGTTCAGCCATGATAGGAATTTTTGTTATGCCATAATATGCGGAAGTCAAATAATCTGTGTAGTATCCCATCTTTTCTTTTTTGCTTAGTAAAAACTCCCACTCAAATCCCACACCAAAAGAGACCAAATATCCAAAATCATAGGTTGTCTCATAACCAATCATGAGTGAAGGTGTTAAGGCCCATGCAGGTTCATCTTGCCCAATCCAACTCATGCCAGCGCGCCCAAGTGCTTCAATGTACCATCCATCTAAAGAGTCATACTCATGAAAATTAGTTCTAATCCCAGCACCGAGATTAAAGCGCTTGATTGCAAAAAAGTTCATTTCCTCTCGTTCTGGGTGATAAAAAGGAAACTCAATCGTGTTTTGATAACTAGGCGATACGACCAATGAGAAATTTCGTGCCAAACCCAGTAAAAACCTGCCCTCAAAGGTCATGGAGGTTATCCCTGCTAAGTTAAATGAGAATCCAATAGGCCTTTCATAAGGCACGACATAGGGCTTGGTTATGTATTTATTTTTCATTTCTTCTTGCTGTGCAGATAAGCCAAAGCTCAAAAAACCAAAAAGAACTAAGAAGAATTTCATAGCAAAACGTTCCATTGTAAAAGACCTGCCGCAAAGTATACATTTAATAAATTTGGCTTAATTTCATAAAAAAGCAAGTTTGCACAGCTAGGCTTAGTTTTTATGTCAGCAGCAGTGAATTCGCCAAAGCCAACAAAAATTAAATTAATTGCCCAAAATGAACCCGAGCAAAAAGCTCGCTCCCTAGTTATTAAAACCCCCATGACAACTAAAGACAGGTGAATAATATGCAATTACGCTTGAGGTGACCGATGAAAAGGCTTTCATTATTACTTGTTTATTTATTTCCTTACATAGTGCTAGCTTCTTTAAGCACCTTAGTGCTTTCCAATTGTGTCTCTTTCCGTTCCTCTATAAGCAGCTCAATAACTCCTCTTGTTGAACAGGATAAGCTTAAAAACGGCCTCTCGCTCTATCTCATGCGCCATACTTCCCCTAAAAATCGATGTTTTCTACGCCTCAACGTAAAAGTGGGAAGTTTTCACGAATCCAAAGATGAAAATGGCATTGCACATCTTATTGAGCACCTCGCGTTTGAAAACCGATTGCCGGACTCCAAAAAAGAGCTGGCCCTTTGGTTCCAAGAACAAGGCATGAGCTTTGGCTCAGATATCAATGCTTACACCACGGTCGATCATACGGTCTTCCACATGAACCTCAACAATTGTGAAGAGCAAAGTATTAGAGACGGGCTTAAAATTTTTCATAGCTTTCTGAATAAAATTAATTTTGATGATGATCTGATAAAAAAACAAAAACTAATTATTGATGAAGAAGAAAGGCACTACAAAAATAGCATTAGCAAGCTCAACGAAACTATTGCGCAGAAACTATTTGCAGGAACGCTTTTCGAAAATAATTTCGTTTTGGGAGAAAAAAATATCCGAAACGCTATTACAAAAGAAATGCTCATAAATTTTCATCAAAAATTCTATCAACCTAGCAATGCCCAAATAATTATTGTGGGAGACATCAATAAAGCACATTTAAAAAATGAAGTAACTACTCTTTTTGGTAAGCTAGAAAATACTCAGCCCATTTCAGCACTCGATCGCGGAACTCCTTCTTATAAAGAGCCTGTATTTATTGCCCCAAGTTCAGAAATTAAATCAGTAGAAACAGTTTTTATTTTGCAGCCCAAGAAATTTAATTTGGCTGAGTTTAATTATGAAAGTTTGCAAAAAAAATTAAGCTTTGAGCTCGCTATCAGTATGCTTTCTGAAAGCATAAATAAAAAATCTGCAAAACAAGCAGATGACGAACTGCGACCAGCAGAATTTTATGGATTTTTTGATAACTATCAACAACCAGAGCTCAGTCTTAGAGTATCAAGTACCCTAGAAGATCAAACAAGTGCGTTCAGTCGGGCTTTTGCCCCCTTAAAACGAGCCCTCGATCACGGATTTAGTCAGGAACAATTCAATAGAGCCCTCAATATTGAGCTCGATAATCTAGAACAAAGTATTGTCCAAGAATCTAATTTGCAATCAAGTAATTGGGCGCAAAGAATTCTTAACTATATCAATCAAAGAGGGCCACTGAGCGATGCCAAAACATTGGCAACAGTATCGAAGAATATTTTAAAAAAGATATCCATAAGCGACTGTCAAAAAGCACTTTGGAATGCATTTAATAAATCTAATCATTATTTATTTTCATTCGGTGATATAGAAAATAACGAAGAAAATATAGACAAGCTACAGCGCATACTGTCTGACTCTTTGTCTCAAAAAAGCAAATCTCTTAAAGAAAATAAACACTCTCAAATAAAATTTTTGTATGCAGTCACAAACGCTACAGCAAAAATTAAAAAGCAAGAATATTTTAAAAACATCGATAGCCATTTAGTACAATTTGCCAACGGCACTCGACTGATTGTCAAAAATCTTCCTTTTAAAAAAGACACTATTTTGCTGCAAATCAATAATGATCGAGGTCTTGCCTCTATGAATCAAATGGAACGAGCCCATATGGAATTGGAAGGCTCAGTACTTTTAAATGGAGGACTCAAGAAACATACTTGGAAAGACATAGGCAAATTGATGCAGGATAAACAGCTCAAATTGTGGTTTAACAGCTCTCTAGAGCATCTCAGCTTATCAAGTGTGGTGCGACCAAAAGATTTTCTTTTTGATCTTGAGCTTACTCGCGCCTATATCACCGATGCTGATTTTAATATCAATGCACTCAAGCAAGGAAAAAAACAGCTCCAACAAAATTATGAGGAAAGTAAACTATCTTTGGGTTGGCCTTTGCAGGTTGATTTCCCCTCGTTGTTAAGCAAGCACGACCCCCGCGCCTACCGCGCTCCATTATCCTTGATATCAAATATCTCAAGAGAAGACCTTCTTGAGTGGCACCGTAATTGGATTAAAGAGCGTCCTCTTAGCATTACCATCGTGGGTGATATCGATGTAGATAAAGCCATAAAAGAAGTAGGCATGGTATTTGGTTCTCTACCAAAACCACATGCAAAAATATTTGAAAAGCCTCAGCCTATTACATATGAGAAAAATATCCATCGCAGCTATAATACTAAAGCCTACGATGAAGCATCTCGAATCATTATTCGCTATCCCCTTGATATCAATACAGAAAATCAATATTTGCTGCCTTTGGCCAAAAATCTTATTCAAGAAATTTTATGGTTCAAATTGCGTGAAGAACAGCGAGCTATTTACTCTCCCCAAGTTTATGCTGCGACCGACGCATACGGACTCATGCAAAATATTTTAGATGTCTTCTTAATAGCCCAAAAAGATAAGGTTCAGGAGATTAAGAAAAGCGCGATCGACATCATACATAAATTGGCTGCAAATGGAGTCTTACCCGAGCAGTTGAATAGCGCTAAAGCTGCACTGATAAATTATCTCAAAGGAAATAATGAAGATTTAACATATTGGCTTGATTATTTGACGTCTAATCAAAATCAACTTGCCAAACTTAAGCCCCCGCAAGATGATGTAAAACACGTTGAAAAAATTGACCTCAAAGAGATGAATAATTATTTAAAAATATATTTTCTATCTTCAAACAACTCAACGGCAATTATCAACTCAACCACTAAAAAACCATAGGACTGAGTAAAAATGATATTAGATCTCATCACCAATATGAATGATTTTTTATGGAATAAAATCGTATTATGGTTTCTATTATTGGCTGGTTTATTTTTCACTTTGTATTTACGTTTTGTCCAGGTGCGTTTCCTAAAACAATCCATCGTTGCTCTTTTGGGCAGCAATAAAACTGGCATAAAACAAATCTCTTCTTTCCAAGCTCTCTGCACAAGTCTTGCTCAACGTGTAGGCACTGGTAATCTTGCAGGCGTGGCTACTGCTATAACTTATGGCGGTCAAGGCGCAATTTTTTGGATGTGGATCACTGCTATTTTAGGTGCTTCCACCTCATTTGCAGAATGCACACTGGCACAGGTTTTTAAAGTCAAAAGAAAAGACGGCTCATTTTATGGTGGCCCTGCTTACTATATTCATATAGGCCTGGGTTCAAAAACTATTGCAGCAATTTTTAGTGTGTTTATGATCGTTGCTTTTGGTTTTGTTTTTAACGGAGTACAAAGCAACACTATCGCTCAAGGCCTATTAAGCGCTTTCTCTTTGAACCCGCTCATATGCGGGATCCTTCTTGCCCTTGGTGCAAGCGTTATTATTTTTGGTGGCCAACAAAAGATTGCTCAGATAGCAGCCAAACTCGTGCCGTTCATGGCTTTATTTTATTTGTCGCTTACCCTCATAGTTATGCTCAGCCACTACCATGAAATTCCACTATTAATTGGCAATATTATTGATGATGCCTTTAGTTCAGAAGCGCTCGTTGGAGGCTTGGTAGGTCACAGCATCAAAGATGCTTTTCGCTACGGAGTTGCAAGAGGGTTATTTTCTAATGAAGCAGGTTGGGGGTCGGCACCAAATGCAGCCGCTAGCGCAGCGGTTGATCATCCTGTGCAACAGGGCATTGTACAGATGCTTGCTGTTTATATCGATACACTCTTCATTTGTACATCAACAGCATTCTTGATTCTACTGGCACCAGGTATCGATATGAATGCAAGTGGCATTGTTTTAACTCAAAACGCAGCCCTTATTCATTTTGGTACTTTCGGACACTTTTTTATCGCTATCGCCATTATCTTTTTTGGCTTCACAACTATTTTAGGCAACACTTTTTATGGAGAATCAAATATTCGATTCATGAGCAATAAAAAAATATACATCACTCTCTACCGTATCAGTGTCTTGTTGGTAGTAATTTTTGGTGCTCTGGCTCAAGTCCCTCTCATCTGGCAAATGGCCGATTTTATCAGTGCCTTTATGGCAATTATCAATCTTTCGAGTATTATTTTGTTGGCCGGAATTATTAAAAAAACTGCTCAACACTTTGCTGAACAATTCTTAATCAACAATGATAATTTCTCACTTTCGGTTATCGACATTCACGATAAATCATCCTATGACCTTGCTTACGACGATCACTAGTGCAAGAGTTTTTTAAAGTTTTTTTAAAAACCTGCTTGACACAAGTAAGATTGGTGATAATAGCAGTATCTCCTGTCCCCATCGTCTAGCGGTTAGGACATCGCCCTTTCACGGCGGTAACAGGGGTTCAAATCCCCTTGGGGACGCCAAAATATAGATTGTACCGGCAAGCATATGCTTGCCTTTTTTTATAAAAAATTTATACCATCGGTCATTTGACGGATGTTTGCATTAATACCTTTAAGTAGAGTTTCTCCATCAAAACTATTCATAAGAATAGTTAAGGAGAAAAATATGAAAAAAGTTATACTATCATTGCTCACATTAACAACAACCATGCTTAATGCAACACCTTCAGCAGGCCTGATGTGCCGAAGTGATAACCGCTTGGAAAATGGTTCCTTGCATGAGTTTATCCTCGCTCCCAACGAAAATGGCTATTCACTACAAACCCAATATGTACCTTCGCTTGACTCTCCCAGCATAGAAATCGATACCTGGGCTCAAAAACTTTCCTGCCTGATCGATGAGAAGGCTCGTTTAGCTTTTTGTCAAAATGAAGATGGAGTACAAGCACAAGTCACAGAACGCAGAGAATTTTTCTACGACTCGCTAGAAGAGTCAAAGAAAAAATCTACCAAGTATATTGATATTTCTCTTAGTGAAGGTGGGGAAGTAAGTAAAAAAATAAGTTTTGCCGCTAATCACTGCGAAAGCTTTGGAGGTCAAGCATAAAAAACAAGCTGAATAAGAAACGCTCGCACTGTTTAAGCATAAAAGCAAACAAGGCTCATATTCAGCAAAAAGCTCATAAGTTTAAAAGGCCCTCCCCCCTTGCAAGAGAGGGCCTCTTTTTTGTCTACAACTCTAAAAAGCTTGACCCATACCAAAACTTGGTACTGCCACGTGTTGACGCTGCCCAGGGCCAAAAATAGGAAAACCAATATCCAAGCGAAAAACTTGCGAGCTAATCTGCGGCGTCAAAACTCTAATTCCAAAACCCAAAGTATGCGTAGCATTGGCTTCATCCCATTCTTTAAAAGCCGCACCCACATCATAAAAAAGCACGAAGCCCACATAGGTGATCCACAGATCGACAGGCGCGCTTCTAATTTCTAAATTCGTGCGAAAAGCTTTGGCATCTTTATAAAAACCTGACTTCACTCCTCTTACACCGCTATCTGCTCCTAAGGAAAAACTTTTATTGTCTCGGTTATCAAGCGCAGTAGAGAGCCTTCCGTCAAAAATTATGCGGCCCAAGCCCAAGATTTTAGGAGAGACCAGGCTTAAACCAAATCGATAGGTATTATCATTAAAGCTTCCATCATAACGATTTGTGGTAGACACAGAAAGCTTTCCAAATGAATCACTACCAAAAGGCAACAGATAGGAAAACTTTGAGATTGGACGTATAAAATTAGTATCGCTTAGTAAAAAATTTTTTGAAGAAAAATCGATGGAAAGGCTGATATCAGGGCCAATACGCTTATTTTCAGCCAATTTAAAATTATTGTAGTCATAAAGGTTTAGGTATTGATTTTGAAAATAGTCAAACCCAAAGGTGACATAGCTTTCAAATTCGTCCTTAGGCAAAACATGCTTTTGAAAAGATTCTTTCTCCTGTTCATTCAGTTTCATATCTTTATTGATAGAAGGTCTTTTTACGTTAAAGCCATAACTCGTCCAAAGCTCCTTTTTGTAAGTAGACCCAAATGATCTCCGGCCATGTAAACTTCCTTTAGCATAGCGCCACCGATAGCGCCGCTCGATTTCTTCTACCTCAACGGTCTCTGGAATATCAAAACGCCTGATCTCATTGCCATTAAAATCGATGATCGGCTTGGAACCACAGCGAATTTTAAAACCATAGCCCCACTTATCAGTTTCAGAAATTAAGGGGCGATCTATTGAAAAATTCCCTTCAAATCCATCTAGCTTAAATCTGTCTCGAGAAAAAACTAAGCCTGGGTGTACACTCAGTTCAAATGGCGAACCAAATAAATGAGGATCAAAGTATTTTACAGAAACAATATGCATAGCCTGTTTCATCGCATAGATTGCGGTAGCTGACTTATTGCTGCCTAAAATATTATGTTCGCCAAGGGAAACACTAAAATCTGTGATGGTATCGAAGTTGCCCTGAAAATTAAAACTAGGTCTCAGGCTTAATATATCGCGAGTAGCTACCAATAAATCTATACTATCCTTACTCGAAGAATCTTTTCTATGAACAGGAATAATCACTGCTAAAGAACGAACCAAATTTTGATGCCTCAGGCTTTTTTCGCTATCTCTTATGGCTGCAGCATCGTAGATTTGTTCTTCTTTAAAAAATAAATACTGACGAATAACATACTTTTTTGTATTGACATGGAGTTTATCAAGAACAGATAAAAATCCCGCTTCTTTGCTAAAAGGTGATTTTGTATAGATGTAAATTTTTTTGATCTTTTTGCCAGTGGGATCATCATGTGGCTCTAACCCATAGAGGCTTAGCCCCTCATCAACGGTCATCCGCTCAAGTTCAGATATGTCTTGGTAGAGAGCTGCCAAAGCGGACTTTGAAAACAGGATCATAAATACAGTGGCAATAAAAATAATTTTTTGTAGAGAATTTGAGTTATGCATCACACACTTTCCTTCAAAGAAATTAAATGTGCTTTAAGGTCATGAAAGGGATCTTTCGACTGTGATAACAAAGAAAGTACTCTAAAGAATGTCTCAAAATTTTCTTTTGACTGATGAAATAATTGCACAAAAACATCTTCATCAAAATTATATCTTTTATATGAAAGTAAAAATGCATTATTTACCTGCTCCCAATCAAGCGACGGAAGACCTTCATTTTTAGCTAGAATCTTATATTTCTTTTCTGCCTGTTGCAGCTGAAGTTTTTTTTGCAAAACTTTAGTATCAAAACTCTCATCTGACGAATAGATTTCATTCAAAGCGTCATAAAGTTTATTAAAAAAATTAGTAAAAATTTTATTTTGAAGTTGAGACTTTTTAACCTGTTTAAACTTTGTACTTTCCGATCCGTATTTATGAGCAAAAAACAGCTGCGCTCCCATTTTTCCCACAAAATTGGCAAAACTTTCGTTAAAGGGCGTCTGCTCTGGAAAATAAATAGTAGCGTGAGCAAGTTCATGAATAATCAATTCAACCAGGGATGCATCATCCATACGAAGCATACTGGGCCATACGGGATCCTCAAAATAGCCCAGTGTTGAATACCCGCTTACTCCTCGTTTCATTGTATCTAGTTCAAGTTCTTTGAGTTGCTTGAGCTCTTTCAATGCATCCTTTTCATCAAAAAAACCTTTGTAAGGAACCGCACCTATGATGGGAAACCACCATGTATAAGCCTTAAAAGCTACTTTATCACTAGCAGAAATATTATAAATTTTCTTATCCCATTCAAGATTTATTGTTTTGTAGTTTTTATCGGCTTTAAGGTTGAGTTTACGCTGACTAAACTCACGAACTTCCTGAATTAACATAAGTTTTTTCCGATACTTTTGATCTAAATGAGGAAGTCGAAGGGCCTTTTCTATTTTTTCTGAACCAAGAATTAATTCCAGCTGATAAGTCCCCTGCTTAATAACATAGAGGCTTGAGCATCCAGAAAAAACACTCACATAAAAAACACATGCAATTAAAATATTTTTCATAAATTAATCATCTAATACATTCATAAAAACCGCCTATTTTAATATAAGTTTTCTTACAAAGATTGGAAATTACATAGTTAAGACAAAGAAATTTTTTAAATATTTTTCGGACGATACCGCAGCCCGGGCGATGAGCTCATGAGAAAAATTATGTTTTTGAAACACTCTAAGCCTCTCATCAGATCTTTGGCCGATAGCTTCAAGGAGGCTAAGTATGATAAGCCGCTTTACACCCCTCATGATTAGCAATATGTAGGGAAAGCTAGACTTTTGTTATACGAGGATTTGTTATGGCAACAGGATTAAATCGAGTTTCATTAATAGGCAACCTGGGAAAAGATCCCGAGGTGCGCTACACCCAATCGGGAGTTTCGGTGGGGAATTTACGGCTAGGAGTTACTGAAAGTCGCAAAGAAGGTGATGAGTATAAAAATCACACGGAGTGGGTAAGCGTAGTATGTTTTGGTAAAACAGCTGAAAATGCAGCTAAATTTTTACAAAAAGGACGCCAAGTATTTGTTGAAGGCCGTCTACAAACTCGTTCTTGGGAAGATAAAACTGGGCAAACTCGCTATACTACTGAGGTGGTTGCCAACCAACTACTCTTCTTAGGCTCAGGACAAAATCAGTCAAATAACGGCGACAATTTTTCTCGCTCAAGCAATTCTGATTTTTCACCGGCCTCTTCATCAAACTCAGAAGATTCGCACAATGGCTTTGTTGAAGACGATGACATTCCTTTTTAATGCAAACAACTGAACTTATATTTTTTAGCCCGTTCCTATGCGGGCATTTTTTTTTGCTAAAAGTAAACAGACATAGAACTGCAAAAAAATTAAGGATGGGTTGTATTGCGCTTTTGCATGTCGATGTAAGGAGAAAAAAACGGAGGTAGTCATGAAACTCAGGCAATTAGGAAATAGTGGCTTATATGTCAGCAGACTTGCACTCGGTACTATGACCTTTGGCGAGGCAGATCAATCATCGATGTTCTACGGCATCGGTTGTAAAAAAGAAGAAGCCTTTAAAATTTTGGATCATGCCATTGAGTCGGGCATCAATCTCATTGACACGGCCAATGTTTATGGCCAAGACGGCATGACTGAAAAATTGTTGGGTGATTATTTTTCCGATCGCAAAAATCGCGAAGAAATTATACTTGCTACTAAGTTTCGTTTTTCTATGGGCGATCTTCCTCATCAATCAGGAGCATCGAAAAAACATATTCTTTTTGCAGTAGAAGAAAGTCTGCGCAGACTTAAAACTGATTACATAGATCTTTATCAAGTTCACATGCAAGACAGCAATACTCCAGAAGAAGAAACTCTACGCACCCTCGATGATCTTATTAGCCAAGGCAAAGTGCGCTACATCGGTGCGAGCAATTACATGGCTACTCGCTTTTTAGATGCCCACTACATAAGTACCATGAATCATTGGTCTCACTACTGCTCCATGCAAATGCAATATCATCTTTTGTGCCGGGACATTGAACGAGAGCATGTATCTCTCTGCCAAAAACACCCCACTGGTATTCTGGTCTGGTCACCACTTGCAGGTGGTTTTTTAAGCGGAAAATATATCGATGACCGTATTGAAGAAGGTACGCGCTATTTTGTTAAACAAGACTGGGCCAAACGATTTAACACCGAACATAATAAAAAAATTGTTGATTTGCTCAAAAATATAGCCCAACAAAATGATAGAACACCATCACAGATAGCCATTGCTTGGTTACTTGCTAAAGATTATGTCTCCTCGGTTATTATCGGAGCCAAAAATCTTGGGCAACTCAAAGATAATCTGGCAGCTCAAGATTTTGCGCTCAGCTCAAAAGATCTCGAAGAACTCGATCGAATTAGTAAGCCTGATTTTGGCTATCCTTATGGATTTATTCAATCAAAACAAAAAAATCTTGAAGAAAAAAAGTAAGACTAAAGGATTATTACATGACACACATCGAATCATTGCTAGAAGATCACGCATCGCTTTTGAGTCATCAATGCAATACCATAAAAAAAGATGAGCTTTATTTACCGAGTCCCGACTTTATTGATCAGGTCATGGCTGACTCAAATAGATCACCAACTGTATTGCGCAACCTTGCTTCTATGTTTGCTCATGGGAGACTTGCTCATACCGGCTACCTCAGCATTCTCCCTGTCGATCAAGGAGTAGAACACTCTGCAGGAGCATCTTTTGCACCCAACCCTCATTATTTTGATCCAAAAAATATCATCGAACTTGCCATCGAAGGTGGATGCAATGCCGTAGCATCAACTTATGGGGTGCTTGCTTCAGTAGCTCGAAGATATGCACATAAAATTCCCTTCATAGTCAAAATCAATCACAACGAAACACTAAGCTACCCAAATTCATACGATCAAGTTTTGTTTACGCAAATAACACAAGCATTTGAAATGGGTGCAGTAGGCATTGGCGCTACAATCTACTGGGGATCACAGGAATCTCATCGACAACTGCAAGAGGTCAGTGAGGCTTTTGCTCAAGCGCATGAGCTCGGCATGTTTACGGTTTTATGGTGTTACCTAAGAAACAGCGCATTTAAAAAAGATGGCATTGACTACCACGCATCAAGCGACTTGACAGGACAGGCAAATCATTTGGGGGTGACTATTGGAGCAGATATTATCAAACAAAAACTGCCCACCAATAACGGCGGCTATAATGCTCTTAAATTCGGCCACACATCAGACCTGGTTTATAAAAATCTCACCACTGATAATCCCATTGATTTAGCTCGCTACCAAGTTGCTAATTGTTACATGGGACGCATAGGCCTTATTAATTCAGGCGGCCCCTCTGGTAAAGATGATCTAAAGCAAGCGGTATTAACTGCAGTAATCAATAAAAGAGCTGGAGGCATGGGACTTATTTCAGGACGAAAAGCTTTTCAAAAAACTCTTAGCGAGGGCGTTGCCTTGCTAAATGCTATTCAAGATGTTTATCTCAATAAAAACATCGACATCGCTTAAAGATTGTTTTGTAAAAATTTTTTGCCTGAGCTTCTAATTCAGTGACGGCAAAAAATTTAAGCAGAGTGATAAAAGATAGACGTGGTGTTATAGATGCCAAGCAGACATTAATAATTTATAAACAGCAAAGCAAATTCAATGTCGACTTTAAGTATTTTTAAAATAATCTCTTAGATTTTATTCAGGTTTGGCGATATTTTTAGCCTGGTTGCTAGCCGTCAACATTGCTTTTGGTTAATTTTACAAATAAAAGCGCCTCAGTATTGCTTATCGTGACTATAAACGCCATTTTTTATTTTTGTCCATGTACAAGTAAATAAATGCATATTTCATTACTAAGTAAAGGTTTCACATCTGATGCGATCACAAACAATATATTTTCTGCTGGGTTTCATTTTCTTAAATACACTTATTTTTTTGGAAGCGTGCAGTGAAACAAAATCTCTTTCACCCGTATATTGTGGAAAGGCTGACAGTATTCTCTGCCGTGATATCACGCGCATCGATGACGCCTTACGAAATTCACACGATTACCAAAAACAAAGCTATGGCGTGTTTTTTACCAACACCGCGATCAACCAATCCGAAGTTCAAATGCAGTTAGAAAAATCTTCTCAGCTTGATCAAAATTCAGCATACATGGGAGTCTCTGCATGGGAAAATTTTGACTTTGCTGCAGTAAAACCTCCTCATTATTTCTTTTTGGTAGACATCAATACTGCAACGATTCGCTTTAACACGCTCACGATTGAAACAGTAAAGAAAGTATCAACAAGATTTCAGTTCGTAGAACACTTCATACAAACAGCAAACGAAATACCTTATACTCAAAATCACTGGCTTCCTTACGTAATTCGCACGATGAAAAACCGTGGCGATTTTGAGATCAATGACCATCTTCCTATGTGGCAAAAAGAAATACGCATGGAATTACAACGCAAGGGGAGCTGGCTTTCATCGAAAAAATCTTTCGACACGATTAAAAATTTAATTGAATTTGGCAATGTCTATGTTTTTCATTATTCTCTAGCAAATGAAATTCAGACACGCTTGCTCAGCCAAACCCTTGCCCAGCATGGCATTAAGCTCAATATCCTCTGTATCAGCAATGTACTTGAGTGGATAAAAAACAAAAAAAACACGGAACTATTCGCACATACTATGGACAACATCAACTTTATTGTCTCGCCAGGAACCAAGCTTATTGCAATGAGCAATGTTGCACGTAGAGAAGAAGGCATGCACTTTGCCTATCAACAAAAAATTCTCATAAAAAAAATCAATGCACTTTCTTATTCTGATATTCTTCAGCCCAAACTTAGTTCAGCAAAAGTATATAAAGCTGTTCACGATAGCTTTCTTAGGAAAGTCAGCGAATGAACCCATAAAAATACTGTCAACAAAAACTTAAAGACCTAATTTTGCTTTAAGACGTAGGCAAACTAAAGAAGTAAGAAACTCACACTCACGCAAGTGATAGATTTATTATAGAGCCTTACCTTCATGCAGATATCAGCAGAATAGTTGAGAAAATCAGAACTATGATTTTATTCAAAGTGTTTGATGCTCAAAACACGACTTCATTCAACGAGACAACTTGTTCCTGAATAACTTTAAGAAACAAATTGGCATTGTTCTTGAAGACCCTATACTAACCTCAGAAATTAACTGAGCGTTTAATTTCTGAACTCCCGCAGCAAAGCGAGGACTAAGTAGAAATTAAACGCTCAGTTAATTTCTGAGATTGGTGTTATGTCACTGAAGAGACTTCCCTTGGTATTCACCATTCAAAGTGCGAAGAAACGCAGCGATTTCTCCGATTTCTTCTTTTTTTAATTTTTTTCCAACCTGATGCTTGGCCATAAGTTCAATGGCATCTTCCAGGTTTTTGACACTACCATCGTGAAAATAAGGAGCGGTGAGCTCAATATTGCGAAGGGTTGGCACTTTAAATTTGTGTTTATCGTCTTGATTATGGGTAAAATTGGCAAGCCCCATATCTGCTGGCATTGGCTTTCGCCCTCGCGCTTTAAAATAATTTTTCTTTAGACCTAGCTTCTCAAATGACAAACCACCCAAACCAGGTCCTGCGTGACAAGAAATACAGTTGCTTTTAAAATGCTGATATCCTCTAAGCTCGCTTTCGGAAAGAATATTATCATTTCCTAGCAAATATTGATCAAAGCGAGAGTTAGGAGTCACCAGTGAGCGTTCAAAGGTTGCGATTGCATTTAAAATATTACTTTTATTGAGTCCATCTTGATAGTTTTGCTCAAAACGAGTGACCAAACTTTGATCTTTTTTAAGCTTCGCTAAAACGTGGTTCCATTCTGCTCCCATTTCTAAAGGGTTGGTTACGGGTCCACCCGCTTGTTCTTCCAAGTCAGATGCTCTGCCATCCCAAAATTGCCGATGATTATACACCGCATTAAAAACTGTAGGTGCATTGATTGGACCCAACTGCCCATTGATCCCTGTACTAGAGATTGCACGGTCGGTGCCCCCTTTGTTGAGATCATGGCAACTTGCACATGAAATAGTATCGTCTTTTGATAAACGTTTATCGTGAAATAAAAGATTTCCTAGCAATACTTTATTTTCATCGAGGTTTTTATCCACCACAAGTGGCGAAATTGGCTCGCCAAGGCGCTTTCCTATAAATCCCTGCTGTGCTCTTTTTTCTTCTCTAAGAGCATAAATCCATTTTTGTATACTTTCTCTTTCACTTTTATTAAGACCACTATTCCAATGCAATATTCTATAACGCATAGGCGACATGCTATTAGCATAAATTACACTTTCCAAACGAGCGAGATCAAGCTCGCTAAAATTTTCTCCATTGCCTAAAAATTTATTATCAAAATTAAATCGCTCTATGCCATCGTTAATATCTTTTTCTATGAGCTTACGAGCTAATGGAAGATGGGCATAAAAAGGCAGTACTCCTGAAGAAGAGTGACAATCTGCACATTTGCTATAAATTATGCGAGCTGCATGCTTGAAATTTTTATCTAAGTTTTCATCAACAGCAATAATTTCTCTACTTGAAAACAGATTTGTAATTGAAATTAAAACAAAAAAAATCATTAATCCTATAAAACAAAATATAATTTTTTTCATCGGATGTTCCTGAGGGACTGTTGCTCACAACAATTATACCCCCTCCATATTTTTTGGTGAGATAAAAATTTATTAACCCATCCAACGAAAATTTCTCAATGATAATAATCGCAAAAATCATCGTCATCAAAACCAGGAGTAGCACACTTGATTACAGCACGCGCAAAATCACATCCGGCTTGCTGACTTAGGGCTTGAAACAAGTAATAAACAGGAAAAGATAATCCGGCAAAGGTAACAAAACTTTGTGGTGTGTTGATTTCGCTTGCGGTTACCTCCCCGTTCCTATTTTCGTCAAAAAATATACCAAGAAAATTACCGAAGCTATTTATCTTTGGATGCGTTTCAATATCCGCCTTCATGCACTTTGTAACAGCCCACGCTACAGCCTTAAGTGCCGCTGGTACCACAATATTATTAAACGCGAGTATAGAAAAAAATGCTCCTATGGAGATATAGAAATTAGTCCATGAAGCCTCTGCTTGAAAACATTCCAATGGCCAAGGAATTTTTATATCAAGAAGCTTTTCTAGGCATTGGTCAAATGGCTGAGTACAGTTAGCATAGCCAAAGGTTGTATCATTTTGGGTAATGGACTCCACACAGCTATAAAATGTAGACTTACACACCTGAAAAAAAGCTTGATCGAATGCCATGACCGTATTCGCACTGAGCATGATGCATAAGCACACTATTGGGCCTGTAATTCTTGCCATTCTCACCCTCATGCAAAAATTTTTTTTAACAAAATCCTTTATTTTCAACAGAATGAAGAGTTGTTCTATTTCACAAGCTTTCTTCCCTCTTGCCTAGATCGAGCAAGGCTTTAGAAAATTTTTCAAGGAATTACTTGGAGGACCTATGAAGTCTCATCTGCAAAAAACTGTGAGCCCCAATGCTCCTTTAGGACATAAGACAGCATATCCAGCAGGATACGACAAAAGCTTGCTCTATCCGGTTAAAAGAGATGAGCAACGTCAAGCGATGGGATTTCCTCAACTATCGTGGCAAGGAGTTGACATTTGGAATGCCTATGAGCTTGCATGGCTTAATCTTAATGGCATACCTCAGCGGGTTTTGGCCAGCTTCTATGTGCCAGCCGACTCTCTATTTCTTGCCGAATCAAAATCGGTAAAACTTTACCTCAACTCCCTCAATCACGAACGATTTGAAAGCAGCGAGCAAGTAAAAAGCTTGATCGAAAAAGATCTGAGCGAGGTGTGCCAATCTTTGGTAAAAGTTCTTATTAATCCGAGCGAACTTGATCGTATAGAAAGCGACTCTGTTTTTAAATGTATCGATCAGCAAAACATTGAGGTGAGTCTTTATCAGCGCTCAGCAGAGCTCCTTTCATGCGAAATGCAAGAACAAGAAGAAAAACTGGTTTCTCATGTGTTTAAGTCTCATTGCCTTGTCACCGGTCAGCCAGATTGGGGATCGATCTTTATTCATTACCGTGGAAATTTTATAAATCACGATAATCTATTGCGCTATCTTGTATCATACAGCCAGCACAGCGGCTTTAGTGAGAACTGTATTGAACAAATCTTTGTAGATATTTTAGAGCGATGTAAGCCATCCTTACTCACTGTCTTTGGGCGTTTCACCAGACGTGGCGGAATTGACATAAACCCTTACCGCACCACTCATGAAATTATTCCTTCCAACATACGCCTAAGCTTCCAATAATAATTGAGTAGTTAATTTTCCTAGCACGTACACTTGATAGTACTCTCTTACGAGCAAGCTAAGAAAAAACTCATTCACTTTTTTGCTGGTAGTTTAAATGAGAAAATACATTATTTTTGCAGGTATTTTTCTTTTATTTCAAAATCTTACAGCTGACCACAGTCTATTTTCAGCCGAAAACGGAAATGGAAGCATTCGCTTTACTTCGCAAAAACCCAAAGAGGTCTTAAAGTTATTCAAACAAATTAGCCAACTGACCAAACCGAGCGGGGATCGGCTAAATCAGATTGAATGCGGATATATCTTTGCGTTAGATCCCTATAAATTTGGCTGCAAAGGCGAAGGAAAAGCTGCTGCTCTAGATATCACTACCACCTGCAAAAAAAATGGGCACCTTGTGTGCTCAGGAATAGGCACGAGTCGTACGTGCACGTGTGCTTTCTAAAGTCTGTATTCGATTATCGCACTTCTTTTTGCATTTCTTGATCAAGCTTAGAAAACTTTCGTTTTAGCTCATAGTCATCAAAAAAAACTACATCCTCTAGTTGGGTGAGACGCTGCGCTAATTTTTCTTTTTCCATTTGTTCCCGCATTAATTTAATTTCACTCTCTAGTTTTTCTAAACGCCGAATATCAGAATCGCTAACAGACGATTGCTTGCTCATTCGTAGTTTGAATGACTTATAGATCATGTTGCTTAAAACAATAGTCGTTAGAAAAAACCAAAACCCCATACTTCCTCTCTTTTTAAGCCTCACAATGAATTATTCACTAAGCCCACAACACATACAGAACTCAATTTTGCTTAAATATTTTATTTTTCCTAAAAAAACTGAATCAACTAAATATATCAGTGGCTTTAGCTGGCACAATTTCTTTCGATAGCTGTCTATGAAATACTTGCTCTTTTTTTTTATTATTGGCATTTTTTATTTTGCAATAGAGGATAAAAACAATGCTTTTCAATTATTACAATCCAATACAATTGAGCAATTTTCTTCAAGTTAAAAAAACTACTCACTCCTAAGCAAAAAAAACATAAGATACGCACTTCATTAAGACAGCTGCTAGACAAAAAATAGATTTTATTGGACTAATATCAGATAACAATAGCCATCGTAGTAGCGAAATAACTACACTTGCTTGTGTCAGAAAGCTGAATCTTCGTGTTAAAAAAATAGTAAATGAAATTATGAGAGCGAGATAAGCTGTTTCAGAGCAAAAACTAACTTAGATTAATCATTTCGTGATGAGGAAATTTTTGCATTCCTTTACAACAGTCTCGCAGATTTGCATAAGAAAAAGCCTAAACAGCTGGGTAACATTTTTCAAAAACCCAGGCATTGTCTTCGCTAATAGATGGGTTTTTGGAAGTGATAGTAAGTGTATTATCTTTGACAACACCATCAAATGTTTTGCTGCTGCGCATTGTGCTCAAATCGATAATAATAGAACGAACAGCTTTGGTCTCATTATCTAACTGAAGATAGCCTGGAGCTTGGGTAAAATTATTCGGATAAACGCTAAAAAGTCTTTTCTGAGCAGCCGGCCCTGTTATGTTAAATGATGCCACCTTATACGACTTACCATCTATGAGTGCTTCCTGACCGACATCTTGAATAATAATTTGGCTACCGATACCATCTTGGCATATCAACACGGGTAAAGCTGCCAAAGCCGTTTCAGTTAGAAAGAAACTCACTAGCAAAGAAGCAGCAAAAACAAAACCTGATTTCACGATAAATCCCCTTTGATATTTTTCAATTGTTTAGTTTTAATTTCCTATTGGAGTTGTAAATCAACATTGATAAATTTAAACTCATTCCTTGTATTAATTTTTTTCAAAGCAAAAAATAATTTCCCAAAAAAACATATTTTTTTTAACAAAATTTAATTTTTTTAAAGTCTTTGGCGAGAGTATTTACTTTAAGCGGCAAAAAAAATCTGGATAGAAAAAACACGCTAAATAGTTTCAAATTCTCTCTCACTGCGCAAAAAATAGCTTTAGAAATTGTAATTTTTGAACGCACAAGGTAGAGCATTATCACAGGAGTTGGTCAAAAAGTTTGGCCAAATTTTGCAGCATATCTGCATGTTTTCCTAATTTCCTGCGTGGTGATCATCATCCACTCGAGGAGAATATCATGAAAAAGTATCAACACATAATGATAGCATGTGACCTAGTCAATCAAGGTGACAACAGCGTTATTGAAGCTGTTCTTCCTCTTCCTAAGGATCATGAATGTAAAGTATCTCTGCTGCATGTTTTGGAACTTGCCTATTCAGTAGCGCCGCCATCTGGTGATTTTTTATTGGCACAATGTATGGAAGAAATGAAGGTCGAAGCTATTAAACAATTGGCTGTAATCGGCGAGAAATCAGGTGTTCCCAAAGAAAATCAGCATGTAGTATTTGGACTTCCTAAAAACATGATCATTGCAGAAGCCGAAAAATTTAATGTTGACCTTTTAGTGCTTGGTCACCATCGACGGCAAGCTTTACAGCAATTTTTTCTTGGGTCTACTGCTGAAGCAGTTTTACACAAAGCAAAATGCGACACCTTTATAGTACAAATCTCAAATAACAATGATTAACAGCATTTTTTAATTGCAAAGCCTCATCATGCGAGGCTTTGATGAATAAAAAATCCCTAAGATGAGATTTTAACGTCTAGTTTCCACAATCTAAAAAACATGTCCACAAGGTCAGTATGTCTATAGCTTTTTTCGATCTCGATAAAACTCTCATTGCAGACAATAGCGCTCGATTGTGGCTAAACTCACAATGGAAGTCACGATCTATAAAATTTTCTCATATGATGCTGGCTTCCTATTGGCTGGCGAAGTATCACCTGGGATTTACTAAGCTCGATGAAGTGGTTGAAAAGGGCTTAGCTCTTATGAAAGGCGAGAGCCAAGCTCAGGTTTTAGAAAAAACTAAAGACTTTTTTTATTCAACTATCAAAAATCTTTATCGCCCAGGTGCTCTTGAAGCACTACACAAACATCGAGAACAAGGAGACATAGTATCCTTGCTTACTTCAAGCTTTGATGGATTATCCGAATTGGTAGCCAAAGATTTAAAGCTTGATCACTGCCTATGCACTATTCTCGAGGTGGATAGAGAGGGTATTTATACTGGAAAAACTATTGGTCCTCCTTGTTTTGGACGCAACAAAATTATATTTGCCCAAGATCTTTGTCATAAATTAGATATCCCCTTGGAGCAGTGTTCATTTTATTCCGACTCGGCCACTGACATTCCGCTTCTTGATCTCGTAGGTCAAGCTATCGCTGTGAATCCAGATCTGCACTTACGAACTCGTGCTCAATTTAAAAAATGGCCAGTTGTCGATTGGAAAAGACCTTAATGAAAAAAAATCCCGATAAAAATATTGAACTTCTCCGCCAAGAAATCTTTGCTATAGACGAACAAATTTTTTTGCTAGCTAAACGCCGTGAAAAAATATCAGCCCAAATAGGTGAGGCAAAAAGAAAGGTTGATTTGGCTGATAAAGATTATAATCGGGAAAAATTAGTTTTCCAAAAAGCTCTTGAACGTGCAGGTAATTTGGATCTTCCCAAAAATTTTGCGATCGACCTGCAAACTTTGTTGATTAGTCTATCTCTTTCTCGACAGGAACGAGATCGCATCAAAGAACTCAAATCAAATTCACAATTGTCGATATGTGTTATAGGAGGAGCAGGCCGCCTCGGCAGTTGGCTCTGTCGTTTTTTTGCTGATTCCGGCCACCAAATTCATGTTATCGATAAGATAAAACCAAATTTTATGTGCAGCTTTAGCGACTCTATCGATGACAATGTGGCATTTCACGACATTATAGTTGTAGCAACTCCCATCAGAGAAAGCATAAAGATACTGCAAAAGTTGGAGAGCTGTTCGCTAAAGAAATCAGTTATTTTTGATGTATCATCGGTTAAGACACCTATAAAAAATCATTTATTAGCCCTTCAATCCAAAGGAATAAAAGCCACTTCTCTTCATCCAATGTTTGGCCCGTCGGTTGAAATTCTATTTGGCAAACACATAATTATTACCAGCATAGGAAATAGCGAGGCTGATAATGCAGCAAAAAACTTATTTCTTTCTACATCGCTCAATATTGTCGATATGAGCATCGATGAGCATGATCAAGTCATATCTTATTTGCTGTCACTTTCTCATTTAATCAATATTATTTTTATAAAAACTCTCAAGAACAGCGGCTTCAATAGTAAATTTTTGTCCGATTTTTCATCGCCGACATTTTCCAATTTACTAAGCATTGCCCGCAAAGTTTTTTCAGAAAACCCACAACTTTATTTTGAAATTCAGGCACTCAATCCACATAACAAAGATGTCTATGAACAACTGTTAAAAATTTTAAAAAATTGTATTGAGCTTATAAAAAATAAAGATGAGAAGTCATTCGTATCATTGATGGAGCTAGGAAAACTATACCTAAACCCCTCACAGACGACAAAATGATCGATATTAATAGAGTGTTTTACATACAGTTGCCTAATAATTTTTTACAATACTTTTGCTGTGCTTAATAAAAAATATGAGGTTTTCAGCTTGGAGAGCTGCTGGAACATTTTTTCTCACGAGACCATCTTGGTAGTGGAATCATTAGAAAAAAGATCCAAAAATTTCTTAGTTGGAACTCTCTCGAAGTTGCGAAGAATAGTGAAAATAGTGGCTAAATTAATTGTCAATCCTAGGGCAAACAGACAAAAAATGCTTTAGTAATTAGTTTCGAAGCAGTCTCTTACTCAAAATAAGGATACATCATGATAACTATCGCTTTGATCAATGGCCCCAATTTGAATACCCTAGGCACGAGACAGCCTGAAATATATGGAACACAGACTCTTGCTCAAGTTGAAGAGCAGTTATTAAAACAATTTTCCAAAAATGTTAATTTTACTTTTTTTCAGAGCAATCACGAAGGTGAGTTAATTGATTTTATTCAAAATTTAAAAAATATTGATGGAATTATTATCAATCCAGGGGCATTTACTCATACTTCCATCGCTCTTCGTGATGCAGTGCTTGCCGCTGACACACCGATCATCGAAGTACATATCAGCAACATTTTTAGGAGAGAAAATTTTAGAGCTGTTTCATATTTTAGTGACATTGCAGAGGGTATTATTTGTGGCATGGGCACACTCGGTTATACTTTGGCAACTCTGCGTTTTTTAGAAGAAATTTCCTAACAAAAAACGACTCTTAATAAGAGTCGTTTTGAGAATTAAGAAGTCTAATAACTGATTAGAGGGCAAAACCTAAACCAAGAGTGACTTCTTCTCTGAAGCTTTTCTTGAAATCACTAAAGTTAGTAATGCGGCTATTTGCTTCAACGAATAGACCAGCGCTATCAGAAAATGCAAACCAAACGCCCAAAGGAACATCAATACCTGATCGGTTTGCACTAGTTTTTGCACTGCTGCCATCTTTTGCACCGAAGCGAATGTTGTGCAGGCTGTATTGAACAGAAAAATACAAAGAAGCCATTTCTCCCAGTCCGGCACTCAAAGCAGGACCAGCTTTGAAATTTAAATCTCCAAAGGCCATCTCATCATTAATGGCCTTAGCATTCTTTCCAAATTGCTGTCCCCAACCTACTGAAAGCGCCAAACCAACATTAAATTTATCGGTAATTTCAGGCATATAGCGTGTCATGATTTCTACGTCGAGGCGAGCTCCATCAGTTCCCTTAGCAGCATCAGTAAATACTTTGCTGTTGTAGCTTGCCCAATTGCCTGCCAAAGACATACCATATTCAAAATCATAACCTACGTTATGAGCAAAACCTAAGCCTGCACCAAGATTTGTTACTCCAAAACCATCTTTAGTACCGTTCATACCAGTCAAAAGTCCAGCATTAATACGAACTGGATAATCCTCATTAGCCGGAGTTATTGGCTGTACTAAACTAGCAAATGAGTTAAAGGAAACGAGTGCAAAAGTGGCAAGCAGTAAACGACTTATGTTTTTCATTCTTACTCTCCTATCTTGAGATTAATCTTTTTTAAAACAAACAAGCAAAATATCAAAAAGCTAAGTTAGCAAATTTTCAAAGCTTATTGTTGATCAAAGTATAACTTTGCTAACTCAAGCGGAAGAATATAACAAGGCCTCCGACATATTCCTATTTGAATTTTAATTAGTCGATACTCTCATCACTTGTTTCATCTTTTATATGCACCAAGGAGCTTACCGATTCCCCTAATTCTTTATCAATTGAAATAAGTCGAAGTCCTTTGGTATTTCTACCGTAGGTTGAAACGCCGTCGACACTCATTCTGATAAGCTTACCAAGATTGGTAACGATCATAATCTCATCCTCATCCTTAACTTGCATGGCTGCTACAACTGGACCATTTCGCTCATCAACTTTTATAGTGATAAGTCCATAGCCTCCTCTCGTCTGCCTACGATATTCTTCAACAGCTGTACGCTTACCATAACCATTTTTGGTAACAGTCAGAATAGTTGCATCATTGTTAATTATTTCCATCGATACAACTTTGTCGCTATCTTTTAATTTAATTCCTCGTACTCCCACCGCTTGGCGTCCAAAACCACGAACATCGGTTTCCATGAATCTGATAGCCATACCTTTTTCAGTAGAAAGCAAGACGTCATTTTGTCCATCGCTCAGTTTTACAGCGATAAGCTCATCATTTTCTTCTATTCCACATGCGATCAGCCCTGTAGAGCGAGGATTACTATAGGCGAGCAAATCTGTCTTCTTTACCTTGCCGTTTTTGGTGCAGGTAATAATAAATTGCTTACCTTCGATTTCTGGAAACTGGCGCACAGGTAAAATAGCACACACCTGCTCTCCATCGTCGAGAGAAACTAAATTTACAATGGGCCGTCCCTTCGAAGAAGTTCCCCCCTCAGGTAATTCGTGAACTTTTACCCAGTACACTCGTCCAAGATTAGTAAAGGTCAGGAGATAAGCATGAGTTGATGCAACAAAAGCATCTTGTACAAAATCCTCATTACGAGCTACCACCGCAGTTTTACCCTTACCTCCTCGTCGCTGGGCCCGATAATTCGAAAGTTGTACTCTCTTCACATAACCCAGATGACTGATGGTAACCAATACATCTTCTTCTGCGATCAAATCTTCCTTACTCAACGCCTCAGCTTCACGGTCAAAAATACTTCGACGAGGGCTAGCAAATTGATCTTTTACTTCAATTAATTCTTCCTTGATAACTCCCATCAGAACCTTAACATCAGAGAGAATTAAATTTAGTTTTTTGATCTCAAGTAAGAGCTCTTTGGCCTCGTTAATTAATTTTTCTCTTTCAAGCCCAACCAGACGTGCCAAACGCATTTCTAAAATCGCGTTAGCTTGATCAAGATCGAGCCCTGCAAAACCCTGTTCTAACCAATCACCTATCTGCGCTGTGGGTTTTGCTAAAAAGAGCTCTATCCTAGTGGCATTAATAAATTTGAGAGCCATGAGTTTTAGTCGTGCTTCTTCTGTATTTTTTGAACTTCTTATGGTGGTGATCACCTGATCAATATCATCAAGAGCAGTAAGCAAACCAGCTATGATATGAAAACGAGCACTCGCCTGTTTGAGCTCATATCGACTTCGTCGGGTTACTATCTTTCTTCTATAATTGAGAAAATTATCCAGCATCTGCATCATATTGAGCGTCATGGGCTGACCATCGACAATGCTCAACATGTTGACCGAATAGCTCCCCTGCAAAGGAGTGTGCTGAAAAAGAGAATTAAGCACAACCTCTGCCATGGCATCACGTTTGATTTCAACCACGATCCGCATGCCACCCCGATCGGATGATTCGTCGCGTAAGTCAGAAATTCCTTCTATTCGCTTTGAGCGGGTGAGTTCAGCAATACGCTCCAACAGACGGGCCTTGTTCAATTGAAATGGAATCTCAGTAATAATGATTCGTTCTTTATTTCCTGCTTCATTCCTTTCTATTTCCGCGCGACCACGAATGGTAATCGATCCTCTTCCCGTGCGCAAAGCTTGAGAACATCCTCTTCGCCCGCATATAATACCGGCCGTTGGAAAATCTGGCCCAGGAATTATTTGTTCCAAGCGTTCCCAGCTTAGTTCAGGTCCTTCTTCAAAATGCTGCGCTATCATAGCAAGCAAACCATCAACTATCTCACCAAGATTATGTGGCGGACATTTGGTCGCCATGGCTACAGCTATACCCTCGGAACCGTTGACCAATAAATTAGGTATTCGCGATGGTAGTACCGTTGGTTCTTCTACCGTTGCATCAAAGTTTGGTGAAAAATCCACCGTATCCTTATCAATATCGGCAACAATAAATTCGGCAATTTTAGCCATGCGTGCTTCGGTATAACGATAAGCCGCTGGAGGATCACCATCCACCGATCCAAAATTGCCTTGACCTTCTATGAGAAGCTCGCGCATATTCCATGGCTGGGCCATACGCACCAGTGCATCATACACAGGTACATCACCGTGAGGGTGGTACTTTTTCAAAACTTCCCCAACCACACCGGCACATTTACTAAATTTTTTATTGGACAACAGCCCTTCTTTGAACATGGCATATAGAATACGACGATGAACTGGCTTTAAACCATCCCGCACATCCGGCAAAGCACGCTGGATAATGACACTCATTGAATAATCACGAAATGAAGTTCGCAATTCATCCGTAATGCTGATGGCATTAACTCCTCCACCGCCGTGGTTCATGCCATCGCCATCTGCTATCAGCTCAGTATCAGTCATATTTTTTTCCTATCAACCCAAAGTGACAATTCATTGTTCAACAATTACAACAGTGTTATACCGCGGTGCGATTGTTTTCTTAGCGAAAAAGACGCGAAATATCATTAAAAACTGCTAGCACCATAATACTCAATAAAATGGCAAAACCTATTTGCATAGCGATTGCCCTAGTTCTTATAGTCAATGGTTTCCTTTGTATGGCTTCGATTGCAAAAAGCAACAAGTGCCCACCATCGAGAGCAGGTATTGGCAAGAGATTGAGGAGTCCCAAATTCACACTCAATAGGCACATAACATAAAGATAATATGAAAGCCCCTTATGAGCCGCTTGTTGAGCCACATCAAACAATTGAATAGGACCTCCAATTGAAGAAGCGGGTGCATCCCCCTTGATCAACATCCAAATAGATTTTGTGGTCATGCTTATAATCGAATAAGTCTGCTTAATCGATCTATTAAATGCTTCTATGGGCCCAACATTACGCCCAATTGTTTCTCCCTGATGGAATACATTGGGCAGACTTATGCCAAAAATATCAGGTAGGCCGGCATCAAGTTTGAAGTTTTCTTCGATACTGTCAGGAAGCTTGAATGCATAAACGAACATATCATGTGCGGGAGTTACTACACCTAATACTTGGATTTTTTTCATATTTTGCAACAGGCTTTGCTGCAGATGAAACTGACTTAAAAGACGCTCCCCGTTAACAGAAACAATGCGATCTCCCTTTTTGAGTCCTAAAGATGCGGCTGGTGAATTTTCTTTAAGCTCCTTGATGCTTCCCATGGCTAAAGCCACTCCCCAATGAGCAAAGGTTTTTTTTCTATCTTTGACCAAAAGTGATTCAGTGGCTTCAATTTTTGTGTGCAGCTTCGGAGTATCTGCGTCGGCTACGGCAGTGTTTTTAATGATAACATCCGCCTCCAAAATCTGTTTTAATCCTTGATTAGGGGCTTGGATAACAAGTTCTTGTTTTTTTCCATCGGCCCCCTCTCTTTCAATTTTAATAACTGAACTTGGCCACAGGTTTTCTAAAGCATCATCCAAAGCCTGAACACTCTTTATAGGTTTGTTATCTACCTCAATTATTTTGTCGAAGTTTTGTAAGAGATTTTCTTTTTTGAATATGCTCGAGTCATCGAGCACAACCACAGGCTCCATGACCGCAGGCATAATACCAATGCGTCCAACCATTTTATCTTGTTCAATCGGATTCATTGAAGCTTGCGCATCAGGAGTGAGTCTCAGAGCAACTATTGCTTGACTACCATCAGCATTGCTTCGTTCAATTTTTACATTCAACGGCCTGCTAGGTGAATTAGCAATAATCCCAGCCATCTCCCCAAAATCATAAATCTTTTTGCCATCGATACTAATTATCTTATCTCCAGGCAACATTCCTGCTTGATCGGCTACGCCTCCGGGCAATACAGTACCAATACGAGGAATCAAAACCTGTTCCTGTCCTAGCGACAGTGAAAAAAGCAATAAAACAGGCAAGATGAAATTAAAAAAAGGCCCGGCAAAAGCAATCAAAGATTTTCGCCAAATCGCTTGATGCATAAAACTTATTTTTCTATCTGCTTCGTTTGGCTGTTCTTCTAAAGACTCTCCAAACATTCTGATATAGCCTCCCAGAGGGATCGCGCTCAGACGGTACTCGGTCTCGCCAATTTTGAAACTAAGTAGCTTTGGCCCAAAACCCAATGAAAAGACTAAAACTCGAACTCCCAGCATTTTGGCGAATAAAAAGTGTCCCAACTCGTGAAATATAATGAGAATCCCTAATAAAATAACACCAGCTAAGATCTGCATAGCCCCTCAACTTTTTTCTAGTATTTGCCAGTCGGCCTTGGTCTGCCTTATCCAGCGAAAAGAATCACAACAAAAATACTCTGCCTGCAACTTTTAGTTTAGAGTTTATCCCTACTATTCCTACACATGAAAAACAAAGGGGCATAGTAGAGCGCCATATCTAAATTTCGCTGTTCCAATCGATTTTTTTTGCCATTCCCCGGTCGGGAGGCCTGGCAAAAGGCAATTTTCGTTCTCAAATATTAGACATGCCACCATTATGGGCCAAAAATGATTCCGAAAGTTGCTAAAATATTTCAATAATATCTATGCGTTTTAACCCCACCTTGAGGCTTCTAAGTATTAAAACGCTTCGTCAAAAGCTACTTCGCCTACAACACCAATTTGATACGCTGAAACACGCCTCTCAAAAAAATTGGCCAGTTCCTGCACATTCTGCAGCTCCATAAAAGAAAAAGGATTGCTTACACCAAACATTGGCTTAAAGCCAAGCCGTGCCATCCGCTGATCTGCCACAAATTGCAGATACTGCTTGAGCTCTAACATGGAGAAACCCGAAATTCCTCCAGTCAAAACATCTTCGCCAAAACCCAGTTCACACTCAATCGCTTCTAAAAGCATTTCTCGTACTTGAGACTCCAACTCATCATCAAACAACTCTGGTTCTTCTCCTCTTACGGTATCGACAATACTAAAGGCGAATTCCATATGAGCACTTTCATCGCGAAATACCCAATTGGTACCAGTTGCTAAACCATGAAGAAGCCCCTTTGACCTGAGATAATACACGTAAGCAAAAGCTGCGAAAAAAAACAAACCTTCGATACATGCGGCAAAACATATAAGATTCAGCAAAAACTGCTTTCGATGAGTTTGTGTTTCAAGTTTATCGAGCATATGAATCGAATCCATCCACCTGAAACAAAACTCTGCCTTTCTCTTTATTGAAGGTATATTATCCACTGCCGCAAAAGCTGCCTGTCTCTCTTTGGGATCAGGCAAATAGGTATCAAGCAGAGTCAAATAAAATTGCACATGCAACGCTTCCTCATAAAGCTGCCTTGATAGATACATACGCGCTTCGGGAGCGTTGATATGGCGATATAGGTTGATCACCAAATTATGAGCGACAATAGAGTCGCCGGTTGCAAAAAAAGCTACCAGACGATTGATGAGATGAGTTTCTTTTGGATTTAACTTCTGCCTTAAATCATCGATATCAGACTTAAGATCAACCTCATCAACGGTCCAGGTATTTTTTATGGCATTTTTATACATTTCAAAAAATTGAGGATAACGCATGGGGCGTAATGTAAGCTCCATACCGGGATCAAGCAGCATATTTATCTCCTATTATTAACCACAAGCTTCGCAAATATCTGGATTTTCTAATGAACAAGCTACAGCTTCTTGGGTACTCACCGCTTTAGTTGTCTTTGATATTTGAGTCGCCGGACGCGAACGCAAATAATAACAAGTTTTCAAACCTGATTGCCAAGCATAAAAATACATTGATGATAATTTACCGATATTCGGTGTTTCCATGAATAAATTAAGTGACTGACTTTGATCAATAAAAGGCCCTCGAGCAACGGCCAAATCGATCAATTCCTTCTGTGGCAATTCCCATGCAGTCCGGTAAAGCCACTTGAGCTGCCCTGGTATCTCATCAATATTCTGCACAGAACCATTGTTAGCAATTATTTGGTCACGAATATCCTGCGTCCAGAGCCCTTGCTTCTTGAGATCCCTAACTAAATATTGGTTTATTTGTAAAAATTCTCCAGACAAGGTTTCTCGTTTGAACAGATTGGACAGTTGCGGTTCGATGCACTCATAACACCCAACAATTGAAGCGATAGTTGCAGTGGGAGCTATTGCTATCGTCAAAGAATTACGCAACCCGTATTTTTTAATGCGCTCTTTGAGAAGATCAAAGCGTTCTTCTTGTTCTGCTTTTTGTCCCCAAAGGTCGAACTGCAATACTCCCTCTTTAGCTTTCGTCAGGCCGAAGTTGGCATGAGGACCTTCTTCTTGAGCCAAATCTACACTAGTAGAAAGGGCCCAGTAATAAATTTCTTCAGCTATTTTGCGAGTAAGAGCTTTGGCATCTGCACTATCAAAGGGCAGGCCCAAGGCAAAAAATACATCTTGCAAGCCCATAACTCCTAAACCTACCGGACGCCATTTTTGATTTGATTTTTTGGTTTCCTCAACCGGATAAAATGTCCTATCTATCACACGATTGAGCTGTCTTATAGCCCTTTGAACAGTGCCTTTAAGTTTAGCAAAATCGAACTGTTTTTGATTAAGGTGCCGAGCAAGGTTTATTGAACCAAGATTACAGACCGCTATCTCATCCTCGCATCCAACTTCCAATATTTCTGTACACAGATTGGAAAGGTGAATAACTTGTTCAGGTTTGCCGGTCTGGTTGGATTTTTTATTGCTAGTATCTTTAAAGGTCATCCACCCATTGCCAGTTTGGGCCAAGGTTTTCATCATGCGTCCATAAAGATCACGAGCTTTAATCTGCCGGGTGTACAGACCTTTTTTTTCGGCATCTTGATAAATTTGATTAAATTCATCGCCATAAGTTTCACACAATAAAGGAACACAGCTCGGATCAAATAAGGACCAAAGTTCATCTTGTTTTACGCGTTCCATAAAGAGATCGGGAACCCAGTTTGCAAGATTGAGATTATGAGTGCGTTGCGCTTCGTCTCCAGTGTTATCACGCAGCTCTAAAAATTCTTCAATATCACTGTGCCACGTTTCTAAATATATGCAGCATGCTCCCTTTCTACGGCCACCTTGATTGACTGCCGATACAGATGAATCTAAAGTTTTAAGCCATGGAACAATACCGCTTGAGCGGCCGTTAGTCCCCTTGATCAATGAGCCCCTAGAACGCACTTTAGAATAAGAAATACCTATTCCTCCACCGTGTTTGGATAATTTAGCCACATCCATATAGCGCTTATAAATTCCCTCGAGACTATCGTTAGGAGAATCAACCAAAAAACATGAGGAAAGCTGAGGATTTTTAGTGCCTGCATTAAATAAAGTCGGGCTACCTGGCATATAAGAAAAAGATGCCATTTGTTGGTAAAGATCTATAACGCTTGGCAGATCTTGAAAAATTCCTGATGCCACACGCAATAACATATACTGAGGGCGTTCTATGACAGTACGTTTGGTGGGATGTCGCAATAAATAACGGTCATAGATTGTTGCAAGGCCAAAGTAGGTAAACAGATCGTTGTAAGAATCATCCACAACTCTATTAAGCTCTGCTTGATTTTCATTCACAAAATTAAAAATACTTTCACTTAGTAAACCTTGCTCAAACCCAAGTTTGATGGAATCAAAAAAATTATGCACACTCTCGACAGCTACTTCATCTGAGATTTTTACATTGAGCAAACGTACTGCAAAAACGCCAAAATCAGGTTCTTCAACAATACGTGAAGCAGCCTGCCTAATCAAAAGATCGCAAATTTCCGTATCGGACATTTGGTCTTGAGCACTCTGCTTAAATCTGTTGAGCATATCTTTGGGATTTATAAGAAGCCCTTGAGAAAAACGAGTCACTATATGTTCACTTCGTTCATCCAAATTTTTCATCAATTTTCCTCGATCATGCATAAATAAGCCCCTTAGTTTTTTGTTCCCTCTTTTGGATTGATAATGAAAACCATTAAAAAATCTTCCAAGAAACTTTTATTCTAACAAAACAAGAAATCTATAATTTAAGTTTTTATCGGTTCTGGCCACTAATTCTTGCTTGGATCAATTTCATATTTTTTCAAAGCCTGATAGCAAAGTGCTGCTCAAAGGCTCTATACACTTAATAAAACCAAATAACTGCCAAACAAAATGCCGCAAAACAAAATACGATAAAAACGTGACCACCACCAAATATGGTTGGCCAACATTAGGGGCAAAACCAAAGAATGCAAGCCTTGATTTTTTTTTGTTAGCAAATTGGAAAATTAAATTTCAAATAATGCAATAAGATGTTTTTATGGTCCTGTCCAAATAAAAAACCCCAACTTAAGTTGGGGTTTTCAAGCTTAATCAAGACTTACTATTAAGCTTCATTTTTATTAGCATCAGCCGCAGCATCATTATTGACTACTGGTTCTTCACCACCTGCTGCTGGCGGCAATGCACCACCTGGAGCAAGCGGATCACCAGGAGCAACTGGTACCAAAGGATTACCCATAACTTGTGGAACATATGGTACGCCTGGGGCTCCAGCAAAACCGGTAAATTCAGGCACACATGGAAGAACAATGTCATAATCGCTGCAGCAGCTGTCTTCTGCTCTGATCAAGACACGATCGCCTTCAACAAGAGTAGGTATTGCAGCCATCATAGCACCTACGTCATCAGTTCTACGAATAGTACGTGGGCCTTTGAATACTGCTTCATCAAATTTTTGAATGTAGAGTTCAACATCAAGATCTGGTCCAAGCCATCCTGGATTTACGATAACGTTACCAGCAACACCATGGATAGAGTTCATGCTCCAGAAACCAACATCTTCACTTTGCCATCTTTGGTTAGAACGGCTGTTCGAGAAGCATTGAGAACGAACTGCAAACTCTGCAGCTACCAATGGTTTAATGGTGCTTGCCAATTCACATTCATCGTTAAAGCAGCACTCATCAAGACGTTCTTGGAAGTCAACAGTTGCAAAGAATTGACGAGCCCAAATATCTGATGCTTCATAGCAGTTTGCTATGTTTTCTCTGATTGCATAGCGTCCACTGGAAGAACTTCCGTCCCATGTAGTAAGAGTGAAGCCCAGAAATGCTCTTTCACCGTCAGTTTCTTCTTCGTTAAGCTCATAATCACCGCGCAATCCTAGGAAAAGATCATCAGTAGCCTCATCGAAGGTTATATGAAGAACATCACGGAAATCTTGTTGACGATGTCCAAGTAATTCTACAGTCAATACACGCTCTGACATTGGAGAATCTGAACCATTGTAGAATATTGCCCAGTAATCATTGTCATCTACAACAGCATCACCATCTGAAGTCAAGTACACAACTGCATCATCACCACCAAATAGATTGGAGAAAGTAACACCTGAACCGGTCAAAACATCTTGTTCATCATCATCGGTATTGGTGAACTCAATCAAGCTGGTAAGAGAGCATGCATCGTCATACTTATCATGATCCAAAGGACGACCGTTACCTTCACGAACGTTGAATACGCTTACATCCATATCAGCAACGATACCGACTTGATCATGAACCGTTCCCATAAAGTCTGAGTCATCAAAAATGTAGCTTTTAACTGGAGTAAAGGCTGCCAAGTTAACATTCAAAGCACCATCAAGATCAACACCGCAAAGCCTATCTACAATACCATTGGTACCGATCAGGATTGGGTCATGGTCAACAGCAACTTCAAGAGGACCAAATGGAGGATCTTCATCATCAATATCTATTGGAAGCTCATCGATAATATCAGCTCTTTCTAGACCACCACCATTATGACGACGTTCTGCCATACAAATTGGTGGACGTGTCGGTGTAAGGAAATTTTGATTTTCTCTGAGTGCTTTGTAAAGTGACTCATCATCAAAAATCATTGTTTGTGTATCCGACATATCTTCAAGTTCATCATAGATACGATCAGTCAAGATCAAACCTTGAAGATTAGCTAGCCAGGTAGCGCAATCAACTTGACTTGGGTTCCAAGCTTCAGCACGACGTTCTGCTGCTCGTTTGTAGTAATCCCACAATGCGCTTTCAGCTGGTCCAAGCAACCATACTGCTTGATCATAGCAGTTTGGTGGAACCAAAATTTCGAACGTGCGGCATTCCATTTCTTCATCGTTATCAAGATCTGCCAATGGAAATGCATCGTTGTATGCTGTGATTACCAGTGGTCGTGAAAACATGAATGATGGAAGGCCAAGAGCAGCTGTACCATCTGGGCCCGTTTCTCCAAAGAAAGCTGGGCTGGTAGCACGAGCTTGATCATCGATGCTTCTCACTTCAAAACGCCAGTCATCTAAAAAGCGTTCATTGTGTGGGCTTACAGGATCAGATTTCACCATTAATTCGATAACGCCCCAATTAGAAGCTGGTTCCACTACAGGACCTTCGGTAATTTCTGTTGGTAAGCCACTTGGTGGTGTTACAACATTATTTGCATCTTGACCTTCATGATTATCTTTTGAGGCACCATTACAGCTCGTTACGAGCATGGTTGCTGCTAAAAGTGCGCTTAACACACTAGCAACCTTGAGCCCCCTGACGAAAAAGTTCTTTGCCATTTCTCATTCCTCCATGAGAGGGAAGGAAAAATCTCCCCTTGCATGGAAAAACTTAATGCGCATGAAAATTTGACCGCAACTTTTTGTCCAAATAAAAAATAGTTTTTGTTGCCATATTTTTAAAAAAATCCAATAAATTTCGGCTATTAAGCGATTAAAAATATTCATTCTACAAAAAATTTGATTTAAATATTTAAACACCAACTATGACAACTTTGTCCATTCAGCTTGTCTGTGTTTGTCTCACATCCTGGTAATTTTTCATATCAACAGGAGCTAAAAACACTAAAAATCTCACCCTGTCACTTATGCACAGCAGAAGAAAAAATTAACTAGGCTCATTCGAGATCCATCAGCTTCAGCCTTAAGGCGAGTGCATGACGAGGCTTTTTAGATTCAAACGCTATATCGCAAGGCCAATCAAAAAAAAATTTTGGACATTTATAGCGCGCAAGGTACTTCTCAAGCCACACAGCAATTTTTTCTTGTTCGCACTTATTTTGATACCATTTTATAAAAGCCATTGGGCGTTTTCCATAGCTCTCATCTGAAATACCCAACACAACACATGCTTCGATCGAAGGATGTTGTTCCAAAATCCTTTCTACTTCCTCAGCCTGTATATTTTCTCCACCAGAAATAATTCTGTTATTTTTTCGACCGATTATTTGAAGTCGATTGTGATCATCAATTTTTCCAATATCACCCGTTGCAAAAAAACCTCCGCTCGTGAGCGAAGAAAAAATTTGCCCATCTTTAATATAACCCTCAAACAGACTCTCACCCTTAACAAGAATTTCTCCATCATGGGCGAGCAGCACTTGAGCATGAGGCAAACTACCACTTAAAGGTGAAGAAGCATTGCTCCAAATCATGGATGCAGATTCGGTCATGCCATAAGTTTCAAACAAAGGCCATCGTCTTTTAAGTGCCTCTTTTTGATCTTGAGTGTTCAGCCCATCGCCCCCAACAATGACAGCATTAAGATTGGATAGATCAACTGCAGCACTCAATAGTTTTTTCACTTGAGCTGGAACCACAGAACAATGGCTTACTGGCCAGAATTTTTTAGAAGAAGTTAATGATTCGCCCATAGCCAACAAATAAACAGAGGCTCGAGCATACAGTGCTCGCATCACAACACTAAAACCGCTGACATGATAAAGAGGCAGCGATAATAACCAGCACGATGTTGGCTCATATTTAAAATAACGACTCACCTCTTGAGCACTAGCCTTATGGGCTTTACTGCTTATCACCGCGTTTTTTGGAGCCCCAGTACTTCCTGAGGTACGCATGATGGTGGAAAAATTATTTTTTGATTGATAATTGCTTTTTGGAAATTCCCGCAAATTTGAAATGTGGCAACTAAAACAAGATATATCCTCAACAATTTTGCCATCACCAGAATAAAAAATCTGGTGTACTCCCAGTTCTTTGAGCCATACATCAATTACCAAGGCAGGTTCTCTTAGAGAGCACAGCACAATTTCCAAACCAAGTTTCATTGCTGCCAATAAGAGCACAATGCCATCAGGTGATGTATCCACATAAAGCGCGACTCTATTCTTCGAAACAACGCCAGATAATCTACAAGCTATGTCTTTTACTTTTTCTTCTAGCTCAGAGGCGCTGATATTGAGATGGGAACCTTTTATGCTAAACATTTTTTATTGCCCCACCCAGATATCGCTAACAATTCCATGGGCATCATCTTGCAATTGCAATGCATCAACCACATGCGCCATTAGGCTGCTATAAAAAGGGCTTTCAAAACAATGACTAAAAATAGGCTTAATGCCTTTTGACTGTAGTTCACAACAGAAATTCATTAGCCAAAAAATATTGTTGAAGCGGCTGGCTTTGACCACGGCATAACGTGCTTGGCTTTCATCAAAAATTTTTTCCCAATTCTTTTCATCAAATGATTCATCAAGGGCAATCTCAACTCTTGTTTTATTTTGTAGTTCTTTAAGGCGCACAATCTCATAAGTTGGTTCTTCAATATAGCGAATAGTGCAGCGCTCTACTTCATGCAAAAATTTTTTGGCTTCTTCAAAATTTAATTTCTTGTTGGCATCAATTCTCAGTTCAATATCATCACCAACAATTTTTCTGATACTTTTGATACGCTCTATCTCTTCATCAATATTTTTATTGATTTTTATTTTAAGACACCTATTACCGCCCACTATGACCGACCTTAGGTGAGAAGTTTCATGATGAGGAAGAATCAAAGAAGAGTATGAAATTTTTGGTCTAAAATAATTATTTTTTTTTATTTGTGCATCAAATAAAAGCACGCTCAAAATAAAACTCACTGGATAACAAAATGAATCACGAAAAATACCATCGAGCAGTTTTAAATCTTTTTCTTCTACAAGCTCCATGATTTTTTTTAACTCAGACTTTTTAACCAGAGATAAGAGCTTGCTCACTTGTTCTATTGAATGAGTATGAATTCCATCAAGCGGAGCCCACTCCGATAAAGCTACACAATTATTTTTTTGCATGAGTCGGCAGCGTATAACAAAACGCGAAGCCGATGGAAAATACGATAATCCATCAGGGCCACATCTGAGTTCTAGCTTGCAAATGTCAAGGCGATCCATAAATGAGACCTAAACTGAGCACTGCCCCATACACATAAAGAGACTTAGCTATCCCTGCTAACATCTGGTTAAACTGAGCACCTATAGGCTGCTTCAACACCATAGGAAACAAACGCACAGGGAAATAAAGCGCAAGCAAGGATAGAAGTACCGGCCAACGAAAATCATGCATCATCATCAATAATAATGGCGTACACCCAGCCAAGAGCACCAATGTTACGATGGCAAAACGAGAACTTCTAACTCCAAAACGTACTGCAAGCGTTTTTTTATGATGTTTGCGATCCTCGCTTATATCGCGCAAATTATTAGTCATTATTAATGCCGTAGAAAGCAAAGCTGGGGCAATACTCAAAACTGTCCCCTCGCTTGGCCACGAAAGTGTCTGTATGTAATATGAGCCTATGAGAGGTACTGGTCCAAAAAATATGAGCACCGCAATTTCTGAAAAACCCAAATAAGCGAGAGGCTTTGGCCCAGCCGTATACCAAATACTCGTCACAACAGAAAAAAGCCCAAGCCAAAATACCATCTGCCCACCGCGAATGGTGAGCATGATACCCAAAGAACCAATAGCAAGTATGGCGATAGCAATGCCTATTTTCATTGCACGAACAGAAAGCCAGCCCATCTGCAAAGCACGAGGTGGTCCTATACGTTGTTTAGTGTCACCTCCTCTCATAAAGTCGCCATAATCATTGACAATATTGGCAAGAATTTGCAAGAGCAGGGCGCATAACCACGTTACAAAAAACCAAAACAAGGAAAATTTCCCTTGAGAAAGGGCCAAAAAAGAGCCTAAAAAAATTGGGCATGATATGGCACCCAAAGTTTGTGGCCGTGCAGCTTTGACCCAAGCTGCAAAGGAATTTTTTTTGATCTTCATCACACTTTTTTCCGTATCAAAAAGCGAGCAAGATTATCTTTAAGGTGTTCCAGCTCATCAATACCACCGATACAAAACAAATGATGATCTGGACGGATCATCATAAAAAATATATCCTCTTGAGCCTTGAAAAAATTATGCTCAGACAAAAGGTAATACTCTTTATTGCTTATAATTTTTTCAGCATCGTAATCACTAGCAAACACTGGAATTATTTTTACCTGATAAGAGTGGCATAAGTATTCAGCCTTTCTCATTATCGATTCACAATTCGGCTTATCAACGCTCGGAGGAAAAAAAAGTAATAGACTAAAAAATTCTCCTTGGACAATGCTATGAATATCGGTTTTTTGTACGTCACTGCCAATCAAAACCCAGTTGGGAACTCGAGCACCAATACTCACTCCAGGCAAAACCAGTGGATGTTTTTCTTGGCACATACAGCCATGAGCATAGCGAATAGCTGTTTGTGAAATAATGCGTAAAAGACGAGACTGATAAGATTTAAAACTCAATATTTTTGGAAGAACAAGTTTGCGAAATAAACGTGCAAAAATCGATCCATGCACCATGAAACGAAACATGCGATCGGTGTATTTAATCAAGAAATCGCCCACTGGTTTGCGTTCTTGATGATAGGTCGACAGCAAAGATGGATGAGCATTACCGCGTAGTACCAAAGCCACTTTGTAGCAAAGATTGAGCGCATCTTGTAAGCCGGTATTCATACCTTGCCCACCTGCTGGGCTGTGAATATGCGCTGAATCTCCTACCAAAAAAACTCTTCCTTCTTGATAATGTGAAGCACTTCGACATTGAACAAAAAATCTCGAAACCCAACCAACATTTTTTATTTTGGCTGAAAAAGGAACCAGCTGATCGAGCAGACTTTGAAACTCTGCTTGATCTGGCTCAGCTGCTTTTTTTGAGCGTTCGTTTGGGCGTACTGAGATTAGGCGAAAATGATTTTTGCCAAACATTGGAATGAGGGCTAAAAACTTTTTTTCCTTAAAATAAATTCTAAATAATCGTTCAGAAAGTTTAGTGTTTAGTTCTACGTCAGCTAAGATAAATGCATCCTCATAGGTTTTACCCAAAAAACTATTGGACATTTTTTTGCGCGTACTACTATGTGCACCATCTGCTCCAATCAAATAACTGAAATTGAACGTGGATAAATCTCCACTTTGTTGTTTAAGCACAGCCTCAATGTTTTCTTGGGTATTCTTAAAGTCAATGAGTTCAACACCTCGTTCAACACTAATTTTTTTGCTGTTAAGAGCGTGCTCTAAAACTTCTTCAGTGTAAGCTTGATCAACAATAGCCGGCCGCTTGAATTGAGAAAAATAAAGTTTGGGATCCAAATCGATGGGCACAGCATTTTCAGTGTTGATTTGAAAATTATCGATCACAATTCCTTTCTTCATGAGATCTTGCAAAATCCCCAATGAAGAAAAAATTTCCAAAGTTCGAATCTGAACCCCAATAGCTCGTGAATAAATGCTTTTTGATAAATTTTTCTCAATAATTCTAATAGGAATATTCAAGCGAGAAAGTATCAATGCCGCCATTAAACCGCTGGGTCCAGCTCCCACAATCAGGACTGGATCAATTTTATTCGTACTCACCATAATAATTTTTTATGGTTGTCTGGGAAATTTATTGAAGTTTGGCTTACGCTTTTCCAAAAAAGCATTTTTTCCCTCTTGGCCTTCCTCTGTCATATAAAACAACATGGTCGCATTACCCGCCAACTCTTGAAGCCCTGCCTGCCCATCGCAATCAGCATTAAGCGCGGCTTTCAAACAACGAAGAGCAATTGGCGAATGATTGAGAATTTCGTGAGCCCATTTAATAGTTTCATTTTCTAACTCTGCCAGCGGCACAACTGCGTTAACCAAACCCATATCCAACGCCTGTTTAGCATTATACTGGCGACACAAAAACCAAATTTCTCGTGCCTTTTTCTGTCCAACAATGCGCGCCATATAACTTGCGCCATAACCACCATCAAAAGATCCAACTTTTGGACCTGTCTGACCAAAAATGGCATTATCAGCTGCAATGGTTAAATCGCATACCATGTGAAGCACATGGCCTCCGCCTACAGCAAAACCCGCAACCATGGCAATAACCGGTTTTGGCAAAGTACGAATCTGACGCTGTAGATCTAAGACATTGAGACGATTAACTCCACTATCATCAGCATAGCCAGCTTCTTTACGAACACGCTGATCACCACCAGAACAAAAAGCTAAATCGCCTGCTCCGCAAAGAATAACCACACCAATAGAGGCATCTTCTCTAACATCAGCAAAAGCTTTTTTCATTTCTTCTACGGTGAGGGGGCGAAACGCATTCCGAACTTCAGGGCGATTGATAGTAATCTTTGCGATCCCCTTAGTTTTTTCATAAATAATATCTTGAAAAGACTCAGATATGCGCCATTTCATACTGTTCATCGATCACCTCACTGATTTTTTTGCGATGAACTTAGCGGAGTCGTGCTGAAAGACAACAGTCTTTTTTTAGCTCTGCATCAACAATATCTTGATAAAATTGTCTATGAAGCAAAACATTTTGTTCTCTGTTGATCTTTACTTCCACCACTCTCGACGCTTTTTCTTCGAAAAATTTTCTAATAATCGATTGAAAATTTTTTTCATCTGCTAAGAAATAATCTATTTGGTGTGCTTCACAAAGCTGTTCAATATTTACCGTATGAGGCGTATCCAACAAAGGTGTAATCACTTCTTGTTCAGAAGCGATAGGCAAAAAATGAAAAATTCCTCCACCACTGTTGTTGATGACAACAATCATCAAAGGATGTGGAGAATTTTTAAGCGCCATCAATCCATTGCTATCGTGCAAAAAAGCCACGTCTCCTATCAATAAAGTGCTTGGATTTGAAGAGGCAATAGAAACTCCCACCGCAGAACTGATCACTCCGTCAATACCGCTCGCTCCTCGATTAGCAAAAATAGTTATATCTACCTCAAGTGGCAAAGCACATTGATCTACATCTCTGATGGGCATGCTTGAAGAAATAAAAAGGTTGCTCTTTTCACTCATGCAAGCAATCAATTGATTCGCAAAAAATGCTTCATTATTTTGACGGTGTGCCAAAAAAGAAACTACTTTTTTGGCAATAACTTTGTGGGATCCAAGCAAGCGCTGAGTAAAAGAATTATGTGTGCACCCGTATATTTTAATTTCATTAAAAAAATGCTCCCAATCTCCGACATAAACGTGCTCATACACTCCAGTTTGATCGATGGTGATATTATTTTCGTGAAGACGAATAAAGCGAACGGCATGACTCTTTTCAACAAAGTTCCAATAACGCTTTGAAACTACCCTATCTCCAAAGTGAATCACCACATCCGGCCTGAGCTCTTCCATAAACTGCGGGTTAAGCAGCGCAAGATCAAAATGATGCATAATGAGCGGATGAGATTTTAAACGAAGATTGGAAGTTATGTCGGCAAAAATAGGGCATGCAAGTTGCTCGGCAAGCTTTATAATTTTTTCCTGCACCAAAGCTTGGCGCATCTCCCCTACAACAAACAAAATATTTTTTGCCCCAAACAAAGAATTTAACGATGAAGCAGTGGGGTTATAAAACTTTGCTTGGATAAATTTATGCTCAAGACCACTGCTTTCGTACCACGTCTTTGCATCAGAAATATTGTGCAGTGGCTCGCGAAGCTGAATATTTATCTGCACCGGACCAGGATTTACTCCCACAGCATAGCCCAAGGCCTGATCAAAAATGGCCTGGGATTTTTTTATACTCACATTGGTAGAAGGTGGCGCTAGATCATAACTTTTGATGGTGTGCCCTGAAAACAAATGAGCTTGATCAATGGTTTGATTGGCGCCAGTATCTCGCAATTCATAAGGGCGGTCGGCGCTTAAAATAATCATTGGCACTAAACTTGCCTTGGCTTCCACCACTGCAGGCATGAGATTTGCAACTGCAGTTCCCGAAGTCACCACCATAACTCCTGGCATGCCTGTGCATTGAGCATAGCCCAAAGCCATAAAAGCGAGAGAACGCTCGTCGATATGGCTATAAATTTTTGCTCCATCTAAGTGAGCTATGGCTGAGACCAAAGGAGAAGAGCGCGAGCCTGGGGCAACAAAAAAATGATCGACGCCGTTGAAAATCAATCGTTCGATCATTTTATGACACCAATACTGTGTAAAATTTTTGCATTTCATGCGCCAAACTTAGTGCGCAAATTGAGGAGCAAAATGGGTGGTGTTAACTATTTTTTGTGCACACAAAAAATTCAGAAATATTTTCTCCTATTGGGGCCCACCTGAATTTTTAAATTCACAGGTATTTTGACCAAATAAAGCTCTAAGAATTTTTTATCTGAACTCAACCCTCATCTTATCAAGCAAGCTCTTCAAAAACACAAAGGATATTTTTTTGCTTGTTTTCTATCTCTTCCCATTCTTGTTCTGCTTGTGAACCGGGAACAATACCTGAAGCAGCATAGATATAAAGCTGCGCATCTTTATAAAGGGCAGATCGAATCGCCACAGCAAATTCTGCTGAATTTTTAGCAATATAGCCAATGGGTGAGGCAAAAAAGCCTCGGTCGAAGCCTTCGTTGTCACGAATAAATAGCTTAGCTTCATGAGCATTAAGGCCACACACCGCTGGTGTTGGATGCAATGCTTCGATAATTTTATCATCGCTTAGTTTTTCGTCTATTCTTCCGTGATAACGCCTGCGCAAATGCTGAACAAAAGGCAAGCTTAATATTTCAAGCTTCGACGTAAAAAGATCCGATATTCCAAACTCTCTCATGCGATCTTCAATATGTTTTGATACAAAAAAATGCTCTGACTTGTCTTTATGGCTGGCAAATAATTCTTTTCTCAACAGCTCATCTTCTTGTTCATACTTGGAACGAGGGCGTGTGCCTGCAAGGGATTCAGTTTCAAAATTTTGTCCAATTCGGCGATAGAGCAACTCTGGAGTTGCGCCCAAAAAAGTACTGCCAAAACCATTGTCAAACATAAAAAGAAAAGCATGGGGAACTTCTTTTAATCGCAAAAATATATGCAGCGGATCAAAAGATTTTGAAAAAGTTCGCCTGGTGCAACGACCTATCACAACTTTTTTATAGTGTTCATTAGACATTAAAAGCGACAAGGCCTGTTCGATGATCGTCTTGTAACTATCGAACGAGGGATACACATAATCGTTAAAGCTATAGTCAATACTTTCCAAGACCACCTTATTGTTCATGATTGCCATAAGAATAGTCTGAGCATGATCAAGCCAAACTTTTGAAGGTAATCCTCCCAAACGATAATTGAGACTAAGCCTGAATCCTTCAGCAGAATGCTTCATTAAAAGCATTGGCAAAACAAAAAACTCACAGCGAAAGTCATGCCACTCAGAAGATATACTGCGGTTTTTATCGAAACGAATTCCACCAAAATAAATTAAGTCATCATTGAGATGAGATTTTTTTTTTACTACTTGGCTTAAAGCGCTCTCATCATCAACATGTGATTGAAAAATAGATTCGCAGGCACCTAAACCCCACCACTCAAGCTCACTATCTCTGCTTTTAAAATAAATACGCCCTATTCCACCCATACAAAAAAATTCTTGTTCACAGGCATGAGCAACATCTAAGCCAACACTAAAATTTTGTGTAAAATCGATGTTTGTCTGCCCTAACCACTGCAATAGGGTACGCGCAGCATCACAAAGACTAAGTGTACTTTTTAAGTTAACACTCAGCACGGATTACTCCCTTCATAAAGTGTAGCAATACCAAAACAAAGAGGAGTTTCCTTTACCGAAACAAAACCTGCGTTGTCTAAAATCTGACAAAAGGCTTTTGAGTAAGGAAAAGATTCCACCGTTTCATTCAAATAACGATAAGCATTTTTCTCTCGGGAAATAATCCCACCTAGCCAAGGAAGAATAAAGCGAAAATAAAACAAATAAATACTGCGTACCCAAAAATTTTTGGGCAGAGAAAATTCAAGAATTAATAATCTTCCGCCAGGTTTTAAAACTCGCGCTATTTCTAGCAAAGATTGTTTAATCGCAGAAAAATTTCGTATGCCAAATGAAATGGTTACAGCATCGAAACAATTATCTTCGAAAGGAAGTTTTTTGGCATCAGCTTTATGAAGGCTCAGTTTATCACTGAGACCAAAAGCTTTAATTTTAGCTCTGCCAATCTCAAGCATTTTTTCCGCTAAATCTACACCTTCACCGCGAGCCATATGAGGATTATTCTTGCATAAAGCGATCAGCACATCTGCCGTGCCTGTCGCCACATCCAAAACCGATAAATTCTCTTGCCTAGGAATCTGACGAACCATTAAATTGCGCCATCGCTGATCCTGTCCCACGGACAGTATTCGGTTAACCGGATCATAAGTCCGAGCAATACGATCAAACATTAAACAAATTTTTTCTTGCTCCAACGACATCGATTCCCCATGCCTCCCACTCATTTGTCTCAGTTTGTATGGTACTAAAAATTTTTGCCAACGCCGTCATAAAGACTGAGCATCTTCAAAAGATTCCAAAGACTTAGAGACTATTAAAAGTGTTTAACAGTCTCTTAAGCTATAAATGCAAATGTGCCAGGGAATATAAAGCTCTACAGCTTAAAAAATAATTTTTTTCCTTACATCACAGTTGAGGATTTTTTAGGCGGGCTTCGAAGTTTTTTTAGCAAGCAATCTCTAAGAGCTAAAAAAATCGGGTGAGAGCATCTCACCCGACAATTTATATAAAAATATTATAACAAATAGTAACGAACATTGGCGCTATTCTAACGCTTCATGTACTACACGGCACCACATTTTCTCACCAAGCTTGCAAGCTATGAAAATTGCTCACACAAAAATAGATCATATTTTTTTTATTCTTTGGGACGTACCACCGCAGAAAGATAGCCCCCATCTGTCGTGAGGCGAAATTGATGATCACCATAGGGCATAGCAAGGTAAAGATCTGAAATAGTGCGCCCCTCGCGTTCCGATGAAAATACCAAAAAACGTCCGGAAGGAAAAAAGAAAGGCTCTTGATTTCTTCCCTGATTTTCAGTTACTCGCGATATTCTCCCTGACGAACGTTCTAATAAAAACACATCAAATACTTTGTTTTCATCGCGGCCCGTGAAAGCAATATATTTTCCATCGGGACTATACTGAGGTGTTTGATTATAACGGCCTTGAAAAGTCATCCTCTTAGCTTCGCTCTTTTTATCATTCAAATTAATGGCTTTTTCATAGATTTGCGGAGTTCCTGAACGACTAGAAACAAAAGCCACCATTTTTTTGTCTGGGCTTATGACAGGAGAAAGATTAAACCCTAAAGACTCTGTAAAAGTTCCAATTATTTTTCCATTAGAATCAATACGATAAATATTTGCGTCAGCCTTATTGAGAGAAAGAGTGAGCAAAAGACCAAGATCACCGGGCAAAACACGTGGTTCTATATTAATACCAGGATTTCTCGTAAGAAACTTAAACTCCTTTTTGCCTATCTCTTGTTCCACAATTCCTTGGCCTTGCTTGGTAATAACCGTATAAAAAATCTTTTTTCCATCTGGGGCGAAATAAGGCATGGTTTTCTTCCAGCTTCCCGTAGTAATTTTTTGCTCATTTTTGCCATCAAAATCCATCAAGACAATTTGCGATTCATTCCCATAACGTTTCACCGCAACTATCTGTGTCAAAAAAATATTTTCGGGGCCTATAAACTCCTCAAAAATGCTCTGAGCTATTAAATGAGAAAACCTGCGTATTTCCTTGCTCGACTCTGAAATATTTACTTGTGATATTTTTTGAGTCATAAGATTTTTATGCCGAATTTCTGCATTCAACTTATCTTTTGAAAAACTTAAACGAATGCGGCTGAGACCTTCTGCTCCTTTTTGCTTTATCAAAGCCTCGGTAGGATTTTTTTCCTGAGGAAGTTTTATTAAAGAAATATTACCGGTAATAAGAAAATCCCTTTCGATTATGTCTCGGATTTCTTGGGCTTGTTTTTGTTGAGCAAGTGAAGCGCCTGCTGCAACTTCTAGTGCGGGAAAATAAAAATTAAAGGCTCTAAATGCGGCCCCTTCAACTCGCAAGCGAGTAGCTCCACTGATATCATTGGCTGAAACTATTTTTTGGGCAGCCTGCATAACATTGTTTTTTTTATCTAAGGGCTGCGATTTATTTTCAAACGTTGGACCGCTTAGGGCATGCACAGCACACAGAATAGTTATCAAAAATAATTGCTTCATTTGGCTTTCCTATTTGACACATTTAAAAGGGCAAAGTTCAATGACTACTCCGTTTTCACTAAGAGCGTTCTGCAATAAAATAGGAACCTCTCCAAAATTATTAACTCGCTTAGCCCCATCTAGCACCGCTTTATCAAAATGCTCATCACCTGATGAACGTTCAAGATTAAGTTTAAAAAGACTTCCATCACGCTGCAGATAGAGCCTGATGATGGCTTGGAGTTTCTGCCCTTGAGGCCCATTGACGTGAGGGGGCACAATAAAAGCCTCCTTGATCAGGGTGTATATCTGATCGAAATAATCACTATCAACCACAAAATCCTCGGGAGCTACATCATCTTTTAACTGCGAGAGATCCTCATTAAAACTAGCGGAGAGTTTTTTTAGAGCTTCGGCATATTCAGCTTTGTGCTCTATCACTCTTTCTGCCTGCTTAACTACAGGCTTAGCCAAATTCTTTATTTTTTTTTGAGCTATCTCAGTTTTTTTTGGGGGCACAGGAGTTTTTGCCGTTGTTTTTTTTTGCACAACTTTTGCCGGGGCTACTTTTTGCGCTGGCTGCACAGTTTTTTTCTTGGGCAATAATTCTTTATCGCGCGCCTTACCTTTAAAAATTACCTTGGCTTCTAAAGGTGCTTGATTTTTTTTGTGCAAAAACCACGAAAAATTTACTCCAGCCCCTAAAAAGCCCAGACCGATGGCATGAATGATCACGCTCACTATCAAAGCTTTTTTCAACAACATTAAACAAACCTTCCTATGGTTTTTCCATAATTATATTTATTTTGCTCGCACCAGCCACATAAGCTGTTGACATAACTTCCATCAAGGTCTTGTGCCTGATATTTTGGTCAGCCTCTACATAGACGGGCTCTCCATCCTTGACTCGAGGATTATCCCTTAAAAATTCTTTGAGCATCTCAAGACTAAACATTTGCTTGGCAATCGAAATATTTTCATCTTTATCAATACTGATAGTCAGCGGCGTCGTCAGCCCCTGAGCATCTGCTCCCTCCCCTTTGGGTAGGTTGACCCCGATAGTTTCAATCATAAAGGGTGCCGTGACCATAAAAATAATTAATAACACCAAAACCACATCCACCATGGGAGTGACATTGATATCTGCAAATAAATCACCTTCTTGGTCTGAACTTAGTAATCCCATAACTTCCTTTTAAGAGACTGTTTTAAAACTAATTGACAAAATTTTTTTGTCTCTTTTTTCCGTGGTTCTCAATAATTTTTTTGCGATATCATCGATATTCCATGAAATTTTTTTATTAATTAAAGCAAAATTAACCGAAAAAAGCATCCCCAACTATTTACAAACCCGTCTCTACGCCTAAAAAATTTGAAACAGAATATTTTTGCCAGACAATCCACAAGGCAAGGATATGCCTCAAAAAAAGGAGCCCGCAATGAAGTTTCCATTCTACATAGCTATTTTAATGGTAATTGGAAGCCAAGCTCTAATTTTTAACGGTTGTGCTCCCTATCATGATGATCATGTTCATGAAAAGATCTACGATAAGAACTTCAGCGCGTCAGATGTGCATAAAACATTCTCTGTAGATAATATCCCTTGTTCAAATTGTTTTAAAGGAATCGTTCGGACTCTAGACATAAGTGGAATAAAAAAAGCTAGAATTAAAATCGGCAGCATCGACAACCTTGAAGTTATCTATGATCCCCAAAAAATCAACGAAGAAGAGATCAAGAAAGCCATAAGAGCCACTGGCAAAGAGGTAAAATAAGCTTGCTTAAAAAAAAAATAGCTTACTCTAACGCAAGCCAGCCCCTTGCACTAAAGCTTGAGCAGAGCTTTTTGTATCGGGCGCAAGCGGCATTTTTTGGCCGCCTGGCCATAAGCTCGCTCTATTCTCTTTTATGGTTTATCGCTTTTGCCGATCACTCCATAACGTTCAAACATTCGTACCTATCTTTATTTTTGATACTCGTCTCATTTGCCTATAACTATGCGTGTTATCAACTAAAATCTCATCAAAAACTAGGAAGATGGGCTTATTTTTTCACACTTATTTTTGATTCACTGCTGCTCGTCTACTTCACATCAGAATCGGGATATCTGCTCTCTCCTCTCGCTGCAATCCATCCATTTATTACTGCATTATTTCTTCTACTTTTTCATAACCCTCTGTTGATGGCGTTCCCCTTGCTCAGCATTCCGGCTATGACAATCCTAAGCCTAAAGGGCAGCCCTGATCCAAGCTTTTTAAGTCTTCTTTGCTCGCTCTTGCTCATCTGCTTTCTCAATGCATTGGCAATTTTTTTAATTTATTTAGTGCACGCTCAAGAACAGCGCCTGACACAATCTCTGCTTGAGATAGAAAAAAAATTGGCTATAGGCAAAGAGCGCCAAAGGATTGCACGTGAATTTCATGACGGTATTGGAGCTCAACTAACCAGCATCGTTATGCAATGCGATTTTATTAAACAACTTTTACAACAAAATCATCTCGAAAAAGAAATCGATGATATACAAAATTGCGCTATTGAATCCATAGATGATATGCGACGCTCCATCGCCTTTCTGAATGATAACTTTGATATCTCTGAACAAATTGTTAGCCTTTGTGAAAACACAAAAAATCGCCACAACATAGCAGTGGAATTAATCGACGTTGAACTCTTAGATAAATTAAATTTTGACCAAAAGTTCGCCGTATGCCGTATTGCCAAAGAAGCAATCAACAACGCTCTAAAGCATGCATGTGCAAGCCAAATTAGTATCAAGGTACACAAGAATAATCAACGGCTCAACATATTAATCAAAGATAATGGGCTTGGCTTTGATATCTCTCAAGAAAAACAATTTCACTATGGTTTAACTAACATGAAAACAAGGGCAGAAATGACTGGCGGAACCTTTGAGTTAAGCTCCCAAAAAAATAAGGGCACAAACATTCAGTTGATTTTTAACGCCTAATCAAGCAATCCAGCCTAAGCTGATAGCAAGCAGCGTAAGAGAACTCACTATCAGCCACAAGACTAGAGCCTGAAAAAATGGCTTAACTCCTACGCCTTTTAAACCTTCTCGATTAAGACTCGCACCGATCAAAAAAAGTGTCACCACCATCAACCGTCGAGCGCCTGTCTCAACAATTGCTCCGATTGGCGCAAGCTCAGGAAAAAAAGTCACCAGTGCAGCTGCAAAAATAAAACCTACAATAAACCATGGACGCCTTATTGGCCCATTTTTTGCTTCACTTTGACTGCGCGATTTTATAAGCCCTATCAGTGCTGCAACGGGAATTATCCATAAGGCTCGTGCTAATTTTATTGTGGTGCCTACTTCCAAGGCCTTAGGCCCATACTCTAAACTCGCACCAACAACCGAACTAGTATCATGAATAGCAAGAGCGCTAAAAAAACCAAATTGCGCTTCACTCAAATGAAAGAAGTGCCCTATGGAAGGAAAAATTATCAATGCCACAGCATTCAGAAGAAAAACTATTATGAGCGCAAGAGACATGTCTCTTTCTTTTGCTCCAATAACAGGAGCCACCGCAGCAATGGCTGATCCACCACAAATTGCGGTACCAGTGCAAATAAGCAGACCTATATCATTTTCAATATTGAATAATTTGCCAAGCAGCATACCAAATAAAAAGGTCAAAGAAATACTAATTACGGTATACCAAATCCCTTCGAGACCCACTTTAGCCACAACACTTAAATCCATCCCCGCTCCCAAACCTATAATTGAGAGAGATAAAAATATGCGCGTTATTTTTTTCATAAATTTTTGGTATGGATTAGCTAAACTCAAAGCCAAAATAAGACCTAAAACAAGCGCCTGCATCGATGAAATAAAAGGAAAAACACAGATAATTGCCACTAAGGGTAACCACAGATAAGAAAATTTTGAAAAAACTGATAGTTTTTGATTTGCTACATTCATATTTATTCCCCGCACTTCTCTCACCTTCATTTGATAATAAATAACTCCTGATTCTTACAAATCAAATAGTTAAGCAAAAACACTCACCAATAAAAAATGTCTTAACCATCGTTTACAAACGTGTTAGGTCTTGATTGATAATTTTTTTAAGCCAAGCAGCGCTTCTATTAACGGTGAAAAATGAATATCATCCGTGTTTTTATTATCGAAGATCAACCGGCTATTTTAAAAGCTCAAGTAAAACTTCTCAGCGTTTATCCTGATATTGAAATCGTCGGCTGTGCCATGTCTGGTGAAGAGGGTATCAAGCGACTTTCTCAATTGACCCAAAAACCTCACGTAGTGTTGTGCGACCTAGGACTGCCAAAAATGAGTGGCATCGAAGTCACCAGGCACATCAAAGAAATGGACTCTCATATCGAAGTTTTAATTTTCACTGTTTTTGAAGATGAAAAAAATGTACTAGCGGCCATTCAAGCAGGGGCATCGGGCTATCTTTTAAAAGGTGCTAAAGCTCAAAAAATCTACGAAGCCTTGAGCGACGTTTATCAAGGTGGCACAGTCATTCAACCCAGTCTTGCTCGACAACTGCTCAAATATTTCTCTATGCCGTTAGAGGGGGTTCCTTCACTTTCACAAAAGCAAGGACCAACTCGCACAACTGAACTTGGTATGGTTTTAAGCATGAGGGAACTTGAGTGTTTACAAATTATCGCTAAAGGTTTGAATAATACAGAGGCCGCTCAGGTTTTGGGAATCTCAACGACAACAATTCGCACCCACCTTGAGCATATATATCAAAAGCTTGACGTTAATAATCGTCTCGAAGCAGTAACCGAAGGAATCAGGCAGGGTATTATTCACCTATGAAAAATTGGTTAATATTTTTTTCTCTTGCGCTAGTGCTTCTATTTTTTAATGCTTGCTTGGCCAAAAAAATTATAAAACCGAGCGATCCGTGCCTCGCCAAGGAATTCGCTCAAAATATTTCCCACTACACATCCCATGAATTATTACAGTTAGAAAAATTATTAAAAAATCGCTTTGGTTTGAGTCAGACCCAGTATGGATGCCAATCGGCATTGCTTGGAAAACTATACATGGCACAAGGGCGCATGAATGAAGCTTCCAGTTCTTTTGGAATTGCTGCTCAAAAACTTCCCGATTTGCAAGATTATTTCATGCTTGCCAAAGCCAAAACTGAATTCAAAAACAGCAATCTTCAAATAGCCCAAAAAATTGTTGAATCAGTGCTCAAAAGCAAGCACTCAAGCGCATTTGTAAATAAAGCTCATCGTCTTTTGGCTGATATTGCTCTGGCCAAACAAGAGGATACATCTATTGTTGAAACTCACAGACAAATCTTGCGTGATAGTGGAGCAAAAAATAAAGACCACTTGTTTAACCTGGCACTTTCATTGAGCAAACTTGGAAATACGAACGAGGCCGATGATGTTTTTAAACAGCTTCTTATTCGCTTTCCTACTTCCCTTGAAGCCCAAAAAGCAACTGAGCTTCGTGGTAAACATCATTTAAAACTTACTATTGATGAACATGAAAAACGATTTAATCAACTTATAGCCAAAATGGCATTTGACCAAGCGGTGGCCGATGCTGATCAAGCGCTTAGGGAACTTAAAAGCAGTGATGATGAAAAACGCAAAAGCATCTACAATAGTTTTGCAGTAAAATCCCTCATCCTGAACAATAAATTCGAGCAAGGCATTGAACGCGCTGCTCAAAGAGCTTTGAGTCCACAAAAAACTCCCAAAGATTTAGAAACTTACGCATGGGCTTTAGGAAAAGTTGACCGTCTTGTTGAAGCTGCAGATTATTATTCGCGCTTTGCCCAGAGTTCAAGCGATAAAAAAGAAAAAGAAAGAGGCTGTTTTTTTGTTGGCTTTTCTCTCTATGAAGCAAATTTGTATTCAATGGCCAACTACTCATGGCAACAGTGCCAGCATCTTATAACTGACAGCAAACTGAAGGAAAAAACTTTATGGTATCAAGCATTGAGCTCAATGCTTATCGGCCATTTTGATCATGCTCAAACACTGCTTGCACAGCTCGTAAAAAAATCTTCCAGCTGTGTTCATGAAAAGTACGTTTATTTTTTGGGCTACAGCCTCCATCAACTTCACAGAAAAAATGCTGGCGATGCACTCCTCAGGAGCTTGGCCCAAAAAAAACAACCAAGCTATTACGTAATGCTTTCAAGAAATTTTTTGGGATTAAAAAAAATCAAAGGGCAAACGTTAAGTGCAGATGCACTCTCGCAATTGGCGAGCAAATGTCAAAAGCCAGTCTGCCAAAATGCACATACGCTTTATCACTTGGGTTTTGGCGATGAAGCACGAGACCTCGTCATGGCAAGCTCACTAAAGAATGAAGATAAACTTGCGATGCTGCAACAATTTGGCAACTACCACGAGGTGTGGCAACGCTCGTATCTACTTCACCCTCAAACTTCGATCAAGAATGCAAGTCTTCACACTGATTATAAAATACGCGCCTCTTACCCTCTGCCTCATAAGGCCTTGATAAAAAGAATGAGCCATAAATATAACGTGCCAGAAAATTTGCTCTATGCCATCATTCACACAGAAAGTGCTTTTCTTACTGATGCCAAAAGTTACCGTGGTGCTTTAGGTTTAATGCAAATGATGCCTTTTGTTGCACACGATTTAGCTGCAAAACTTGATCTTAAACAATTTTCAACCAACCACTTAAAAGATCCTAAAATTTCTTTAGAGCTTGGCGCTTTATTTCTTGCTACTCTCAAACGCCAATTCGATGGCAACCATCTTGTTATCGCTGCCTATAATGCTGGTGCACATCAGATGCAAAAATGGATTGATCGTTTTGGACATCTGCCCCCTGAATTTTTTGTCGAGCGTATTCCCTTTGAGCAAACTCGCGCTTATGTAAAAAAAGTTATGCCATCGGCAAGCCTCTATGCTGCTCTTGATGGCAAAGATCTCAACTTAATTTTTTAGTAACTAACGTGAGATTCCCTCTTGTTATGAATGTTATGGGGATATTAGTTCTTCTCTTAGATTAAAAAGTAGTTTGATTTTAGTACGCGATAGAGAATATGCAGGGGATATCGTGCACAAAAGCGCGGTATACCAGATATACAAGAGCATCCGAGCAGAAAATCATCAAAAATTGGGAACTTTAGACTCTCCAAGGAATAACTTGGCTTATTTTTTGTTCTAATTGAAGATTGCCCAGGGTTAAGTATAAAAAATACAAGAAATTTTAACATGAAAGAACTGTTGCTAATATTTCCGTCAAATTAAACTCTTTTGATTAATAACAAAATAATAAAGTAAAGATACGTAGACTATTTTTATTTTATTAAGAAGACAAAGGCAGGAGGTTTGCATGCGTACCTTTTTTACTCTTGTTATAGGAGTAGTATTTTCATTATCTGCAATATCGACAGAGAATAGTCTTCCCCATCAGTTCGGCGCCGAAAAAATTCATGTTTTTAGTCAAAGTTCTAAACCATTTTATTTGTCATGTCATCTTTGCAAAAAAGAAATAGGACACTCTGTGACATCAGATGAATACATAGAGCATTTACTCAACGAGCATGCTGATAGCCACATTAAAATTTTAAAAATCACGGAAAAAAACGGATTAAACTCACATTGGCAGGTAAAATTTTCATACAAACGATAATTTCAGATTTAATTAAAGAGCTATTTATTCACGATGCTTTGTAAGATTTGTTCCACTTGCTTAGGTGCAAGCGAGTTTTTCTTACCGTGAAGTTTGACCACGCAAATTTTCTCCTTAGTGGAGAAATTGGTTAACTGAATATGTGAACCATTTTGCGTGCTCTCAAGCAAAATCTTTTCTTCTTTTAAGAGACGGCCAATTAGCGTTTTTACCTTGCGAAATTTTATACGTCCTTTGTTGACCCTGTCTAAAAAGGTTTTTTCTTCATTTTCTATTTCTTGCTTAAAGCGAAGCTGATTTTCATTATCTTGCCCTGTCTTTTTTTGTCTTTTTTTCTTATATTTTTTCTTTGCTGAATGCTTATTCTTTATTTGCTGATTAAATAAATCATCTCTTTTTTTACGTACGCTTTTTCTGATCTCTAGAATTTGTGTTGTGCGGTATTGAAGAAACGTTTCTTCTTCTTGCTTTGAATTACACTCTTGCTCTTGCACAGCCTCAGCATGCTGATAATCTTCTTTGCTTTGCGTATTAAAATCAGGCAACATTATCCTATCTTCATAAGTTACATCTGAGTCACGAATAAAACCTGTCAACTTAAATTTTTCAAGCAAATAGTTATAAAATTCAGCCAAAAAACCATGTTTTTCTTCTTCATTTTCAAACAATGGAATGAACCCTGCGCTATCTGAATAAAGATTTTGACAATAGTTTTTACAGAACTCTTGGAAGTTTTCGTCTTTATTTCTTGCCATAGTCAAACTAAGTCGCGATAGACTAAAAGGATTGGATGAAAACGCACCGGAGTACAAACTAATAGATGGAATCTGATTTTTATTTTTCACATGAAAACCAAAACTTGATAGGCATTTTTCGAATGAAAAAATTACGTGAGACTGAAAACCAAGATCATTTGCATAAAAAAATGGCATGGAACATATATTGTCATTAATTTTGCCCAAGCTTGTCAAAACAAGCCCATCTGTTTGCAGAATAATTAATGAGAAAGCTAACTCTCGATCACTGATTACTATCGGCTGGTTCGATAAATCGTTTTTAATGATTGAAATATTTTTAAATAGAGCTACGGCTCCTCGATTGAGCTTTAACCAGGCTTTATATTCATTGAGATTATTCAATATTGCTTGGGTTTTTTGTTTACTCATCATCAAAAATTCTTGTTCATTAATATGTTGCTCAATACAAGCTTGCAAATAACAAAAAGAAGCTGCAAAAAACTGCATCACGTCGTGTTTTATTTTAATGATTTGCATAAGTTTTTTTTTAGGTGTTATCAATTTATTTCGTTCACCCAAATTTTTCAAATAATCTAGCCCCTCATAAATATCTTCCAAAACAGGCAAAAATTCTTTGGCATATTCGCTAAAGTTAGCACTTTTCCAGATCTCAACGGCATCGCTTAAACTTTCAATTTCTAGACTGTGCATATTCATTTGTTGCATAGGATCACTATCGACATTCATATCTTGAGAATAAGCATTCATAGAAATTAACGCTATTAAAGATATTTCAAAACAATAAAAAATATTCCTCACAAGTGCCTCTAATTTTTGTAATCACTAAAAAATAATATATTAAGGAATAATGCGTTAAAAAAATAACAAATAACAAGTGGGGCGCTTAGAAAAATTATTAAGCTTAGCCATACTTACAACGCAAAGCTACGCTGTCTTTGCCAATCGATCGTAATAAGGATTTTTGTAATCGCTTATGAATCTAAAGCTTGGTTGGTACAGAAATTAAGGAAAAAATTATTGCGACAACATTAATAGCTCTTGCATAAAAAAAGATATTTCCTGCATCCTTGGTGTTTGTGGCCAAGATAAGCAAAAATCAAAAAGGAAAGCACCTTAATCAAGCGTTTGGTACCTTTAAAATTATTTGCTTTTCAAAATCTGAATGAATACACGTTTGTATTCCCAGATTATTCATCGATACCTACTGAATTCGGTCTCGTAGTATGAAGCTAAAATTTTGTAAGGCCCTAAATAACAAGTGCACACAAAAACACTCTGAGAATTCCCTATGCTAGTGTCATATCAGGGCCGAAAGAGGAGGCAAAATGTACTACTACTTCGCCTCTTGAGCTTCAGCATCACTTTGTTCAAATACAATTTCATCATTGCTTAGAGAATTGGCCGTGTCATTCTTTAAATTATTTACGCATTGACTGTATACAGAAGGCCCCTCTTTTACAGCCTCCCTACACTCTGGAGGAATTTTAGCAACATCAACCTTAAACGCTGACAAACTAGCGCAAAAAAATCCTAAAGCAATAATCATTTTAATTATATTAAACATAGTTAAACTCCTATTCGTTACTACTCATACTAATAACTTATACATAACAAATAAATATTTTTTTACTTAACTTGAGATCATGATCAATTCATTTTTTTGCATTTAAACTTACAATTCAACACATTACATTCTTTAGAATTAATAAAACGGTAGTGGACCAAATTTGTTGAACTAAATTCTACGGTCCGTCCGTTAACAAATTGAGTTTGTTCTTAAACAAGATTTGAAGGAAGGCCATGACTGTTTACCTGCCGCTGGAATGTCCTCGTTGCAAAGACACTGATTCCGTCGTCAGGTTTGGCAAGACTAGCAACAATAAGCATCGATAACGCTGTTTATTGTTGGTGGTGCGACCAAATTTCACAACGGTTTTGGTTTCTTGGCAACTGGGACATTCCAAAGGCAAATAAACGGTCATAGGCTTCCTCTAAACAGGACGCAGTACAACTGCTTGTTTAAAAGAACTCTACGGAAAAATTTATTTCAACAATTTTGGGGCATTACCTTTTATTTTTTGCTCATTGCTAATAATAATACATGAGATATGCTTGCTTAAAAAAAAGGATATTTCAATATGATTATTCATTATGCTCCGCCGCCAAAACCTGTTGAATATTTAACAACTGCTACAGCAATAATTAAACATAAAGAAAAACATTTTCCTAAGTTTGATTTTATTTATCCATTGACGTCATCCATTACCATGTCGCTAGAAGATGCTCCTTATCATTTTTTTAGCGATGCTAAAACTTTCAATATACTTCATAAATCCACCAATGAAATGGTTAAAGTAAGCGGTAATGATCTTCAAATTCTAAAAATATGGGATTTTAATGATGAAGGTTTACAATTTATGCTGGATAATAATATTTCTTTTTAAGATGTTATTTCTTACATAAATACGTCGCACAAAAAATGGCTTATCTTTAATCAAGAAAGAATACTTGGAGGAGCCATGCTTGAAAAACAAAGAAAATCAGACGCAAATATTTTAACTAAAATTAACACAAAAATAAGTAATATCTTTGCCAGCAATTCAGTACCACAAATGAGTATCAATGAGCATTTTTTTACTCGCAATTCTTTGGACGATAAATACATAAACCACCAAAGATTATTAAGCGAAATTAAAAATTGGTTGAATGATGGCAAACCCAACAATGATCAATTCGAAAATGTTGAGAGCGGCACTAAAACAGTATTTCTCATGAAAGATTATCCTAAATTTATATTCAAGCTAGTCGATGAAAAAACGCTAAATACTTATCAAAAAACCAAGGAGAAAGCTTTAGATATTATCAATAAAAATAATATCAAAATGCTAAAAGTTCCTAATTATGCTGGGTTCTTATTAGACAACTTGCCTTATCACGCTCTATTAATTGAAGAAAAGCTACCTATAAAAAATACTAACAATTTTCATCAAGCAAAACTCTTTTCTGAGTATGGAGAAACACTTAACTTAGCTATAAAAGAGTTAATAAAATTTATTTTTCTCAGTAATGGCCTAGGCGACCTGCACCGCTCCAACCTGCTGATCTTGGACAGCAGCAATGAAAATGGTGATTATTATTTCGGCCTGATCGATGTGGATCATTTGGGCAAAGGGATAAAAGGCAGTCTTATTGGATACTCGGATAATGGTTATAATTTGACTGATGACTTAGGTTTACTCCGATTTATTTCGACTGAACACATTGATATTATAGAACAGCAAGCCAAAGAATTTTATGGCGAGGAAGAAGGCGAAGAACGGTTAAAAAATTGGGGTTATTATGAAGCTAAACAAGAACATAGCAATAGAGTTGAATTTGAAAAATTACGTGATAATTTTTATTTAACTAATCGCGGTAAAAGTTTACCTGAATTTGAAAATCTTTCTTTAAGCGATCTTAGCTTAGAACCAAGCGAACCTAACGAAGAATATCTTTCGTTCATAAAAAGACAAATAATTAGATGTCTAAAAGACCCTATCAAGATGCCATTTGCTCCGCACTTTAGCGGATTACTATACTTCCCCTGGTCTCGATTTGATACCGGAGAAAGTAAACTAGTATTAGATGCACTAAAGGAAAATGGTTATATCTTTGATTTTATTCTTAGACATCAAGGAAACAAATTTTATCCATTTACCAAAATACTTTTTTAGCTGATTTTGTCCCTCGTCAGGAGGGCATTTTAATATAAATAATAGTTTTATTTTGTTTTGGGTTAATAAAATTTTAAGAGGCTGTAAAATAAATCAAAATTTAGGCGGTAAGCCACTTTTCTAATCGCTTGATGCACAGGCTTGCATGAGCGATGTAGTTCATTGATTCCTGGTGCTTTGTATTCTTCTTATAGTTTCGCACCAGGCGCCTGTTTCTATTCAACCAGGCAAAAGTTCTTTCAACTGCCCAACGAAATATCTGTGGCACAAATCCCTTTTGTCCTTTCAGGCGTTCCGCCGCTTCGGTGCTTACTCCTACATTCAAGCTTGAACCTACATTTAGATAGGCATTATCACCAAGTATTTTCGCCATTCTGGGAAAGTTTTCACGCTTGTTGAGCTCAACGACTAATCTCTCACCGGCAACCTTATCAGCCATATTTGCTGCAGTGCAAATACACAGCAGCATCAGGCCCATGGTGTCAACAGCAATATGTCGCTTTCTTCCATTTATCTTCTTTCCTCCATCCAGACACCCCAGGCTCTGCCGTCTGGGATTGAGAGTCAACGGAAGAAAGGGATGGAGTTGGTTCTCGATCTGCACGGCTTCTCACTATTGCTACAAGAGCAGCATTTAACGCCTGCTACAAACCAGAAATAGACCGGCAGCGAAAGTAATGATAAACGATACCACGAGAAGGAAAGTCATTGGGCAAACAGCGCCACATGCAAGCATTTTTCAAAACATACAAAATGGCATCAACTATGCTTCGCACGCTATAGAATCGAAGTCTGCCATTTTTTAAATCTGCAGGAGAAATAGGCTCTATTACTTCCCAGGCTGCATCTGATAAACAGGTTTCATACAAGTGTGACATGGTATTTCCTCTCGAAAAAATCTCATGTCATACTTTCAAGTCTCGACGTTATTTTGGGAACCTATTTATCCTAAAAGACTTTTTTTACAGCCTCTTATGGACTCTGTGACTGAATCGATATGCTGCCCAAAAAATGCTTAGGAAGCTAGCACTTTGGATAAGCTGCTACCTCGCCTTTAAATCCTTTTAAGTAAACATATTTTGCGTCTTCACCCTCAACGGGATTTGGTACCAACGGGACCTTTCCATGACCATTGGGGATATCGATCACAAAAGTTGGCATAAGAAGGCCTGAAATATGGCCACGCAAAGACTGCATAATCTCCAAAGAGCGAGCCAAAGGTACACGAAAGTGTTGGGCTCCTTCAACAACATCACATTGGTGCAAATAATATGGTTTTGTGTGATGTTTAACGAGAGTGCGAAATAAAGTTGTAAGAACCTTTGGACAATCATTTACTCCACGCAACAACACAGATTGATTTAATAATGAAACACCACAAGCATGTAATGATTGAAGCGATGCTAAGCTTGTGCTTGTCAGCTCTTTCGGGTGATTAAAATGAGTCACTAAATAAAGAGGCGAATATTTTTTAAAGACTGCAAGCAACCCATTGTCAACTCGCATAGGCGCGAATGAAAGCATACGTGAATGTATACGCACCACATCAATGTGCGGAATTGAAAAAGCCCTGGAAAAAAGTTCATCTAAGCGCTCATTCGATAAAACCAGCGGGTCTCCTCCTGAAAAAATAATCTCTTTTATAGAGGGATGCTGCTCAATATAACGAAAAGCTGCTTCATGTTGATCTTTTTGCGGTGAAGGCCCCTGCCCAACCCATCGTTTACGTGTACAAAAACGACAATAGCTCGCGCAGCGATCGGTAGCTAAAAATAAAACGCGATCAGGATAGCGATGAACAAGATGGGGCACTTTTAAGCGTGGTTCTTCTCCAAGCGGATCTTTGAGCTCATAGTCTGCAGGTGCAAGTTCCTGCTTACTTGAAACTACCTGAAAAAATATTGGACAGTCGCTTTGACCATTCATCAGCGATGCAAAGTATGGAGTAACGGCAAAAGGCAAAGAAGCAAAAGAAAAATTCTTATCAAGCCATTTGTCAGCAACTTCAGGAGCCATAAAGCGCTTTAAATCATCGCTTGTCCTAATAGGGTTTGCCAATTGCCAACGCCAACTGTCAAAAGAATTTTTAATATTTTGGGAGCCCGCATTCATGAATAATCCAAAAAAAGCATAAAAATGATAGTTGTTTTAGAGGGTATTAGCATGACACCAATAAATTTCTACAAGGACGGCTTTTTTCGCCATCATCCACCCTATTTTTTCTACAATGATGTGAAACGCCTCACTGGCACATGCCCCAAAAATTCTCGTTCTTTGATAGATAGTTTTGAAAAAGATCCCTTTAATAATCTGTGCTTACAGCAGATCAATCACATTAGAGCATCAAAAAAACAAATCACTGACGATTTTTCTAAAGCCAAAAACAACAATAAAAATAAAAAATTAATACAAAAACTCTTATTTGAATTCAAAACATTAGAAGAAAAACAAAAACTTCTTTCTATGTTCATTGAACATCTTGAAAAAAGCTCTCAAGTTATCACTCAAAACATCAAATAAAATTTTTAAAATACCTATTTTTTGTAACTAAAGCGGCTTTTACACTCTTGAGCTGCACGAAAAAATTTTTCCTCATGAGGAATCAGTGCAGACAAACCATCAAAAATTATTTTGGCCTGTCGATACTGCCCCTGCATAAAAAAATTATAACCGACAGCAAAAAGAGCATCTTGTTCTCGTTTTTCAAGTAAATGTTTTTCTTTTGCCACTGGCTTAGCCTTTGTGATGTGATCCATTCAGTGCACCAATAGCCTTCATATTTCCTAACGTTGCTTTGAGCAAGCTCACCATTCTTTCGATATCAACTTTTCTTTTCATATCAAGCATAGAAAACTCGTCTAAAGATCGGTACACTTCATGGTTTTCCAATTGTTTTTGCTTATCGTAACGCGCAATAAAATTTTCAATTAGTTTCAATTCAATATGTGGCTGCCCATCGTATCCAATAAGGGCATCAATTTGTCGCTTGGGCATACTGGGCCACGATATAAAATGTCTATCTGGTTTTAATTTTGAAATGCGACCTTTAGCGTTTAGTTTTTCTTTTTTTCCGGAAAGATAATCTTTTACGACTGACCCGATTGAGCTCCAATAATTTTTTGCACCCGCAATTTTCATAGCTCACCCTTCTCATGTTGCCTATCAAGCTCAACAATAAAGCTTAGAACCTCTGCTACAGCTTCATACAGTTTTTCAGGAATTTCTTCGTCTATATCTAAACAAATGAGGTCCCGCGCCAAACTTACATTTCTCAATACCGGCACATTAAGTTCACGAGCCTGACTTATAATGTGTTGTGCATTCTTTGCAAAACCCTTCGCTATAACAATTGGAACATTATCAATATTGTCACGGTATCTAAGAGCTATGGCTAAGTGGCTCGGATTGGTAATAACCACAGATGCATCTGAAACGTTATTTATACTATTTGATTCGATATACTCTTGATGAATTCTTTTTCTCTCATGTTTAAGATGCGGATCTCCTTCTTGTTGTTTGTATTCTTTTTTAACTTCGTATTTGCTCATTTTCATTGATTTAATAAATGAAAATTTTTGCCATACCCAATCAACAAGAGCTATCACCAAAAAACATAGTAAAACTTTAAAAAATATAGTTTTGGTTATTTCAGTAGATAATTTTATTGCCTCTTTTATCTCGACTCTATGCAATATACTCAAGGAAAAAATAAATTCTTTTACCGAGTAAATAATAACCACGGCAATAATAATAAATTTCACCAATTGCTTTATAAGTTCAAAGAGGCGGTCTTTTGAAAAAATTTTTTTTATACCCTTCAGAGGGGAAATTTTTTTTATATCTGGCTTTATGGGGTGGCTCGACACCAAAAAACCAAATTGACAGACATTACCTATCACTCCCCCTAAGCCTGCTGCCCACAAAACAGGCAAACTTATAAGCAACCAAATATCAAACGCCTCACCAAGTGTCTGTTGAATGGAGTATGGTCGAATGAAGCTTTCGGTATAAACCGCCACTATAAAAGTTATTAATTTTTTGATTATCCATAAACCGCTTAATAAAAGAGCTATCAAGGCACAGGCAAAACTAAAGAACGCTGCAACATCAGCACTTTTGGCTACCTGTCCTTTTTTACGGGCATTACGTAATTTTAATTCACTGGGCTGTTCAGTTTTTTCTTCGCCTTGCGCCACATTGCTTTACCACTAAATCAAGCGTTTAGGCTAAAACAATGAACTCACCCGATCTGTTCCGTTTCACCTAAGCCATGAAAAATATATGACAAAAAAAGGCAATTTTTATCATTCTTGCCGAAACAAAGGAAAATGTTAGATTCAATTTAGAGCCGATTATTTCGCCATTTTTATGGAATGAGTTCTATAAAGATGAAAGTTTCAAAAAAGCTGCGGGGTTACGTCATGAAACAGCCTAAAAAAGCAATCTTTGAAGTTGAAAAGCTCAATATCCCCGAAGCGTACATTATCGCTGAACTCACCAAAAAACCTCATGCCCAGGATGACGCTCGGGAGCGAGCATTCATCTTGCCGCAAAGTGAGGATGAGGCCTATCTTCAAGATTTATCTGAGGATGAAGAGACAGTAATCATTATTGATCTATAGTTATCTGACATCCAAAGGCTCGAGTTCTACGCTCTTTCAATATAGAGCCCAGTTCTTGTGTCGATGCGGATCTTATCGCCTTCGTTAACAAAAAGGGGCACCTGGCAGCTATATCCAGTTGTAACTTTTGCAGGTTTAGTGGCACCACTCACAGTATCCCCCCGCACAGCTGGAGCGCATTCAATAATTTGTAAGACCACATGGTTAGGAATTTCGATAGAGATGATGCGACCTTCAAAGAAAAGCATTTGCACATTCATGTTTTCCATCATGAAGTTTTTCTTATCGTCGATTACCGACGCACCTACTTGATATTGTTCATATGTTTCAGGGTCCATGAAGTGATAATTTCCATCGCTCTCGTACAGATATTGTCCTTCTTTTTCTTCTAAGTCTGCCCTCGCTACTTTATCACCCGAACGAAAGGTGGGATCGGCAGCAACACCAGTCAAAAGATTACGCATTTTTGTTCTCACAACTGCAGCACCTTTGCCTGGCTTGTGATGATGAACTTCGGTAATAATATAAGGCTGTCCTTCATAGATGATGGCAAGCCCTTTTCTAAAATCGCTGGTTGAATACATACTGACACTCCTTAAATCTCTTATCTAATATCTAAGCCCGACCACTTACTTTAAATTTTTGCTAAGGAAAAGCCTAAAGCTAAAAAGCTACACTTTAATCACTGACTCTTCTGTCCCACCACGAGATCACAATAAATAAACAAAAATCCCTGCAATAGCTAAAAAGGGCCCATAGGGAAGTGCGCCCTGTGCTACATCATCGTCCTCAAATTTTTCTTCTTCTTTAGCTTTATGAATAAATTTTTGTAGAATGCCAAGCAAAGCTCCCATGGCTGATGCTAAAAAAATTACAAGCAAAAGATGACTGAGCCCCACAAAGAGAGCTATTCCACTCAACAAAATGGGATCACCCCACCCCATTGCCCACTGATGAGACAAAAGGCGCTTTTGTTTTCGCAAAATAAAAGTTGCCACAAGATTGATAGTGGCAAAAATTCCTCCACCGCTCAGTGCCCCCAGCACCCGATCTTGAAGTGAAAATAAACCTGACGAGGAAAATACCAATGGGATAGGCAATTTAAGTCCATAATAATCAACCCAAAAACTAGGGAAATAATAATAAATAATCGAGAAAACTACACCAGTAATTATCAATGCTGCAAGCAAGCTATAAGGCAGACAAAAAGTATCTATATCAATATAAGCAAGACATAAGAGAACAAAAAAGAAAATAAAACGCTCAAGCAAAGCAAAACTAAAGCCCAATTTTATATAAAGAGCGAGCAGACAAAAAGCACATAAAAGTTCGATTACAAGAGGCCTTATTCCATAAAATTTTTTACAAAAGGCACATCGCCCTCTTAAATATAAATATGAAAGGATTGGCACATTATGCCATATTTTTAGAGGTCTTTGACAAGAAGCACAAAAAGATTTTTGCCATACAATAGAAATTCCTAATGGCCAACGGCTAATAATAACGCCAGCAAAACTCCCTAAAGAAGCTCCAAGAATAAATAAAAATAAATATATAATTCCTGAGTAATTTTCTAATAGAGACATTGAACTTAATCCTTGGCTAAAAAATTTTTAAAAAAATTATAGTTTCTAAAAACTGTTGTTCTTAAGATTTATTGCTAGGCTCCCCCCTTTAGCAGCAAAAAAAGTGAACCTAGCAACATGATAAATATTATTCAACGACCTTAAACAGCACGTTGATAACTGAACTTTTAGTGCGAATTTTTAGCCATTCCTTTACTTTGTTTATTTCAATTTTACTCATATCTCTATTGGACTCGATATAACCAACAAGCTCTACTTGTCCATTTTTTTGCATGGTCTTCACCAAGACAAGTTCCTTAAGCTCGGGGTGCTCTACAGCCAATTCTTTCAACAATTCTGGTGAGTTAACAATTGCATCTTCTAAACTTTTTATTTTTGTCTCTAAAATATTTATTTGATTTTCGCGCTCTTTGAGTTTGTTCTCATTTTTAGCAAAAAGTTCTTCAATAACTCCCGTTTTAAGTTGAGACATATCTAAGGCAGGTATTTCTGAAAGAGTGTTTTCTATTTGCAAATGCACGTTTTCAAGCCCATAGCGCCCAAGCTTTGATGCAAGAGTATCTTTTAAGAGCGCAACCTTTCCATCTCCAAACACCACAAGCCTCAACTTATAATCACCTGATTTTTCTTCTGTGAGAGACTTTTGCAATAGATCAAAATTATTTTCGATAATTTCATGCTTAATAAATTGGTCAATTTTATCTTGAAAAATTTGATGCTGAATCAGTTTGTAGGCCAAATAAATGCTTGGCAGCAGCGCTAAAATCGCTAAGCCTGCAATTATTTTTGGCAAATATTTATTCCAGATTGCATCACTTTGTCGGCGCCTTTGCCTTACTCCAATCATTCTGGTTACCAAATAGGTGGCAAGACAAATGTAGGTAGAATTGATGAAAAACAAATAAAGCGCACCAATAAAAAACCTTAGGTTCCAATGAGCCACGCCATAGCCTGCGGTGCACAGAGGTGGCATCAGAGCCGTGGCAATGGCTGCCCCCATTATTACACTGGTAGTTTTATTTTTTCTGGTAAAAGCTATGCTTACAGCAAGGCCCCCAAAAAAAGCTATTAAAATATCGTATGCGGTAGGGCTAGTACGAGCTAGCAATTCTGAGTTGGATTGATGCAAGGGACTTAAGTAAAAATAGAGTGCTGAAGAAATTACAGATGTTAAAACAGCTATTGATAAATTACGAAATGACTCACGTACCATATCAAGATCTAAAATTGCAGCACCAAAGCCAATGCCCATAATAGGCCCTAAGAGCGGGGAAATAAGCATAGCGCCAATAACCACAGGTGTAGAATTAATATTGAGTCCCACAGATGCGATGAGAATTGCAAAAAATAAGACCCAGAGATTGCTTCCTCTAAGGCCAATATGCTGTCTAAAAGTTTCAATCAGTTCAGTTTCATCTGCATCATCTTTTGATAGGTCAAACTGCGACCTCAATCTTCTTCGAGTCCAATCAAATATACCCATAAACAAATCACTCAGAGATAATTCTTTATCTTCGATCGCTGTTGTTTGAATACGCACTCTTAAAACCTCATCAAAATAATTTTTGGGCCAATCAAATAAACGACTCCACAAAAGTTATAGCATTTTGTTATTTCAATTTGACGCATTATAAAAAATGAAGTTTAGGCAGAAAGTTGATTTTCTAATCCACCAAAGTTTAAAATTTTTCCAAACGTGCTGAAGTTACACAAATAGTCAAACGTACAGCACGGGATTTTTCTTTTTCTAAACATTTCATCAGCCGTGTCACAGCCTCTCTTTTTAAAGCATGTTCATGTTCAAAAGATAACTGGCCAATAGCCTTCACAATCAGTGCACGCTGTTTCTCGTCTCTTTCATCTAACAGTCGAAAAAAGGTTTCCAATGCTTGCAAACTTCCTATTTTTCCTAATGCAACAATTACGCTTTGAGATATAAAATCAGCATCCAGTGCTTCAATAAGAAAAGGTAGCGCACGGGTATCTTTTAATTCACCCAGTGCCCATGCGACAGCCTGGGCCTGCTTTAAATTGGTGGTAAGAAATGATTTAAGTAAAAAAGGTAGCGCACGTTTATCTTTTAGCTTACCCAAAGCTAATGCCGCTCCAGTCGAGATCTCTATCTCATCTGAATCCAAAGCAAAACAAATAGCAAAAAAGGTTTTTTGCTCGCTCAAGCGTCTCACAGGTATTCTAATTTTTTTTCCTTCCACCATAGCTGTAAAATAATTATCGCTAGATAATCCAGTTTCTTTTATGACTGGGCTGCACTCATGCACCATTGCGAGCTCCAAAAAACTAAAGCCCTCAGAACTTCAGCACCAACAAAAGTCGTGAGGATCAGCATCGGCTATTTTTTGCTTAAGATATTTAAAGAGCTATTTATTTCGTATTTTTTTACCACGAATTAAAAATATTTTTTTCAAAGAAAAAATTTTATATTCTCTTCACAAAATAAAATTATTTTTCATCAATTACAAAAAATGCCGAGTAATACCCGGCAATTTTTTTTGCTAACATAAGTGATTATGCAGCCTTTCTTCTAGCCTTGCTTGATTTTGCAGCACTTCTTACTGGCTTTCTTTTGGGAGCAGCTTTTTTAGCTGCTACTTTTTTGCGAGCTGCTGGTTTCTTAGCTGCTACTTTCTTGCGAGCAACTGGTTTCTTAGCTGCTACTTTTTTGCGAGCTGCTGGTTTCTTAGCTGCTACTTTCTTGCGAGCTGCTGGTTTCTTAGCTGCTACTTTTTTGCGAGCTGCTGGTTTCTTGGCTGCTACCTTTTTGCCTGCTGCTGGTTTCTTGGCTGCTACCTTTTTGCCTGCTGCTGATTTCTTAGCTGCCACTTTTTTGCGAGCTGCTGGCTTTTTGGCTGCTACTTTCTTACGAGCATTTGCCTTTCTTTCAGCTAAACGTTTCTTCAAAGCTGCTTTTTTAGCTGCCAACGCTTTTTTCTTTTCTGCAGCTTTCTTTTTAGCAAGCACTTTTTTCTTCAGAGCTGCCTGTTTTTTAGCTTGCAATTTTTTCTTGGCTGCTGCTGCTTTCTTAACTGCAGCAGCTTTCTTCCCTTTTCCTTTTTTGGCACTACCGCCTCTGCTTGCTTTCACTCGTGCTATATCTCCCGCTTTGTCTACATAATAAAGAAAGTTCTCATCCCTGCGCAATCCTGATTTTAGTACCAGCTCAGGCTTTTGGCCGCGACCTTTTTTTTCGCCACCACGAACCATTTTTGCTCTAAATACATTCAGATTACGATCAAGGTAGTACAACCAGCCCGGTTTCCGGGTAATTCCTGCTTTGAGGACTTTTTCTGCCATTTTTGTACGCTCCTCTTACCATCCAATCGTTTAATAATGCTGTGTACAGCTCTTATGAGTAGTAACTCTACCCTCAAGTACTATGGTGTCCTATTCAAAACTTTCAGTCGAATCTTTGGACGTTTTCTTTTGCTTTTATTACTTGCCGACAAATGAGCTATTTTTTATGGCATAGATTTTTCAATCAACTCTCAACTCCTATAAAGCATTTAATAAATATTTTCGGTCAGATAATAGAACGATATCTTTAAAATCTATTAGCCAATCATCAGTAAATACAAGACTTTTTTTGCTTGAACACGACGAGGGACAGAGTTGCCTTTTTGCGTTGGGCCCCTTAACTTTTTTCCGATATTTACGCAACTCTGCCCAAAAATATATAAAATTCCACAAAATTATTAAGATTAGAATATTTATTAAAACTTTTTTCCACGCTGCCTCCTCACTCAAAATTATTTGACTACCACCATACTCAAATGAGCAGAGTATCCATGCGGCAGAAAATTCATTGATGATAAAATTTATACATTTTTTTCTGTAATCCCCTTAAAAACAAGATTTATTTTTTAGTCGAGAATTACAGCGTTATTAAGAAAAAGAACCCAAAGGCTTTGGATATTAGCTTACTTCATTGCGATTGCATTATTTTTTGCAAGCTTATAAGCAGTCTAGAAACTATTTTAAAATATTTGAAATAGTCATTTGCCTTGGCAATTAAAAATTAACGAGCTTTAGTTGGCATATGGTGGTACCTCATCTAAGTTTGGGAATGAAGATCGCCATTTTTTGACTGAGCTCCAGACTAAGCGATAGCAAAAAATTATTGTTAGATACGGGAAAAAAGAGACAAAAAAAGCTTGGTAATTATTTTCGAAACAGTCTCTTAGCTACAAGCGGTAAAACTATGAATATTCTTATCAGCGGGGCAGAACATCAAGATCGTATGAATCATGCTAAGGAACTTGCCATGGTGAGTTTGTGCCTTGATATCCAAAACAATAAAGCATGCCAAACCTGCAACAACTGTGAACGTATTCTTACTCGATGCCACCCAAACCTCACTTACATAGAGCCCCTGCACAATGATGATGCACCTGAAAAAAATTCTCGTGAAGAGATAAAAATAGAACAAGTGCGTCGTATTATTTTTGAAAATCAAAAAGCAAACTACGAAAAAGGGACTGCTATTTTTATTATTACCCACATGCATCAAATTACAAAAGCTGCTGCTAATGCTTTGCTCAAGTCCATTGAGGAAAGTGGTGATAATAAATCGTTTTTTTGTCTTGCTCCCTCGAGATCAAGCGTCTTACCTACCATTGCATCACGATTAATTTCAGTGCCAATAAAACCTGCTGCCCTGCTCGACTCCCCCGATGAAAAAACATGCCAACTAATTCATGCCATAAACAAACTAAGCCCAAATAAACGTTTTAAAATATGCGGCCAGTTTAGCTCTCAGCGAGCTGAACTCTATCAAGAACTAGAAAATATGCGTGAACAATGCCACATACTTTTGAGATCTTACTCCAATTCTGCTACATCACAGAATCTTCATCCCTCCTTAGCGCTCCATATCAGTCAGGCTTTGAACAATGCATGTACCCTGCTCGAAAGAAATATTAATCCTCGCTTGGTAGTGGAACAATTGCTGCTTCGCGAGTGGCCTTGTGCATGAATATAAAATTATTAGCACTCGACATTGGTGGTGTACTTGCTCACATAAACAAAAGTAAGCTGTTCTTTCATTGCTACAAGGCTGGCATCAATATCCAAGACTTTTTTGACGAGGATTTTTTATTGCTGCAAAGAGGCCTCATTCCAAGCACGCAATTTATAAAAAATAAGAGCTCAAAACTCTCGCTTGAAGCAAAAAAATTCGAATCGATATTCTGCTCAATGGTACAGGCTTTACCCATAAGCTATCATCTGAATCAGCTTAAAGTTCCATGGGTTTTTTTCAGCAATATTAATGAATTGCACTATTATCACTTCGTAAAAAAACTTAAACTCTCTCCTTTTACAAAAAACAATTCTATTCTTTCGTTCAAAGAAAAACAGCTTAAACCACACAAGCAATTTTTTGAGCGACTATCCTACATCTCGTCAATTAACAGAGAACATATCTTATTGATCGATGACAAAGAAACCAATGTCACAACAGCCATAAAATATGGCTTTCAAGCTTTACTCTTCGAGGATGACACATCGCTATTATCGTTTTTTAATAAAAAATCTAATTCATTTAGCTGCGCATTTGGATCCATCAATGAATAATGAAACATCCCACCCAGTACATTCTTTAAATAACGGTTAGTTTCATCGATAGAAACATTTTCAAGAAAAGCATCTATAGGAGCATGATTATTTTTTGTGATCCACCTCTGGGCATGACCTGGACCTGCGTTATAAGCTGCGAGCGCAACAGCCAAATTACCGAAGCGCTGCTGATAGTTTTTTATCAAACCTGCCCCAAGCAATAAACTTGTCTTGGGCTTATAGAGATCTTCTTCGCTTTGAAGTTTAATCCCCATTCTTTGCGCTTGCTCATCCGCGCTGACTTTCATCATCATCATCAGACCTCGAGCCTGCGCCCACGATCGCGCATCTGGCAAAAAACAACTTTCTCTTTTCATAATGGGATAAACAAGATTTGGTGAAACATGAGACCTTTGGGTTGCCTCTCTTACTTCTTCTTTAAAAGGTCTAGGAAAAGCTATTGCATTATATATTCCTGGACGAGCTCTTAAAATTTGCCCTGCCTTAAAGTTGCACTGGATTAATTTCAGATAGGCCAGGTGGGCATCATCTAAGTCCAAAAATAATTTTGCTATAAAAAAGACTGACGCTTCATCGCTGCTTTTTACAGATTTTTCCAACAACAAAGCAAGAGCTTCTTTATTAAAACCATTTTCAATAAGCTGATTGGTTAAAATAAGTTCTGGATCTTTGCTTGTTTGAAGACCTTCAATTTTTTGTGCAGCAATTTTTTTGAGAGGAACATGCACCTTGAGTTCTTTAAGCAAAAGCCACGATAACCAAGAATAGACTGTCGGTATCTTGTGATGGACCAAAGCCATTAGCTGAGATTTAATGGTAGAGAGTTTGTTTTTGTTCAATGCTTTAAAAGTTTTTATATCCTTAGAGATACTCAAACGTGTAATCCAGTACTGGGCTTGTTGAAAACTCAAAGAATCAGGGTGAGATATCTTTTTGAGATGCTCGAGACTTTTTGCAGCAAGTTCTAGCTCACCTAATTTAGTAAGTTCAAAAGCTTTGGAAAATAACGCCTTATGGATCATATCCCCATCGGGATACTTTTTAATTAAAATATCAAGCGTCTTAAACATATCGTCATATTTGCCAACAGTTCTTTCCATGTCAGCCGCAAAGAAAAGAACATCATCGCTCAGACCATCGGTAGGATAATCTTTTACAAATTGATCAAATTGAGCTCTTTGACTCACATCACTTGCCATGGATGCCAACATCAGCTCCATGTAACGAGCTTTTCTTTTTACTTCTGAGCCACATGTTTTTATCAGCGTCTGAAAAGCCAAACGAGCGCCTTTATAGTTGCGCATTTTTCGCTCTATTTTGGCATTTTGATAATCGAGTTCACACCTTTCGTCTTTCGATATTTTCTTGAGAGAACTACGGGCTTTTTCATAGGTTTCACGAGCTTCTTTATTTTTTCCAAAAAGCATTAAATTGAGCATTCGCTTTGTGTAGTCTTGCGCGGTTAATTTTTTTTGCCATTTAATAAATTTTTTGTTGCTGCTAAATCTTGCAACATCGATGCTTTCTGGTTTTTCCAAATACAGTTCTTCATAAAAGTGAGTTCTGGTCTTTTTATCTAACTCTGCCACCTCTAGAACATTACTTAAAAAATTTCCTCGCCGTGCTCTCTCATTGAGTTCATAAAATGGACACGAGCTAGGAACGGCTTTATCAAATATCCTTTGACCCATTAAATTTTTTGCCAGCCATTTTTTGTTTTCAAAATCAAGCTCTTCAAATAAATCACTTACAATTTTTACGTTATTCAAGAACTGAGATTTCTTTATTTTGAGCAGATTATTTTTCCATTCTTTGAAATTATTTTGCTTCAAATAAATACGAGACTTTAGATAAAAAGCGCTATCGTGATGCAAATGACCTGCAGAATATTTTTTATCGATAAGATTGATAGCATTGGTAAATTGTTGTTTCTCAACTAATTTTTCTAACACAATGACAAGGCTTGGCTCAGTATGAGTATGAGATGGAGCTTGATTTTTTTTATCAACAGCTTTGCACAATATAATTGCTGGGGAAAGCACAAACAGGAAAAAAAATTTTATTGAATACATAAAAACCTCTAAAAAAATCCTGATTAACAGCAATCCCAGAAATTAACTAAAGCTTTAATTTCTAAACGCCCGCAACAAAGCGAGGACTAGACAGAAATTAAAGCTTTAGTTAATTTCTGGGATTGCTGTAACATTATTGTCAAGATCACACCAGAATTAGCAATTCGAAGTCTTGCCAAAAAAATTTATAAAATCAAAGCTAGTCCGTCAAACGCTAGCGATTATCAGAATAATTGCTCATCTAAAAATTATTGGAGAATAGATATATATGTTTATACGGATACAAAAGAAAACTCTCTGGCTTTGGCTTTTAATAACCTTTGCGTGCTCAAGCGCCTTTGTTTTGGTTACTCAAAACCTTTGGCGTGAACTTTCAGATAAACAAGCTCAAGCACAAAAAATTGAAATCTCTTCATGGGCTCCTTTAGTAGAAAAATCTCAACCAGCAGTGGTAGTAATCACAACCGAAGCTTTGGTTCAACAGCCTGCTATGGAATTTCCAGGTCTCCCAGGGCCTTTTAGGTTTTTCCCACCAGAAAAACAGCGAGGACAAGGAAGCGGTTTTATTATCAATGAAGATGGTTACATCATAACCAATCAACACGTGATCGATGGTGCACAAAAAATTCGTGTAACCGTTGGCATGAAACCGCGCGAGTATGATGCAGAGGTTATTGGTTCAGATGAAGCACTCGATATTGCGCTTATCAAAATAAAACTGAGCAAAAAAGAAGAAAAAATTAAATGGCCGTACTTGCCCTTAGGTGATTCTGATACATTGCGCCTTGGCGACCCCGTCATGGCCTTGGGAAGTCCTCTAGGCCTCGTTCAATCAGTCAATACAGGAATTATTTCGCAAAAACACCGTGGGGGTATTCGCCCATCAGGACGTGATCTCTACGCTGAGCTAATTCAAATGCAGATGCCTATTAATCCAGGTAATTCTGGTGGGCCGGTTATTGATCCTTATGGTCGGGTTGTAGGTGTGAGTGAATCCATCTTGGCATCAGGTCAAGCCATTGCTTTCTGCGTGCCCATCAATATTATCAAAGCCGTGGTTCCTCAGCTGCTCAAACATGGCAAAATTGAAAAAGCTTTTCTTGGGGTAGAACCTACCGATCTTACTCCGCAGTACGCCAAAGCTCTTGGTCTTTCTGAAAACGTCACAGGAGCTGTGGTAGTGCAGGTTTTGCCTGATACGCCTGCTGAGAAAGCGGGTATGAAGGCCATGGACGTTATTTTAGAAATTGATGACTTAAAAGTTGCCGATTCATTCAATTTGCGCCAGCACACTGCGTATAAAGGCGTAGGCCAAAGTGTCATCATAAAACTCTTTAGAAAGGGAAGCGGTTACAAAAAAATCACCATTAAATTAGAAAAAAGAAAAGAAGAAAGCCAGCATATCTCTCACGCAAGACAAAATAAAACAGAAAGCGTTAGTATTGAAAGTGTTGGTCTTGAAGTAATGGATACGTCGGTAGAGCTAAGAAAAGAAATGGACTTGAGCTCAAAAAATCCAGGTGTGCTTGTGGTGGCAGTTTTAAGAAGAAGTGCTGCAGAATTTGCGAGTTTACTGCCTGGAGACGTCATTACTGAAGTAAATGGTGAGACACTAAGCTCAGCCGCACAGCTCAAAAAGATTGTAGATAATGCTAAGAAAGACTCTACCCTCATGATGCTCACAAGAAGAGGCAATGCTAAACGCTTTGTTCCTCTTGAAAGGTAATAATCCACAGTAATTAAAAAAAGCCGAAATATTTTTCGGCTTTTTTATTGAGCAAAAAACTGATTAAAGAGCAAACTGGAATTGGGTTCCGGCATACCATTTATCGATTTTATCGTTAATCAAGTCTGGTCCGACATAAGTCAATAATTTCAAATGATGACCAAATACGTAATAGTTGATACCAAGACGAGCTTGATGTTCATGATCTTTGTCTGTTTTCAACCATGAATATCGTACAACTGGCTCCCAATGCTTGGCTATCAAATATCCTAAGTCAGCTCCTCCTCCAAATTGGTCAGCACCTTTATAACGACGATAGTAAAAGGCACCATTGCTAGAGAAACCTGCCCATTTAACAATGTAATCAGCTCCACCGCGAAGATCCTTTGTAAAATCACTCGACTGATAATCGGTGTTAGCAAAACCGTTGATAGCAAGAGCAAAACGAAAACCACCGCCAGCAAAATCAGCAAAGTCATACCCATCGATGCCACCGTAGTTATAACCAAGACGAGCCACCACACCATTGCTTACAGCAGCCAATGCCCACTCAAGTGCATTGTTAAAGCCATTGTGAAACATCACACCAATATCGTGACCATCAGGAGTCAATTGGAATTGATTATTTGCATCACTTTGATCTTCAAATTGCATTTGAGAGCTTGAGATCAGTTGTTGACGGGAAAATGGGGTTCTAAACTTACCAACTCTGACCTGAAAATATTCAGGATAGGGAGCAACATTTAAATAGTAATCTCTAAGGCCTGTAGAACCAGCTACATTATATTGAAATTCATTAGTAGCGAGCCCTGTACCGTCATCATAGTATGGGCTTTCGAATTGAGCTTGAAAAAAGTAGGTGATGGCGGGGTTAAAGGCATTACCAAGAACCTTCAATCGTGCACGTGGAAGTGAAATCGATAAATTTTTGTCCTTAGTTTCAGGAACATAAGTCCATTCATTTCTCTGTTGCACATGACCTTTGATAGCAAGTTTAAAATTTCCATCGGGTGTCGATATAGCAAACTTACTCATGTCTTCCATGGTATCTGGATCTGCATAATTGAGTGAATCGTGGGATGACTGAGCAAAGACTTGATTCACCGTTATGAGGCTTGCTACTGCACACATCAGGTAAATTATTTTCTTTTTCATTGAGTGTCCTCTTTTTCATTTTCTAAGAGCATCATGACCAACTCGATTAGGATGCTCTTTAGTTTTAGCCTATGTCGTGTGCTCACTTCACGTATTTCGTCAAAAAAATTAAAACAAAAATCAAATTAAATTCTATAAAAACGCTGAGACACTGTTGAGGCTTGTTTTTTTTCATATTGAAAAATAAAAAAATAAAACTCAACTTTTTTGCATTAATAGCTGGATTATTTGCTCTTTAGTGGATTTAATAAAATTATTTTTAACTAATTTTCTTCAGCTAAAATTGAGGAAATTCTAAGAGACAGGTCACTGCCCCCAGCCTAGAGCGTGCCGTTTCTTTTTGAACATAGAATAAAACCCAAGAGCGTTTCATAGTTAAAAAAGGTGTCATTAGATGGAAGCTATAGCTCACAAAAATACTTTGACGACGTAAAAAAGCATGGCGATAAATACCATCACAGAGAAATAACTACTCAAAAATTCGATACATTGTTTAGACTGTTGATTGGCTCACAGACATGCCTTACTGTGAAATTCATTTCTACCTGAACGATACAAATAAAGTTATGCTCAAACTGGCGCTCGAATGCCTTAAGTAATCATATTGAAAGCTCACCCTCTTTTGCCTATGAAGTAGTTTGTTGTTGCCTTAGTTTTTGTTAAGAAATAAGGTAAATTAATGCTGAATATTTTGGTGAAACCACGAAAAAACCCCATTTTTATGGGGCTTTTTTAAAAGTCTTAATCAATACAAAACTATTCTTGATCGGCTAAGTTAAAGAAATTATCTTCTGCATCTTCGTTTTCTGAATCGGAATCCATTGTATCATCGCTGTCACTTAAATTATCGCTATCCACATTGCTTTGCACATCATTATTAGGATTAACTGCCGCTTGGCTATTATTGATTAATGGCTGGACTGCCTGCAAAGCTGGCAAGAATGGAACAAGTTGTGAATTATTAGAATTTCTGTGGTTTACTCTTCTGATATTAAAAATATCACGATCAACTATTCGATAGTCACCAGGATTATTTGCATTTACCATAAGAAAATGGTCATCTTCTAGACTTTGCGCCACATTATAAACTCTGAGCCCAGGGGCAAGAGATGCCTGAGATTGTCCACCAGAAGGATCATTAACTGCGTTTAGTGAGCAAGCCGCCAATAATACCAATACAATTTTCATATCAAAATACCTCAAAATAAAATAAAATAACCTTAAAACAATTCATAAGGTCAAAATAATATATTTTCTTTTTAAATGAATCACTCAAAAATGCAATAAGTATAATATATTTTTCCCGTTTTTACTCACAAGTGCATATAACTTAACATTTTTTTGATTTAGCCCGCATATTCCTTTAAGGAGCTGTTTAGACAAAAATTGGAACGAAAAAAAGGGCAAAGATAGGCTTGGTAATCTCAGGGAAGCAAAAATATTTTTTTAAATGCTTTTAAAACAATCGCTACACTCTATTAGATGCAGAAAGCAACCCTCTTATCATCAAGGTCTTAATTTTTGTAATAAGATTCATAAAAAGGCTTTGCTCATCTTCGATTTCTGTCACCTGAAAACTGCTCATCAAAACACGAGCTAATTTTGCTTCAAAATAATTTTGCCTAAGGACTGAATCATGAGCGGATTCTTTCATTAACCCCACAACCCCCTCAATCAAACTTTCCCTTGAGCATGATCGCTGGCCGTTAGCGATCCTCTCTTGGCAAAATTCTTGTTCAAAACCTTGCAACTGGGTTTCGCTAAAATAGGTTCTTTCAATTCTAATATTTAGAATGATCGGTTGAATTACATAAAGTAATAATGAATTTAAAACTAAATTTTCACATTTCTTTTTTTGCGAGATAGTTAAAGACAACCCATCAATTAAACTATTATATAGAAATTTAAAAAAGACCTTTTTTTCATTATGCTGTTCAAAAATAATTGTTAAAATATTGTTTCCTAACAAAAATAGATATTCTTTCTCGCAAGAACTCAGCTCACTTTCGGCTATTTCTTGAAGCAAAACTTCTATTTCTGCTTTACTAACAGCCTCGAAGAAATCATCCGGTATTTTTTCTTGCTTTTCTTTAATCTGCGCATTACCTATCCGCTCTTCAAAAAACCTAAGCTGAGCCTCGATGGCAGATTTAGGAGTAATCATTTCACTTTTAATTTCTTTTATTTCTTCTAAAGAATCATTTTTTTGCACTTGAGAAATGGGCAAAGAATTGATGGCAAAATACTTATCACTAATATCTCTAGTATAGCTTTCAATCATTGAAGGAAACATTGGATTTAACAGCAATTTGATAAGGTGCTTTTTAACCATGGGGTTCCACAAGCGCCTTAATATATCATATTCAGCAGAAAATATTTCAGATTCTCTAAGTTTGCATTGCCGCAATTCTAAGGTACTTAACTGAAAAAAATCTAAGTGAGTTTTTTTTAATAATCGATGTAGTGAGTCTATAAGACTGCATTCATCTATATAAGAAAAAGAAAACCTACCAATATATTCGATATAATTATCGCCACAGCCTTCTTCGAGACCATCGCAATAAAACTCCATACCATTTACGGGACTATGAGCTCTTGTTTTAATGCTGGACAGATCTAATATTTTACTGTTGCTCAGTGATTGACTATCTGAGCGGGTTAAAATTTTTCTACTCTTTGGGGAAAGTAAATTAGCTATTTTTTTGGTTGGTGATGATTTTTTTTTGGGAGAACCAAGTTCCTTCTTTTCTTCATAAGGCGGTATTACTATTCTCAATTCTTTTTTGTAATTTCCTTTCCTATCTCTTTTTGGGCATTTTCCATTGAAAATATAAATTCACAAAAAGTTAACAGCCCAAAAAAAATCCATATGACACAAGCTTTCACAAACAATCTCCCACGTACCGCAATATTTTTTTGTGGCTATACGCACCTAATTAAACCCCTCCAAAGAACTGAAATACAGGCTTCAATTAATCCATTTTTCTTAAATAACTTATAGAAAGTTTAAATGATGTTAATTTTTATCTATCTATAGAGCTCGTTGCGACTAAGCGTTTAAAAAGCAAAAAAGATTCCCAGTTAATACCCTGACAAGCAGTATAAGCAAAAGCATTCACGATAAATTTGCACGTAGTGTTCCTTACAGCTGGGGGCTTTCAACAATAAAATCATGAAAGCAAGGCTTCTTGCAGCTAAGCTCCTAAAGGGGCATTGGCTACTTCTTTTTTTATTTACAACACAAGTTTATAAGCAACGAGCTTAGAGAAATTATTTTTTTATCATTCTCTCGAGCATTTTTTTAAGGCTAAAAACTCAAACAACGGAGAAAATTATGGCGCACAATAACAATTTTCTTTTAATCATGCGACATGCCAAAAGCGAAAAAGCCGCAATTGGCACAAAAGATTTCGATCGTCCCTTAAACCATCATGGGCATCAGCAGCTGGCGCATATTGCTAAACACATAAATCATCTCAAACTAAAGATAGATTATGCTTTAGTCAGCCCGGCATTGAGAACACAACAAACTTTTGAGCAGCTCTCTTCACACATGCATCACGCTCCTGCATCTATTTTTGATCAACGTCTATATAATGCCGAGCCAGAAACTTTATTAGAGGTGCTTGGTGAAATGAATTATGACAAAAACATTCTGTTGATTGGCCACAATCCATCGGTGAGTGAATTATTTTTTTTTCTAAGCGGTCAGAATTACCAATTTGGTACGGCGAATGCAGCAATTTTAAAGGCAAAAAAATCTTCCTTTATGGAGTCTCTTAGCCCTAATGGCTTTGAAAAAGTGGAGATTCTCACACCATGAAAATTATTTCTTTTGCCTTGGGAGTACATGAGCTTAAATTGAAACTACAAGCCTGCCCGCACAAATCTAGGCAAAAAGCACTTCTGTTGGTAAATTTTGAGGTAGAAGGTGATTTTTACCGAGCTGCTCAAAATGATGACTTAGAGTCCACTGTTGACTACGATCTATTAAGCAGGGAACTCTACGCTTCAGTTAGAGGCCTAAACTGCACCGCACACCATGAAATTCACTCCCACTTAGTTGAGTCTATAAAAAAATTTTCGCCCTTAATAACAGGTGGTTTTATCCAAAGCAGCTTATTGTGCCATAGTGCCTTTCCTAAAGTTCAAAGCATGCTATGAAGGATGACACCAAAATGATTGAGCTAATGTATGCATGAAACTATCGAAAAATCCGTATCAAGTATTTTAAGCACGTTGGGTGAAAATATCGAACGCCCAGGCCTAAGAGAAACTCCCGAGAGAGTGGCTAAATCCTTAGCCGAACTTACCAGTGGTTACCGGCAATCTATCGATCAAATAGCAGACAATGCAATCTTTGACTGTCAATCTAAGGGCATGGTTTTACAGAAAAACATAGAATTTTATTCTCTATGCGAACATCACTTACTGCCTTTTTTTGGCCACGTTCATGTGGCCTATTTTCCCAATAAGAAAATAATTGGCCTAAGCAAAGTTGGCAGAATTATTGATATGTACGCTAAACGCCTACAAGTGCAAGAACACCTTAATCATGAGATAGCACAAGCTCTTTACGATCTTTTGCAACCAAAAGGTGTGGCAGTAGCTATTGAAGCCAATCACTTTTGCATGATGATGCGCGGCGTAAAAAAACAGCATGGAGTGACGTGCACAACTGAATTTAAAGGTATTTTTGAAGAAGACGATCACGTACGCAAAGATTTTTTGGCCAGTATTAAAAACTAAAAGTCTTAGCTGTTTTTAAAATGCCTAGAGGATCATTTTATTTGTCTTAGTACTTAAAAATTATCTGGTTTTGGGCTGAAGGAAGGTCGCCAAAAAATTACAGATAATGGCAACAAATTGTTTTGCCGCCACTATCTTCTAATAAATCAATTTCCAAGCAAAGCTAAAATAACTAAGCTAGGGATTTCATGTAAATATCGTATACAACCTGAGGATCGATCTCTGGGTTGCTCACTTTACCGTGATTCACCCACAAGCTTCTATCACGCAAGTCACCAACAGGATGTGGCCGCCACATAAAATCTGGTTTTTTGTGTGATTGCGGAGTCTTAATCCAATCGCTTTCAACAACTTCGCCGCCTGCTCCATAACGTACAAAGCAATCGTAAACTCGTGCCTTTTGTGGAAAGCCAGTACCCTTCATATCAATATGGTAGTACTTGACCGAACCATCATTTGGCATGTTAGCAGCGTTAAACCCTGCTGGTGCTTGAGTTGATTCTTGAATTTTCACTTGATCATAAGGGAAATTCCATACTTGGACTCCAGGATCTATATCCAGCACAAAAGGTAATTGATCCTGCCCCCACTCCTTCATCACGCTCATAAATTCTTGTGGTGATGGGTCGTTAGGATTATCTCTTGGTCCATTATAACGATGGCCTCTGAAATCTACCTTTTCTGCAAGATTAGAAACAACTTTCACTAAAAGGCCTTGAATATCATTTTTGGTAAAACGAATTTTTTCACCCCTATCGTTCAACATAATGACATCATGTTTTGGTGCTTGCAGCACACATGAAGCGGTAGAAGCTTTATCACAGTGTCCCCACCAACCGAATTCTGCTCCCGCACTCAATGGCTTGCGGTTATGCTCATACTCATATTCTCGAGCCTTGCTTGTGCCTGTGTACATATCGTATTTAGCGCAGGCACCTTTTGGAGCGTAGAGATTATTGGTTGCATCACCACCGTTTGGTTGAGTTTCTTGTAAAGGAAACCAGTGAAAATGCTCTACGGCTTTGCTCGCCTTCCAGTCAAGAATTACAGTTCCATGGGTTCCTTCAACTCCATTGTTCGAAACACTTCCTGGTACAGGAATACCAAGAGGTGCTACATCAGCATTGGATGTTGCTGGAGTTGGAGTCTCTCCAACTTCAGGACGCGCAGGTGTTGTTGGCATTGCAACCGATCCTGAACTATGATTCGAGCCTGCTGGAGTTGTTGGCATTACAACTGAGCCTGAATTATAATTCGAGCCTGCTGGAGTTGTTGGCGTTACAACCGGCCCTGAACTATGATTTGGGCGTGCTGGAGTTGTTGGCATTACAACTGAGCCTGAACTATGATTCGAGCCTACTGGAGCAGTCGGCATTGCAACCGAGCCTGAACTATGATTCGAGCCTGCTGGAGTTGTCGGCATTACAACCGGCCCTGAACTATGGTTCGGGCGTGTTGGAGTTGTCGGCATTACAACCGCCCCCGTGCTGTGACTATGGTGAATCAAGCTTGGAGATACACCATGGGTCACTGTACTGTTATGGAAGGATTGATTGTTACTTGGTATCTGGCCATGTTGAATGTAATTTTTTAATACTTGCTTACTTTCTTGCGAAAACTCATTTTGGTGGCGTTTAAATAAATGAGCAAGCTGCCGAGTTCCTCGGCTACTTGAAGATGAAGTAAAGCACGATTTTGAAGGATTGTTGTTAATATCTTCTGCACACGAAATTAATTTTATTGTTTCATTTTTTGAAAGCTCTTTCCCTTTAGTATTAGGAATATTTCCACTATCTTCAAATATTTTCTTTAGTTGGCCGTCTACTCTCGACATTTCACCCTCATTTAGCCGGTATGGCACAAATTTCATAATGTTGTTGGTGCAAAAAAACGTGGGACAAAATGCCTTTATAAGGCATCACGTTTTCTTGCGCCCAGCAACTAATAGCGAGCGATGAAATGTTTTGGCGTGCTAAAAAAATAGAACTAATTACAGCACAGGTAAACGACGTTTTTTTTCTTCAGCTTGATTAGCTTTCTGAGGATTATTCTGAGCACTATTATCTGGCAACTTTTCTCTCATCCCCATCAGTGCTACCGAGGCACAAATTTCATGGGCTACTTCTCTTAGCTGTTCTGATATCGGTGAGGTTTTATCCTTAAAAGCCAAAGGCTCCCCTTTATCTGCCGCTGTCCTTAGAGCAGGCGTCAGAGGTAATTCGCCTAAAACTTTGATACCTAAATCCTGAGCCTGCTTTATCGCTCCACCTTGGGAAAAAATTTGATGATGTTTGTCACAGCTATCGCAAACAAAATAGCTCATATTTTCGATAAGCCCTAAGATGGGAATATTGACTTTGTCAAACATATTTTTTGCGCGAATAACATCTTTTAAGGCTACATCTTGAGGAGTCGATACAATAACGGCGCCAGCCACATTTATCTTTTGCGCAATGGTCAATTGGATATCGCCAGTTCCAGGAGGTAAATCCACGATCAAATAATCAAGTTGCCCCCAATAAACATTATGAAACATTTGCATAGAAGCTGAAGCAATCATTGGACCTCGCCAAATCATCGGCGCATCAGTATCGACTAAAAACCCTAGGCTCATAAGCGCCACATCATATTTGATGGGAGGCACCATAAAAGTTGCATCACTGTTTGGCTCTTTAAAGGCTTTAACCTGGCCTTCTTCCTCTAAATCAAACATTACAGGCACTGAGGGCCCATACACATCTGCATCCAACAAACCGACCCTACAACCTAACTGAGCCATAGTGACGGCCAAATTGCTTGCTACTGTGCTTTTTCCTACGCCACCTTTTCCTGAAGCAACCAAAATAACATTGCGAACATCTGCAATTTCTTCTTTTTTAATGCTTTGAACAGCCGCAGGTTTTACATCTGAATAAACAAATAAATCAATTTTTTCAGGATCTTCAACATGCTGTATCAAAGCCTTTTTGACGGCCAAGGCAATATTTTTTTCTGATTTGAGCCCAAAAGTGGGTAAAACAATACATACCTTTAAGCGCTTATCCCAACTTACTTCACGCACAATATTGAGTGTCCAGGCGTCAGAAGAAAGCTCTGGTATCAAAGTTGCACGCAATGCCTTTTCTAAAGCACTCATTAACTCGGGAGATACATTTTTAACAATTGGGTCGATAGCTGGCATATTTTCAATCCTAAGTTTTTTTAAGAATCGGTCCTGCCTTTCTTAGATTCTCATGAAGCAAACTTGAATAGGGTTCAAAGTTATCATTAAAAAGTTGCGCTAATTTATAAGCTTGCGCCTCATAAGCCATCTGATCTTCCCAGACTGATTTAGGATCAAGAATTTCTTGAGGCACTCCCTCAACATCCACCGGCACCTCAAGATTAAAAATCGGATCCAAACGATAATGTGCATTTTTTAGCTTACCATCAAGCGCTGCATGCAACAGCCGACGAGTCCACGAAATTTTCATTCGCTCCCCAACTCCATAAGGACCGCCGCTCCACCCAGTATTGACTAACCAACATTCAACTTTGTGATGAGCAATTTTTTCTTCTAGTAATTTGGCATAAACTTGAGGTTTGTGAGCCATGAAGGGAGATCCAAAACACGGTGAAAAAACTGCCACTGGCTCGGTAATTCCCCTCTCTGTTCCGGCAACTTTTGCAGTATAGCCGTTTATAAAATGATACGCTGCTGCCTGAGCATTGAGTTTTGCTATAGGAGGCAAAACACCAAAAGCATCGCAGGTAAGCATAATAATATGCTTTGGATGTCCTCCAACACCACTCAGACAGGCGTTGGGAATATAAGAAATATCGTAGCTAGAGCGAGAATTTTCAGTCAACCGAGCGTCATTGAAATCAACTTTTCTGCTGCTTGGATCAAAAATTACATTCTCTAAAACAGAACCAAATTTATTGCTCGCCTGATAAATTTCCGGCTCATCGCTAGAAGACAAACGAATCACCTTAGCGTAACAGCCACCTTCAAAATTAAAAACTCCTTCATCATCCCATCCATGTTCGTCGTCTCCGATCAAAAGCCGGCTGCTATCAGCTGAAAGAGTTGTTTTCCCTGTACCACTCAGCCCAAAAAAAATAGCGACATTGCCACTATCATCCATATTGGCTGAGCAATGCATTCCCAATACTCCGCTATTAGGCAACAAAAAGTTCATGGCAGTAAAAACACTTTTCTTAATTTCACCGGCATACTCGGTACCACAGATAACAATTCGACGCTTAGAAAAATCTAGTACTATGGCACATTCAGAATTAGTGTGATCCATTATTGGATCGGCCTTAAATCCTGGAGCATGAAAAATTTCAAAATCTACTTTAAAATTTTTGTTTGACTCTAAAAACATATTTTGAGCAAAGAGATTATGCCACGCTCGTTGTGTTTTTACCCTAATATTTAAAGCATGGTTTTGACTCGCCCCAGCCCTGCAATCCAACTTATAACACCCGTTTTTATCAAGATACTGCGAAACTTTTTGAAACAAATTTTCAGCATGTTGAGGGCTCATTTTTTTGTTGCCTTCGTTATACCAGATGAGATCTTTTGTGTGTTCATCATAAACGCTAAACTTATCGCTTGGAGAACGACCTGTGTATTTTCCCGTATGAACAATCAATGCTCCACTATCGGATAACACTCCCTCACCACGTTTAATGGCTTCTTCGATTAACACAGAGCGAGTCAAATTAAAATTTTTTGATTGATTCATGAGCAAACCTCACTATGGATGATCTCTTCCATGACACAAAGTACTTATGTCAAAAGCTTTAACAGTTGAAGCCTAAGAGCACATCCACAATTTTAAATCTGCTTCTTAAGGCAATATATTTTTTATGCGATTAGTTTTTATTGAGATTTTTCAGCCAAGAGTTAATTCATGAAAAATTTTATTATGCTTGTGATTATTTTTTGCGGCGCACTACTTGCTGATACTCCTCAACCAAGCGACTCAAGCTGCGAATATTATCAACATCTAGAAGCTCTGAGACCTTGCTCTCAGCACAGCAATTATCTCATCTCCTATGGATACAAATATTGCAGTCTTTTTCAAACTTCAAAAAATGACTGGTCCCATCAACTTCAAGCCTGGATTGAAAACACAACCTTGTGTCTTCAAGAAAAACTTGCTGACTATCAAGCTCTCAACAAAAACGAGTCTAATGATGAAAAATATTGTGAAAATCTAGAGAAGATCGCTTTTAAATCTCATGCTGACTGCTACACCGAGCATGGCTTTTGTAGGCTTTCATGCGCCGATCAGATAAGAATAGCCTCTCACCTTTTTCAGCTCGACGTTTTACTAAAACCAAAAGCCTCTCTTCAACAAGCACTGCTCGTTGCCGTTCGCTGTTCACAACACCAAGTTCAATCATGCAATTTATTATGAGTTTTTACTGCTAGAATGACTTTTTAGATACGCACTTAGAAAAAGTATGAAAAATATTTCACATGCAACTTTTACTTTGAGCTTCGTTACTGCTAAAAAGCAAAGTCTCATATTTTTGTGCTCAAGCTCCTAACTTAGGCAATGGCAAAAAAGTGAGACTTTACAAGAAATATATTGACGTATCGCCACTATCTGCGATTCTTTTCCAAATTTGATGAGTATATACCCGCCCTCATCATTATTTTTTCAAAGCTACAAGCTCATTTTTCAGCTGCTCTATCTCTTTCTTTAATTCTCGTATTTTTTTTCTGTCTTCAGCCTTGGGAAGAGCTGCTAGATGCCCCGTCGCCATTACTCCGCCAATAACATCTTTTAGCTCATCATCGGATAAATCACCAGTTATAAAGTGGGGAGGCACGGATGGAACAATCAAATGCAGCGATTGCTCGTTTTCTTCATGGACAGAAATATTCATGTCATGGGGAACTTTAATATCAAACTCGCGTTCGATGGCGTTCTTAGGATCTTTTAAAAGCTGCTGTCGAAAATTTTCATCACGCCATGCTTTCACAATTATATCTAACTCATAATCTCTGATAAGTTCTTTATCCACTCTATACTCCCATGCTAATAGCCTTTGTCTCTTTAGCTTAACATGGGCTTAAAGCGAGTTTAGCCTGGAGGCCAGGAAAAATTTCTTCCCCCAAGAACATGAGCGTGCAAGTGAAACACTGTTTGCCCTGCACCTTTTTCAGTATTCAAAACCACCCGATACCCATTAGTATTCATTCCAAATTGAAAAGCAATCTCCTTTGCCATCAACATCATGTCAGCGAGCACTGAGGCATTGTCGGCAGAGAGCTCATTGAGATTAGCAATATGAAGTTTGGGAATCACCAGAGCATGAAACTCTGCTACCGGATTAATATCGTGAAAGGCAAGCACTCTATCATTTTGCGCAATAATCTTAGCTGGGATTTTTTTTTCATATATTCCACAAAATAGACAAGACTCGAGCGCGCTCATAACATGTCTCCTTATGCCAGTGTGCGGTGAGCCGCAAAATTAACAGACTTTTCTATCACTGCTGCCGCATCAAATAAAGACTGTTCATCAAAAGGCTTTGCTAACAGCTGCGCTCCAATAGGAAGCCCTGCATTATCCAAACCAACAGGAACAGATATTCCGCATAAACCAGCAAGATTAGCACTAATGGTATAAATATCGTTTAAATACATTGACAATGGATCAGAAACTTTTTCGCCAATTTTAAAAGCTGTTGTCGGTGTTGTAGGAGACAATAGAATATCCACTTTTTCAAAAGCTCGCTCAAAATCTTGGGCAAATAATCGACGCACCTGCTGAGCTCTACGATAATAGGCATCATAGTACCCCGCACTCAACACATAGGTGCCAAGCATGATGCGACGCTTTACTTCAGTACCAAATAATTCTCCTCTGGTAGTTTCATAAAGGGACATCAGGCCTTGTTCTTCACCCTTTCGCGGTCCAAAACGAATACCGTCATAACGAGATAAATTCGAAGAAGCCTCGGCGGTAGCAATAATATAATAGGTTGCCACTGCATATTTTGTATGAGGTAGAGATACATCAACAATGGTTGCACCATTTTCTTTTAGTATCTCAATGGTTTTTTCTACAGCTTTTCTTACGCAGGGCTGAATGCCTTCACCAAAATATTCCTTTGCAATACCTATTTTTTTGCCACGCACATCAAGCTTCAGCTGTGAGTAATAATCTGGCACCGATGCGTTGATGGAAGTTGAGTCGTTTTCATCAAAACCAGCGATATTCGACAAAACGATGGCGCTATCTTTTACCGAGTTGGCAAAAGGACCAACCTGATCCAGTGAGCTTGCAAAAGCAACAATCCCAAAACGTGAAACCCGTCCGTAACTGGGTTTGACCCCAACCGTCCCACAATATGCAGCTGGCTGACGAATCGATCCTCCTGTATCTGTACCAAGACTTGCAAGACACATTCCGGCATTTACCGCCACAGCACTCCCACCAGAAGACCCCCCAGGAGTATGCTCTAGATTCCAAGGATTACGACATAATTTGTAAGCTGAGCTTTCATTTGATGAACCCATAGCAAATTCGTCTTGATTGGTTTTCCCAACAATCACCGCACCGGCGGCTCTTAATTTTTTAACCACCGTTGCATCATATGGAGCCTGATAGCCCTCAAGAATACGGCTAGCTGCAGTAGTATAAAAATCTTGGCTCATCATCATATCTTTGAGCGCAACAGGTATACCATCGAGCATGCCAAGTGCTTTTTTATTTTTAAGTCGCCCATCAGACTCTCGGGCCTGTTTGAGTGAAATTTCAGGCTCGAGCCATAGCATCGCCCCTAACTTCTTATCACCCCGCTCTATTTGATTGAGACAAGCCCGAGTTAATTCTTCACTCGTTATAGACAAATTTTGAAGTTCTTTACTCAACTCGTCGATATTTTTTGTTAATAGTTCTGTAGGAGCCATTGTTGCCTCAAAAATAGTTTAATCGATAATCTTTGGAACTTTAATCAAGCCATCAGCGTAGCCGGCTGAAGAGGATACACATTTAACCCCTAGAGTTGAGCCAACTTCATCCTCTCTCAAAAATAAAGTTTGATCAGTCGTATGAGACATGGGCTCAACACCTTCACAATCGATTTCACTCAGCTGTGCTACAAATTCAACGATGCGCCCTAACTCTTTGCCAAAAAGCTCAATCTCGTCTTTGGTTAAAGATAAGCGAGCTAGACGCGCTACTTTGAGCAACTCATTTTCATTCAAACTCATAAAGGCCTCTCACATAGACATCAGCATGGCTAGCAAACAAATATCATTCTGTAAAAGACTTATTTGATGAAAGCCTTTTATAGGGCATAAAAAAGCTTGCTTGCTCAACAGCCAAGCGACGTTAAGTAGCACAAGCTGTTACTTTTATGACTTTTCATTAATAAAATTTTAATCTAAGCCGAAGACGATGGATAAAATAGCTTATTATTTGAAGTAGTAGACCAATCGAGGCAGATATGGAAACCTATTCGCTTTTACAGCAAGTCTTTTTATTTCTTATTGGCTCATTGGCTTTGCTCACAATTGTGTTTTCTAGCCCTTCCTACAATGCTTTATTTCTGACACTCGAAACCATTTTAATTGCTTTTTACTTAGCTCTCACTAATAAAATACATATTCTCAATGCTCACCCGCTCACCTTACTTTTATTTTTTTGTCTTATAATTATTTCTTGCAACCTTTATATTGAAAAATCAACTCAAATATCACAAAATTCACCACCAAAATTAAGCATCATAACAGGAATATCAATGCTTATATTTTTCCAACTAAAGCTTCCAAAAATAATCAATAACGACTTATCATCAACTACGATTAAATACTCCTACTTTAAATACGACATCATGGCTATTTTATGCGCAATATTCATCATATTCATCATGCTTATTTCAGCATTAATAGTGTTAAATATCCGAAACCAAGAATAACAAAGGGGACATAAATGACCATTGAAAATATTCTTATATTTTGCATAGCCTGTGGATTAGTGGGAGTATTTGTGCGCAGGAACTTACTCAATATAATTTCCTCTATACTTCAAATCTGCATTGGGATTACTTCACTAACAGGACTTTATCAAAACACTCTTACTAAGGGAGATGAAACCATTTATTTTATTTTATTTTTCACTTTTATTTTTATTATTTTTATTTATTCAATAGCCATATTATTAATAAGGCGTCGTTCGACACTACAAATTAATGAATTGACAGAAATGCGCGGATAAAACCATGCTTACAAATTTTTTCACATGGATTTTTCTTGCATTTTGTTTTTGTTTACTGCTAACAAACTTTAAAATCACCTTAAAAAACATCACTTTTTTTAGAGCCATAATATTAATAATAATTTTACCGCCATTAGTCTTCTCTTCCTACTTAACAAAACTATGTTTAATTAATAATTCAATACTACTACATACCTACAAAATAAAATATTTACCTATAGATTTTATCATACATATTGACACATTTAATTCCAGCATAATTTTGGCCACAATAGTGACACTAGGCATCACAATACTAATTACCAGCTACACTCAAGCATCAAGCATTTTCCAAACAATTTTTACGGCATCACTATTCGTCATTTTGCTTCATGCACCATCAAACTTAGTTATAAAATTATCATTAATAGGCGCTGGAAATATTTTAATACTATTCACGATAATAAATTCTAATAGCAGATTTTTTTTAAAAACCAACTTTATAAAAACGTTTTATTGGATTATTCTCTGTGATTTTTTTTCGATGGCAATGATTTTAATGATAGATTCAGTCGATGTATTAAATTTATTTAATCATCACAACCTAGAAATAAAAAAAACTAATTGGGCATTATATTTATTTTTTATATATATTGTAAAAATTTTTATGATTCCTTTTTCAAAACATGACTTCTCAGACAAATTTTCTGCACAAAAAATTAATGCTCTGACATACATGGCTTATAATTGTCTAGCTGCACTTGTTGTATTAAGAGAAATTTTTTCTGTAGCTCCACTAAAAAATCCAATCTTTCTCACAGTTATTTTCTGCATTTTTATAGCTTATGCATTGCTTATTCTGTTCAAGGAAAAAGCTAATTATAGGGAGCATAATATAACTTTTTCACTTTTTAGTATTGCCGCACTAATGCAGGCAATGAGCCTGGAATTTTTTGCAAAATCAGTACAACTGTTCATACTGCTACTTCTACCAATACAGTTTAATCACCTATTTCATCAACCTATTGAAAACAGTAAAACTACTCATTCATACTCAATTCAAAATACAATTTTTAAACTTTTTAAGTTCATCGCTCGTGCTTCATCTAATTTTTTAGGTCCTCTCTATGGAAATTTTCTTTTATTAAAAATACCACAGCTTATTATTAGCTTATTTCAAATACCTCTTAGATTCTTTCATAATGGAAGCATTCGAAGGTCTGTTTTATTCGCTATCTTCTTGGTAATTACTTATTACTATATCTGGGAGTCATGATGATCATTATCGACAACTATATTATAGCTTTGGTACTCTCCACTCCTCTCTTGGCGGCTATTTTTATTACCTTAACTCCTGCATCTGATATAGGCTCAAAGCGCGCTATGTCAAAATTTTTTTCTTCCATTGTATTTTTATTTACTCTTCGGTTAATCTACTTATTCATAAGTAACAAAACCCAAAACCAATACATACTATCCACCAATTTAAATCAAATAAATATAAGTTTTATTACTTCAATTAACAAAGAAAATATTTTTTTATTTTGCGCAATAGCTATCGCTCTCTTGGCGGACATGTTTTTATATGAATTCAATAACACAAAAACAAATATTCACCAATCTGCTCCATTTTTACTAACTTTTATACTTTTTATATCATTAGCTCAAAAAGACATAAGAGTTGCTTTACCTATCATATCTGCAGCCAGTTTTATTATATTTTTCATAATCGGCCATAGTTCCAAAAAACACCGTGGAGCAGCTATTTTTCAGACTGGCATCGTCATTTTTACATGTGATGCGCTTGCTCTAATACTCCTGCAATTAAAATCCTCAACCACTGGCTCCAGTACGGTGTTTAATTTAATGCAAATAGCCATACTACTCCCTGGATTATCCAGAATCACACTTCCAATTTTTGCACCTTTTATGAAAACACTCTTTTTAAATTTAGAGGCCTCGGAGGGACCTTTTATTTTGGCATTTCTTCATGTTGCCGGTTTTTTCATACTTTTTATTACTCGTAATGAGATCAACATTGACCCAAGCATACTATCTTTAATCATTAGTATTTTCTCTTCATTAGGAGCACTTTATTTATCATTTAATGTTATCTATGAAAAAAAGATAGGTATCATTCCATACTACTTTCTTACTCTCTACTCGTCTCTATCGGCATCAATAATATTTATCACAAAAAAAAATGAATCTTGGCATATATCAGCAGTTGTATTTTTACTTTCTATTATCATTTTTATGTATATCAGTAAAAAGGCCTCACTGACAGAACAGTACAATTTATTCAGAACTCAAAATTCAAGTGTTAGCGCATCATGGTTTTTATCTTTATGTTTGCTGCTCGGACTGCCTGGCTTCGGTATAGGTGTTGTTACGTGGCCAGCACTTCGCGCTATTTATCAACACACTTTGAAGGCTACTGATTCTTGGAGCCAACTATGGCACGCCATTATTATTTCATGGGTAATAGCCCTTTCACTCTTTGCTTACGGTTTACTCATTAAAACAAAAACGGGTGTACCAGTGATGACAGGCAATAAAGTTGTGCTCGTTAAAAAAACATTTTTTTTATCGCCATTCATAGTGGCAATAATTTCTTTGATAGTTCCTATAGCAACGAACTATGTCTCCCAACAATTGAAATGATAAAGTAAAGAGTTATTGAGGTTAAAATGAATCAAACAAATATTAACATCATCATAGCAATCATGATGGCTTCCTCATTTATTGTGTTAATTTTAGAAACAATAGGAAGCAAACAAAACCGCACTCAAATCGACGAAAAGACTCACATTATAACATTTTCAATTATTTCGATTTTACTCTCTTTAACCATCGCAATCGCTGACTTATTATCACAGCCATTACTCAGCAAAAACCCACAAACATATTTGGATGAAATATCTATAATATTCATTCTAATCAACTCTTTGATTGCTATTTACTTCACTCAAAAAACAATAACTAATAATCAGATGGATATTTTTTTTCTGATTATATCAGCGCTCACTATATCCATAATAAATATTTCAACTGATTACTTAATTTTGAAACTCATAGCGAGCACAGGCTGGTTAATTATTATCGCCACTTTAGCTATTAAAACTACACCGGGAGGAAAAAAAGCTGAGATAGGGCTCAAAATTAGCTTCAATGCCATTTTGGTATTCTTAATGTTATGTTTTTCCCTCTATGCCTTTACCTATTCATCACACATTACGGATATCTCGACATTGACCATCGCTAAAACTGGCAATACAAGCATGGGGATATTTGGCCTGAGCCTATTTTTCTTTTCAGCTCTTTGCCTGGCAGGGATACCACCCTTTTCTTTTGCCCACATCGACTGTGCTGATGGCAGTAATTTAAGCACAGCTTTTCTTTTTCTCAGCGGCGCTATTATACAGGGTGGTTCTCATCTAAAAGATGCATACGCCATTGTTCAGCGTTCAAACATGCTCAATGAAAAATTTCTTAACATGATCGGATTAATTTTAGCTGTCGGACTTCTTTTATCGTGGTTGCGTGCCCTTGATCAGAGCAAAATAAAACGAACCATCTGCTATATAGCAACGAGCATAGGACCCGTTTTTTACCTATCTCTAATTTTTGGATCCTCTGAATTACTTCCTCAATTATTTTTTGTGATAACTGCTTTTTCCTTCTTAACTTTATCTCTCTTTGTCTTGTTTGGCTCTTTGATTTACATAAAAGCTATTGAGCAGTATTGGCAGACTTGGGAAGATATTTCAGGCATTGGACGTAAAAATAAAATTCCAGCTCTTTATTTATTGATTGCACTCGCCTGCATAGCTGGTCTCCCCGGGACTATGGGATATTTCGTAAAATTATCTGTCATATCTCCCATGCAAGATAACATTTTATTTAGTGCAATTATTTTTATTTCTATTGCTTTTGGCGCTGCTTGTATAATGAGAATATTTGTGTTTCTTTTTTCTAAACAAGCTCTCAGAACTGAAAATTATAAAATTGAGCAGCATCCTCCGCTTTCTCTCATGATTTCTGCTTTGATACTTATAGCCTTAGGATTCTTTCCTTTTGTGCGCTAAGCTAAAAAAGCTAAGCCAGCCCTAAAAAGCATAACCAAACTGCACATGTACGCGCGATTCATTATGCAATGGAGAATACGCATAATCGAGGGAAATAGGGCCTACCGGCAAATTGTAACGCAACCCTGCCCCTACAGATAATCCAAAACCCATTTTAGTTATTAATTGAGAAAAAGAATAATCTTGAGAACAACTGAGCCCTCGACAAGATAAAACCATTCCTTGATCGACAAATAAAGCGCCCGAAAAACTTCCTAAAATTTCTGGATTTGTAAGTGGAAAGCGCCATTCGATATTAGCAGTGTTGAGAAAATAGCCTCCAAAATTATCAGATGGAAGCCAGCTATGAACGGGGCTGATGGCTGCCTCTTTATAACCTCTAACCCTGCGATCTCCCCCCAGATTATCCATCGCCGACACCTCGGTTAACTCGTCCCAATTTTTAGTATTTGGCCTTACAAAGGCGCGCATTAAAGAGAATTGAAAAGCTAGCGTTGTAGATTTTAAGGGAACGTAAAATTTATTCTGTATTCCTAAATTGGTAAAAAATGGATCCCCAATAAAAGGACCTCCACTGATTTCAAAAAAACTATTCACATCAATTCCGCTATGAGGATCAGTGGCATTATCAAGTTTTATAAATGAAAGCCCTGTTTTAAGCATCCCGCGAATTTTTCCAGGAGCCTTCAATACGTGTGTTAATCCATCGATAGATAAAAACCTTTCCTGCGCACTTAATCTCGGCACTAAATTATTGGGAAATTCCTGTTTCATGATGTGAGTTAAAGAATATCGCGTATAGGGCATCAAAAATGGAGTTGCTCGCCATTCAAGCGAGGTAATCACTTTATTCTGCAAGCGCCTAGATGGTTTGGGACGCGAAGTTTTATCGTCATATACAATAACAGGTGCTTGCAAACTAAAGCGAAATGGACTTCCAAACATAAAAGGCCAAATAAATTTATTGCTTAAGAAAGTTTGTCTGCCCCAAAATAAACCCAGACCTAAATTGGTATTTAATTTCAGCATCGAATAAAACAAATTATTTTCTTCCAGCTCCAACTCAAGCGATAAAAGTTGATCAGTGCTAAACGATAGAGCCGCATCAAGAGTTAAAGATGGTTTTTGTGTCACATGCACAGCAAAGTAGGCATCTTCACTATTTTCTTGCCCAACCTTTATCTTTGCATCAATGTTTGAAAAACGATTGGATTCGCGCAATAGCGACATGCCTTTTTTTAGAGAAATGGAATCGTAACGAGCATTATTATTTTTTGCTTTAGGAAAAAGTCTTTTAATCACCTCTGTACTGATTGAGTTATTTCCAGATATAATTATGTTTTTAATATCTTGACGATGCATTTTTAATTTTGATTTTTTTCCCCATCGACTATCGTAAATATAAAATTTTAGCTCATACCCCTGCTCAGATTCACTCAAGGAACTAAACACTTTTGCATATAAGAAATCATTGTTGATATAAAAATTCGCTATTTTTTTTTCGTCACTTAAAATGCCATCTCGATCGAGCGCGCTTCCTTGACACAAATTGTTTGGATTTATTTTTTTCTTGGCACTATTGCAATTGCGCAAAAATGGCAAAATTTCTTTATCTAATTCTTCTTCACCATTAATAACTTTTATTTCACTAATAAATTCCCTTTTACCTGTAGCAATATTAAATACAACCTCGACCCCACCATCATCTAAGGATACCATCTCTATCTTGGCCTGAACGTTGCGAAAACCTTTTTCAGATAATTTTCTTTTGACATCTTCCAGCGCTTTATTGATTTTATTGTATGAAAGTCTGCCGGGTTTCAAGAACCCTCTTGTTTCCATAAGATCACTCAGCTCATTTTTTTCTATGTATTTTACAAATTTTTCAGGCATGATTCGAAATGATTTTACATAATATGAACTGCCAGGATAAATATCAAAATAAACAATAATATTTTTGGGGTTTTGCACGTGATATGAAGCGACTACTTCAGCATTTGTATAGCCCTTACTTACGAGATACTCTTTCATAAGTTGAGCTGACTCTGCTACTTCATCTTCGGTAATATTTTTACTTTCAACGAAACTAATTCTTTTTTCTAATTCTTCTTTAATAATCACCTGATCGAAGGGTAGAGGTTCATCCAATGCGCGAACAGCCCTGGACAACTGCTCGACAGCAAAAAATGATCCAAAAAAGCGAGCAAATGCAGATCGGCTCACCATATCCCCTTCGCGTATAGTTATAACGCTACGAACCTTTGGACCTTTTTCAATACGAACATGCAAATCAACACAAAAAGGCTCATCACTATGAAGTTTAGAATTTCTGCAGTGTTTCGGAGTAAGAGGAGCGCTTGGATCAAGCCAGCGGTGAGATAAACTTACCTGCGCTTGAATATACCCTAGTTTCGCTAAACGATCCTGAAGCTTGTTAAGAGCTGCCCGCTCGAGTTCTCGAGAATAGCAGCTCAATGTTCCATAGGAAAAAACTTGAAATAAACGATTGAAGGCAAGACACATGCGTTGAAAAGTTTTCCTGACACTTCGAGAGCTTACGGGACTGTTTCCCTCAAGATACACTTCATTAACACGCGCAAAAACTCCTCCATCGATCCCAATTTTAATAAGCACCGCCAAGTCATTTGGTATCTTTTGCAAAGAAGTCGTGACTTTTGCCCAGTAATAACCGTTTTTACGCAAAAAAGTCTCGACTCTCGATTTAGTTATTTTCAGCATCTCGGAGTTTGATTCAGAGCTTGAAGTAACAAGCTGCCCAATTTGTACGGGCAACTTTCGCTTCAATTCGTTTTCCAGTAACCCCAAGGGAAGATTGTTGATTACTATATCTCTTATGGAATATTTGGCTTTAACGTAACAATGTAAATGGCTTTTTTTATGGCCTTTTAATTGGCAGTCCACATAAGAAACAAACTTAAGCCCTGCAATAAATTCGCTAGCAGAAAGAGCAGTTGTTTCGTCGGCATTTAGTCCTCGATATCGCTCAAGATATTTTTCAAGGCTATCAATTAATTTTTTGGAAACATGCTTAGTGGTGCCAAGAGAAATCTTTTCGATGCTTTGAGCAAAAGCATTAGCGCACAAAAAAGCAAGCAGCAAAAATATAGTAATAAAACGCATCATCATTGGGAAAATATCCGATAGCTTAGGCGTAGTTTTGCTCTTGGTTCCAATGTACCGTCAACATAACGACTTGCTCCAAAGGAACTTTCTAAATAAAGGGGTCCTAAAGCTCCATGATCAAGCAACAACAATTTTAATTTTAAATCCCTAAATGGATAATTTCCAAACAAAGATAATTTATCTTCCCCTGCAGCAAGAATGTCTTCGCTCAAAAACATATAGACACCCTGAATTTCAATCCGCGAACCAAGCTCCCAATTGAGTCTTAAAGTGAGGCCTCCCGGTTCGAGCACCGAACCAAATCGAATTTTTGTCTGTGTCCCTCCCTCTAAAAGATTTTGTAACTCATTGGTGAGAGGTCTTAAAAATACTTCTCCCGAAAATGCCACCACGGCATTCTTGGCATTCTGCGGAAACGTATCATTGTTTTCTCCTCCTATACCTCGAGGCATCATTAACATCAAAAATATTTTTGACTGGTTAAGATGCAGATCACCATTAATGGGTTTTAACTCCAAATCAAGACGATCGAGATTGCCTTTTAAAGCAAGTTCGATAGTGGTGTCTTGCGAAAGTTCAGGATAAGAATCCTTTTCAAACTCTTGCATTGAAGAAATTATTATTTTTGGATCAAACGAACGTTGAGTCAGTTCATCGAGCTCTATTCTGCTTTCACCCAAATCAAATGTTGCAGCAGGAAAATTTACAGCCCCTTCGCTTACAGAAAGTCCACCTGTAAATTTTGAGTGGCTTATTGGTCCATTGACTTTTAATTGCCCAGTTAAAAGTGTTTCAATATCGATGTTAAGCATTCTCATTGATGCTCTAAATTGTCTTACAGCAATTTCTAGATTTAGATTTAAATCTATGGCACCAAAAATATTTTGCAAATCTTTATTTGGGCCCTCAGAAGCCTGAATAACAAAGTTTCGTAAATCAAATTGCTTATGAGCTGATCCATCGATAAGAGTAATCTTTCCAGAGAGTACAGAAGCTTTATCTTGTAGTTTTACCGTGTCTAAATTAAAATCAGTCTCAATAAAATTATTTTTATCCCTTAAAATAATATTGCTTCCCTCAATTTTCACATCAAAGGTTGTAAGCTCTTCCATACCGTGTATTTTATATTGTTTTTTAATTTCTCCATCGAGGTCAAGCCTACCGTCTCCAACTCCTATTTTAAATTTTTCAAAACTCGTACTAAAAGAATGAGGAGAATTTTTTCTAAAGCTTACCTTCCCTCTCTTAAATTCAACGAACTCAATCCATTTTTTAAATGAAAGCATTGCCCCTTGCTCTGGTTCACACATACCCTCGAGTATTGGTGAGTCAAACGAACCAGATATATTCAAATCTCCTAACGCTAAGCCTTCTCCTCTTTGAACAATGGGCACAATAAATTTGGAAAGCACTAATGGGATGGCCCCATTTATTTTGATATCTAAATTATTATTTTTTGCAGAACCGCTTATTTTCATTTTTCCAGGAGAAAATAAAAATTCAGCCTGGCTATTTAAGCTAATTTCTTTATTTTTTAATTTCACACTCACGGGATTAACCAATTTTATGCCATTAATATTTGGTAATCCCGCATTCAAACTCGCAAGGTATAATTTAAAATCGTACAACATATCCTGATTAAACTTTTTAGTCAGCCTTCCTTGTATACTTGCTTCGGCGCCTACAACAGCTAATTCATCATTTAAAACTGGAATAATATTTTCTAGGTGATCGTGACGGACAGCCCCACTCAATTCAACAGAAAGCCCTTTCTGATTCAACTTTCCCTTGGCCTGCGCCAAAATTCCTGACTCAAAGTCACACCCCTTACTCAATGAACTCTGCGTCCATGGTGCACAAAGTTCCACTTGAAGCTTTTCATTATCAAGATTGGCATTTATGGTTGCAATCCCATATTTTTTATTGATAAATATTTGAGCGTTGCGTTTTCTCGGATCAAAAAAGCCATAGTCAAAAATTTCTATTTGAGCATCGACCTTAGGTGACAACAATTGTCCATGAGCAGTCAGTTTTGCAGAAGCTTTTCCTTTAATTCCTATTTGAAATTTATTCGGCCAAATATCCGAGCTATCCAACTCAAAATTTTTAAAACTCAAAGTAGAATTTATACTTTTTCGATTAAGAGCGACCGCTGTTCTGATTGTGGTTTGAGCATTATTATTTTGCAAAATCGATGATAGGGATAAAACCATGTCCTCATCATCAATTCCATCGTTAAGTCTTTCTTTCTGTAAGCTGAGGGTCAAAGGTCCAAAACCCAATTTTTGATCGGCTACAACAATATTTTTGCCATGCATTTTAGCTAAAATACGAGGAGAAAGCCAGCTTCCGCCGATGCTAATAGCTCCTCTCACTATGCCTTCAACCTTCGCGTATCTACTAAGCAATGGCGCTATAGCTAGATCTGAAAGAACAAGTGAACCTGATATTTTTTTGTCTGATAGGCCAAATACTATTTTTTTTCCATCAATAGTGCCTGCATCCAACTGCGAAAAAAGCTCAGGGATTTCTAGCTTATTATCCTGAAATATTCCTTCGAGATTTATTGTCCTAATATTTATCCCATAAAAACTTAGTTTTTGTGCTTGAAGAAAAAATTGCGCTGCTACTTTTTCAAGCGAACCTGATAAATTGAGCTGTATGTTAAGCAAACCGCTTAGATCAAGATCAGTTAATCGCGAGACAGCCAATGCGCTATCGATATTTGATATTTTCAAAGAACTTTTTACAATTCTTTCTTTGAATATGTTTTGAATCGACGCACTGCCAAAAACTTTTCCCTGATAAAGTTGTGCGGAAATATTTTCTAAAAACAAATTATTTTTAGCAATTTTAATTTCGGATTTTATTGAATCAATTTTTATTTTTTTATAATCGATATTTTTTGCTTCAATTTTAGCCTGCCCATCAATATTTTTTTCTTGCCAGTTAATTTTTCCACTTGAAGAAAGGTCCTCACCTTGCATATCATCAGGCAACCATTGATTTACATAAAATTTAGGATCTCTCCATTTTAGTTCATAAGACAACCAACCATTTTTCATAGTTGACGCAAGCTCGCCTTTAGCTTGAACCTTACTACCCTTGCTGTCATTGAAATTAAGCTCTTTAAAAGATATTTTTCCTGATGCATCTGTTATCAAAGAAACAAAAAAATTAGTTTCTCCAGCTAACCGCGCTTTATCAAGGCGTATATTTTTAAGGTTTCCCCTGCTCAAAATTTTGATGGGTGAGGTCTTATAGTCCAGTTGTCCCTCTATAGTTGTCTGGGCATCTACTTCCCCACTCGAAGCCATTTTTAGAGATAAAAATTTTATAAGATCTTTGCTGTTTATATTTTCTTGTTTCGATTTAAAGAAAAAATTATCTTTATCAATATCTACTACCCCCTGGGCACTTAATTTTCCGCGTTCACCAACACTAAAAACTGAGTTCTCCACCTTCACCCGATGCTCATTTATCTCACACTTGGCTGTGCCACGAGCAATCTTTACTCCATTGATTTGAGTATTACCCAAATGACTATCTACTTTAAACTCAGGCTTTTCCAACGGACCACTCATGATGACGTTGGCAGTAAAAGATGGCGTTACGAAAGGTAGTCTTTTTAAACCTTGAGGATAGGTATTTTGGGGAGCATCAAGCTTAGCATTGATTTCATAGTGATCCTTATCTATGAATACAGTTCCATTGGCTGTTAATGAAGCCTTTTCATACAATGCATTGAGATATTTTGTTGAAACTTTTTCATCGGAAATAAATAGCTCGCGCGAAACAAGTTGGCTTATAGGAAGATCCATTCCTGCCACATGAATTCCACCACGCTCTATACGAGCTTCGGAAATATTTACTCCGAAAGGCCCTTTTTCCACCCAGAAATTTCCTTCAGCACTTATGCCTTGGGCAAAAATCTTTAAGCCCACATCGTGCTCCATTTCATAACTGCCATTTTGCACACGAACATGTTTAATTGTCACACGAATTCTTGAACTTGTGTCCTGTGCATTTGTTTTTATTTTTGGATCAGGATCCTCAAAGATACGGACGACATTATGAACCCTCTTGTTGATGGTATAGTTAAAAAATGGTGCTTCAATAAATGCATCAGTAACAACAATATTATTTGTCATCAAAGATAGTAATGAAATTTTAAGTTCCGCATGTTTACCATACAAAACTCTTTTCCCTTTATCATCGAGTACTTCCACATCATCCATAGTCACACGATTGGGAAAATAAAACTTCATATTTTTTGCATGCAGTGAACCAATAATATCTTTATTAATTTTTTCGAAAATTTCATCTGATAGATGAATAGAAAAAAATTTTTTTAATTCTTCTTTAAATGAAAATGCATAAATATTTGAAGCAAATATTATAAAAGCTAAAAAATAAATATTTATTGTTCGTTTCCAATTCATGGGTTCTATTTTGCACATGGTGTCGCCAATAAACAAGCACAGATAGCGTGTTTTTACAGACCCTACATTAAAACTACCTGATTCTTGCTTAGCAACTCATATAGAATTACTATTCCAAAGGGTGATTAGATATTTCACGTAAATAAGGGGCATTAGAAATGGCTACAGCACGTGAACGATTATTACAGACACTAAGCGCAGTAATTTCGCAAAATTTTAATGAAGAAGCAATAGTTTCTCTCAATCGTTTGCTTAATTCCTACCGAGTGCAAGCAAAGCCTGAAAATAATATTGATAAATCAATAACAGCTCGAGAAGCTCTTGCTCAAAATATTGTGCAAGATTGGAAAGAAAAAACCACACTTAAAAAACACGATATTATCAGACTTATCGAACCATTTCGCATGCAATTAAAAACTGGCGCTGGCAAAAGAAAAACTGCCACTGATAACACGTACGAAAAAAATCCTGGTTTTAGCCATAACTCCTCTCTTACTAGAAGAGAAATAATTAAAGAAAACATCAATAAACATGAAAATGCATATTTTCGTAAAAAAACAGCGTTGACTCCCCCAGAAGAAGAAAGATCTATTGCAGGAGGTCCGCTGCCAAAAGCTGGTGACAGGGGACAGTGTCCCAAATGCCACAGTTTAGGCGTCGTGCTTGCCCGCAACTACCAAGACGACGATTCCTATTCATGTATTTATTGCGGCTATCAGGCTTATATCAGCACCACCTCTAGCTCTCGGTACGACTCTTCTGTCTCAAAAGAATTATTGGGCAATCATGCCGATAAAAGCGATCTTGAAAATGAAGAGTAGATATTCAAAAAGCCTTACTCGAGCCCAAGTTTTTCGCCTAACTTTTGAACTTGTTTGATCACTCTTAGTTTTTCGTGCAGAATTTTATCCTGCTCTTCAAATTCATCTTGTGCGGCCTTTAACTCAGCTTTCAGTTTCTCTTCATCAGGAACGGATAAATTCACTAAGCTATTTTTGTTTAATTTCTCAAACAACTGGTTCATTTTAGTTTGAGCAATATACCAGTCTCCTGGAACTTGAGCACTGCCGCCGTCACTTATGAAATCTGCTGCATTTTTAAGTAAGTTGTACCCAATAGAAATGTTTTTTTGATCAGAAGCAAAGGCTTGATAACTTACCCCGTTGTGGGGATTTTTAAACACGATTGATTCAATGGCGCTATCTATTCTTGGCTGCGCTGGCGCATTTAATTCACGTATGCGAGAGCGAGCACCAAAATCGAGCCGATAATCTTCGAGACTGCTCAAACCAGCCATAGATAACAAAATGGCATAATCTTTCAAAATCGATGAAGTTGCAGGCTTAATTTTGGCGGACCTTTTAAGGTTATTTTTTTTACTGGAAAACAAATCTTGATATTCAATTTTAACCATACCGCTGGCATCTTCATGAACAAAGGGAGCATTATCACGCCAATTATCAATATATAAATCACTAAAAATTTTTATAATCTGCTCTTTAAATGCATAATACAACGCAGCACCACTATACCCTTCGCTCAAGTTCATATCGTTTTTTTTCAATTGCTGCGCATCAACCAAAGCCATAAGTGCTAGAATTTTATCGTATATAAAACCTAAGCTTTCAACTTCTCCACTGATATCCTCACTTAGAATGCTTTTAAAAAATTGCCCCTGTTCACCGGTGATAGAAATATATTTATTACATGTTTTGGCTTGAGATTTAGGAATATAGTCTCCTCTTTTATCCTGACAATAAATTCCCGGCTCAACGCTTTGTAAAATACGTGATATAAGATCGAGCCCTTGCTTTGTGCTTAGAGCAAGTTCATGCATAACTGGGTAAATAGCCATTTCGCTATTTCGATATGTAAACATTTTTTGGTACGCTTTTAAAAATGGTTGGTAAACTTTTTTATAGATTCTATTCAAGTAAACACTAGGCTGCTGAGATACATGATTAAGATTTAATTTTTTCATAAACAATGAGCGTTCGTAATTATTAATGACATCGCTCACTACTTCATCGCTCGATGCCCCATACAAAAATGGACTACAAAACAGATCATCTGAGCCGACTTGGCTGTCAGTACAAAATGCATAGGGTACTTCTGCAATATCATTTTTAACTGCAGAGAAATACTTATTAAACACGTGTCTTCTTAACTGTTCATAGTCTATATATTTTCTTTTGTAGATATTTTGAGCATTATCTTTTAGGCCCAATTTTTGAATATCCATGAATGCCGAGCTCTGACCTTGCCTATACTGATTCAATACTTCGTTAATATGCTTATTTATTTTTGACTCAGCGTTATTTCCTGAAAACAGCTTGGGAAAATCCTGATAGCGCATTTGTCCAAGTTTACTCATCAATGAATGAGGAACAAACTTGTATTCACTTTCATCAAAGACCTCTACTTTTTCACCATAACCAAAAGCTAATGCAGCAAAATCATAGAGTCCTAAGCCGAAAAAATCGCTATTAAAATATTTATGGTACTCCATGATCGATGAGGAACGAAGTTCATTTTTTACAAATTCTGTTCGAGAAGGAAAACTTTCGCTCTTTACTCCCCAAAAGTCAGGAGGGAAATTAAGTGCATCTTGCGCTCCTTTGAAATTATGGCGCAATCCTAAAGTATGGCCAATTTCATGCAAAAGCACTCCTTGAGTTATGTGCTGCTTGAGAAACTCAATTTTCTCTCTCAACGAAATTTTAGATAGATCTTTTTGTAACTGCTCAAAGGGCACATGAAGAGCTTTTTGAATAAAACATGCATTCCTTTCACTATAAAAATCATATTTCAGATCTATGTCTGCTCTCTTTTTATCATCAATAACAAGATTCTTATCTTGAGTTATCAATGAAATTAATGTCTCTATGTCATCCTTCTGATCGCTTTGTAGTAAATCTTGTAAATCCAATGTTTGGTCAAAATTAATTTGGGGCAAAATTTTAATAAGATTTTCTTTCAAAGATGATGAATAAGTATAAACATCACTATCCCAAAAATCCTTCACCCTTTCGAAAATTTCATTGAGATTTGGAGAGTGAGGATTTGGCTGACCCTTGAGTTTTTTTGACATGCGAGACGCGAATTCTAGGCGCTGCATTTTCTCCATCAATAAAGCGCTGTCGGTGGCATACTGAGCAATAGATGAGAGATAAATATTGGCGGTTCCGCTGATGATCTCACCCGTTTTTGGATCAACTGCCAAAGGTCCATATCCCAACAATCCAATTTCCTGAGGCTTGGCCACTGCATTGATGAAACTAAAACGCAAGTCTCCTATTTGTTGCCACACAAAAGGATCAAGCCCCCTTTTTTGTGATTCATTTTCAAGAATAGCGCAGGCCTGCTCAACAGTATCTTGGTTTAAAATATTTAAACCCTTGTCCGTGAGAATATTATGCAAATTATTTTCTTCTTGATAACGAATAACATTATCAACGTTGCAATCATTAATTCTAATTTCAAAAATATCCCCAAAGATTTCGCTTACTTCTTCAGGACGGCCACTAAAAAAAATCTCATCAAGAATTCTGTGTTTGGTTTTTTCATATAAAAGCGCGCATGCAGCAGTCACATTGTTGTCTTCGATCGAACCTATCCCTTTAGATTTTAAAAACTCATCTAAGTGATACATATTTTTTGTCTCTATCACCGATTCTTTTTGACATTTGCCTCTAACTTTAGCCACAACATTTGCAAAAGCTCTGTTCCACTCAAGAGCGACTTTTTTCACCGCAGGATATAACTCTTCAGGGAAACTTGGATTTAAATAATAAATAATTTTTCTAGGGATTCTTTGCGCAAGAGGAATTAAATTACCATTCTCATCTTTGCTTTTTGACCACATATTTCTTCGATTAATTAGCTGCCTTTCTTGAGCACTGCTGAGACCATCTCTCTCACTTATTTTATAAACTGGTGTACGAAAAAAACCAAAACGAGCATTCATTTTAAGTCGTGGTGAAAAACATTCCGAAATATTATTTTTTAAAGGATCACACAAAACTTGATTTTTTTGTGCATCTGAGTAGAGCCAAAGCTGTTTAAAGTCTGTGCATCCCTCATCGCCTTTTAAGCAGTGCCCTTTTTCATTTGTTCCGTAAATCAAATATTCATAATCTGGATAATTGAGCTTTTCATAATCACTTTTTGGAACTTTTCTAAAAGAAAATTTCACCCGATATCTCGCCGCCACACAAGATGGATCGCCCACGCTGCTGCACGCTTTCTCTTGCGGAATCACTAATGCATTGAGAGTCGTTTCTATATAATCAACTCCCTTCCTAAAACGGAATATTTCTGCTGAATCGCTGCTATCTACGTCGAGATTTATTTGACTAATAGACTGCAACCACCCATTGCACTCTGTGTGGGGTGCCAAATTTTTTGACCAGTCGACCTCTATAAAATTTTCCTTAGGCGATGGGAGATAAGATAATAAAGCACTCTTGCTTTGTCTTATGATGGGAAATGCAGCTACTAATGATTGTTTTTTATTATAAGGTAAATCGATATTTTCTCGATGATAACTTCTAAAAGCAAGCAATTTATCTTGGGTAATCTCAAATACAACTCTTTCAACTCCACACTCCATTCCCGTAAAAGCTATGGAGTTATGGCTTTGTTTATCCACTAAAGTAGATTTCATATACCACTCTCCATCAAGCATTGAAGCATCGATAAATCTCTGAGTCATTAAATTGTTATCATTATTACAAGCGCTCAGTATTAATAAAATCAGCATAAAAAAAATCGAAAAGACTTTCATTGCTTTAGATATCCTCTTATTAATTCGCTTTTTTATTGAGTTGTCGAAGGCGTTGGATAAGACTTACTGTTTCTTGAAGCTGATTTTTTATTTGCTTTTGTCGAAGTTCAAGCTTAGCGATTGAACAACTTTCCTCACCGATATTTTCTAAGATCGGGCTTGGACAATCAGGATTATCTTCATCACAACACAGCCATTCATTATCGGCCATACGCTGTCTGGTTTTTACACATTTACAAAGCTCTTCCTTATTTCTGAAGTTTTCATCAACAAGGCAGCGAGAAATTTTTTCATAATATTCTTTTTGATAGCGAGCCTTTTCAAGCAAATTTGCCGCTAAAGACTTTCCTTTATGGAATTTTAGTGCCTGATAGCTGTAGCCAGAAAGATGAGTAAATTGAGAAATGTCATAACTGCTATTTAAATTGTTATTTTGAATTTCATCTCGACAGCCATGGCAATAGACAGAAATAGACTGAGCAAAATTATCGTTCATTTCTGAAGCATTGGTTATAAAATTAACAGCATTATTCAAAGCAAACGAAGCAATAGATTTATCCATTGATGGAATCAAGGTTATGACATTGCCGTAATCAGTTAATTTTAAATTTTCTTCATCTACTAAATTTCTGACAATGATTTTATTATCGCCATCTAAAATAAAAGCTATATCATTTAAACTATTATTTATGATTGCATTATAAATAGTGCTAACAGCCTGCGGAAATAATTGGTACCAACTAAGCATCGCTAAATCTTTATTTTCAAGATTAGTAGCCACAATTCCTTGTCCCAGCGGTTCAACAAGTTTGTAGAGAGCATATTTTTTTATTAACGAAGAACCAGCAAAAACAATATATTTATCATCGATATTTTTGATTGATTGTGATTTAAATGGCCGTCCTACTCCTAATGGAACCTCAACAAAATGATAATCATTGCGCCCTTCGATATTACCGAAGCGATTGAACATACTGATAGATTTTGCATCGCAATAATCAAGCTGGTTGAAAGGAATTAAAATATTTGATGCTGCCAATCTATTGCCTGCATGTGTTGAAATATGATCCGATTCAAGAAAATATTGAGGAGCAGAAATGTGGCCACCAGGTTCAGGCAAAGCAATAATGTGAGATAGATGGTTTATTCCAATAACTAAAGCAGAAAGATAATCCCTCTCTAAGAAACTTCCCCTAAATTTTGAATCATGATTGGCATAATAGTGAAACCATCTAAGCATATGGGAAAAGCGATCGATTGTATCTAAATCTTTTTGTAATGATTCAACGGCTAAAGCTTGCCCTTCAAAAGATTCATCTTTAGCTAAATAATTAAAAATAAAATTAGTCCAAAAGCTCTCTTTAAGCGATTGAGCAGCTGTTTTCATATCTGGACCCACATCAAAAGAAAGGCATTTTGGATCTGTTATTGCACTTGATTCGTCGCAGAAAGCATAGGGCACAGCGTGGGAGGGAAATTCATCTTTCGCAAGCAAATTATTCCAATCAAATTTTACATAAGATCTTTCATGAAGTTTATTTTGATCTTTAAAAAGCTTCTTTGGAATTTCACGATAGTCATCATATTTTAGATAATCTTTAATGTTTATAAATTCTGGATCGACACTAAAATTTTCCTTAGGAAATACCTCTACCTGCTGAGTGTAAGCCCACATAATTGCAGCATTGTCATAATGCCCAAGTCCATAAGCGGCACCCAATGGCGATGCATGATAATCCATGACGCTTGAGTACATACTTTCTCTTTGCCCTAAGCATTCTTGAGTTGTAATTTCTAAAATATTTTTTGCCGATGAGCTTAGTCCTTCTAAGTTGCTGAGACATTTTCTTAGTTGTTTTTTTATAGAATCATCATCACTTATAGCGAGAGCTTCTTTGATTTTCTTTGGTAAATACTCGATATTCCAAAAATGCTTTGAATAATTGAGCGCATCTGATGATGCTGCCATATTGTGTTTGAGTCCGAGATTATGACCAATCTCATGCATCAATACCGATGAAAAAATCTGTTCGCGAATATAATTAAATTGTTTCTCTTCTGATAAATCATCACTGTTTAGAGTAAGTCTCATGGCCAATGGAGCAATAAAGCCCACGGGATCCATCAACATCGTATTTTTATTTTGTGTCTTGCTCGATAAGCCATTAAATTCACCGTCGAAATTTCTATTGTAGCTTGACTGAAATAAATTTAATTCATCGCCATTCAATTCTAAATAATGAGCTAATCTGTCACCATTAAACCCACTCAATACGGATGAAAAATTATTATTTTTAAACAAACTGATACGTTTATTTAATTCATTAATTGCACTGATTGATGGCTGCGCATCTTTTGCGTCAAATTTATTTTTAACAAGACTATTTAATATTTTAGTTCCATTCTTTGTCGACTTTAAAAGTGAAATTTTTTTAACTAATTTTTGTGTGCTTTTATCAATGTATTTCAAATTAATATGAGCAGTTGCTGAAATTATTTCTCCACTATCAGGATCAGAAAACATAGGTCCATAGCCACTCCATTGGGTAATATTTCCGTCGACAACAATATTAATGAGATTAAATCTAAGATCGCCAAGGCGTTGATAGACAAACGGATTTTTAGTTTTGCGTGTATGAAATTCCAATGACGTACATAGTCGTTCGAGTAAGCTTTTTGCATTTATTTCGTGAAAATATCTTTGATCAAAATCGCTGATGGTTTTTATTTGCTCAAATGAGTCTTTTAATTGACCAAGAGTTATTTTTGCACTTTTCTCGATTTCATTTATTTCATCATGTGAAAATATTGATAACAATTCTCGAATACTCTTATAATTGCATGAGTTTTCTTTGAGTATCATAACCGAGGGAACTTCAGTTATTGAACGATATTTATTTTTTTGCGCATGAAATATAGCTTTTCTAAATGCTTCATTCCACTCACCTATGGCTCGATTACTTGCAGGCAATAATTCTTCAGGATGCAAAACGTTGGTGTAGTAGATTATCGGTTGAATCTCTCTATCTTTCATTGCGATAGTTTTGTTATCGCTCCCCAAACTTCTCTTCCATATATTGAACAAAATAGCATTATTGATGGCCTTCTCATTCAAGATTCCCGTCGTACGATCGTAAAGACCTCGCCCGTTTATCCCTGTCTTAAATAAGCCAATGCGATCATCGATAGCAATGCGTTGAAGCTCGCTTCCCTTGGCATAGATGACACTTTTGGGTAAGGGCAGCGGTATAAAGTCGCTATCGGATTTTTTTAAAAATGAGTGTCTGATATCGATTACAGGTGCCGCTGTATCTTTTTTAAATGCGCTCCCAAAAATTCCCAAGGCAGATTTTTTAGATACTTCGATTGGGTGGCGAGTAGTTATATCTATATAGTTTCTATCTATTCGAATTTTATTTGGATGTGCTACTTGTGATTGATCGACCACATAACTCAGGCTACTTTCTATCTTTAAGGAAGTTATTCCTTCATCCCTATCTTTTCGCTTCAATTGATTGACAATATTTTTTGACCAATCTACCTGCATATAGCGGCGTTGATGCCAAGGATGACTTTGATCTACTAAATCACCATCATAATCAAAGTGAGCACTTATAAAAAATGCAAGCAAAGGAGCTCCTCGGTAGTTATCTTTAACTCCCGGCTGATCCTCTAAATCCAATCCTTGTACTTTGGAACTTGAGCGCCACGCTATCAGTAAATTTTTTGTGATTTCCCACTTAATAACGTCAGGGTGGAAGACATGCCCTTCAGCAATTCCTAAGGCCTGAGTATTGATGGGAGCATCGATCACTGTCATGCGATAATACCAAGGCTCAGTACTTACTCCTTGCTTTTTCCATTGAGAATTAAAAATTTCCTTGTCAAAAAGGTTATTTTCGTAATAATCATCTGCTTTCGAGCATGCAAAATTAAACAAGAGCAGCACTGACAAGAAAATTATTTTTGGCATATGAGCTTCCACCACAACGGCCTAAATAAATGAAAATTATTTTCTTTTCTTGAAGTTCTCTACTAAGAGCACGAAAAGAAAGCCAACTTTTAAACAGTTTCTTGACGTTGACTTCCTAATATTTCTGCATAAAATTTAGATTGTTGCTTGAAGGCAAATTCAAAGCCTTTGCTTTTATCCTGAAGCCATTTTTAAAAACTCACTTTCACTAATTATTTTTATGGCACTTCCTTGAGCAATAAGTTTTTCGGCTGTCTTTTGTTTGGTGCTTTTATTTCCTTGACCTAAGAGTGGTGATCCATCATCGCCAATAACCAAAAAATCTACCTTATCACTCATAGCACCAGGCGCTCTACCGCCCATTTTTTTTACCAACTCTTGTGCCGATTTTCTTTCCATGTGAGCCATTTTTCCGGTGAAAACAAAACTCTTACCAAAGATAGGACTGTTTTTATCTGCAACTTCCAAAGCTTCTGTAAAATCTTTTATTTTTACATAAAGCAAAATTTCATCGATTTCTTCGCTATAGTCTTCGAGTCCAGCTACCACGGATTGTGCAATTCTTTCACCGATTCCAAAAATCGGTGTGAGGTCTTCAATCGATAACTCTCTAACTTTAGATAAAGAATGAAAATTGGCAGCAATTAATTCAGCGATATTGGCACCTACTTCATCGATACCCAGGGCTCGCAAAAAAGCTTGAAGTTCAATTTCTCGTTTTGAATTAATTTCTTCGATAAGTTTAGTGGCACTCAATTGCCCCATGCCCTCGATCTGTAAAATATTTTCTATTTTAAGCTGATAGATATCTTGATAATGTTTGATAAAACCGGCTGCATGCAATTTTGCAACAATTTTTTCACCCATTCCCTCAATACCGATAACGTGGGCAAAGTGCACCAAACGAGCAACGGTGGCAACCACACATTTTTCTTTGTTGCTGCAATAAAGAAATTCATCCTCAATATAGGTTGCATGATGACAAGAAGGGCAATGTTTAGGTATTTCTATAGGCGCTCCCCTTCTCATCAAAACTCTTTCTACATGGGGAATTACACCACCACGGCGATTGATCTCCACCAAAGATTCTTCACACAACTCAAGTGCGTTAAAGATTCGCAGGTTATGCAATGATGCTCTGGAAACATTTGCACCAGAAACAAAAATAGGTTTAACAATTGCCACAGGTGTAATAATTCCACTTCTCGATACCGACCATTCCACTCTCTCAAGCTTTGTTTGAGCCGACTCACCGTGAAACTTAAACGCTATGGCAAAACGTGGATGATGAGCTGTTTCCCCTAGTCGAGTCTGTTCAGATTGTTCATTAGCTCGATAGACCACACCATCTATCTCATAGTCAAAGGTAGCTCGATCTTTTTCGAGTTGAAAATAAACTTCTGATGTTTTTTCGTTATTTTTTACTATATGCCACGGCATCATAGAAAAATTGCACTCAGCGAGAATTTCAAACTTTTGCTTTTCGGTAGCAGCTTTTGTTCCCCTAATATCGTAAGGAAAAAAACTTAGACCATAGGCTTTAGATTTTTCTTTTTCTTTATGTTTAAGCGCTCCGGCTGCAAGATTTCTAGGATTAGCGAAAATTGTTGAGTATTCGTCATTAAATCTGCTCAAAGGCAAATAAACCTCGCCACGGATTTCAATAGCCGTTGTTTTATCAACAAAATCTTTGAGCATATGTGAGTGCAGATGATGAGGAATATCTTTTATCATCTTGATATTTTGCGTGATATTTTCGCCAATTTTTCCGTCACCACGCGTTGCTGCTGAAATTAATTTACCTTTGGGAGAATAAATAATGCTGCACGCTACACCATCAATTTTTGGCATCACTACAAAATCACCATTTATTTTTTCTGCCCACTTAAAAAAAGTTTGCACGTCGTAGCATTTTTCCAGTGACAGCATGGGTTGTTTATGAACAATTTCTTCACGAAAGCTTGAAGACTCTTCAATATGTTCTAGCTCAGGTGAATCTGGATTAATAAATCGCAGTGTTTCAACCAACTTATCAAAAGCTTCGTCACTAATCTCTGGATCGGCATCACGAAAGTATTTTTGATTGTGATATGCCACTAAAGAACTGATTTGGGATTCCGATAAATTGGGAAGCTTATCCAAAAGCTCTTTACTATTTTCTAAAATATTTTTGGCATCACGCATTTTAGGCTCGATCCTTTTTACTAAATTAAAATAACTTTAATATTTTGCCCAATCGAAAGGGAAAGGCAATCACATCTACCTTCAAATACCCTGCGAGCTTCATCACAACATCACTCCATCTCTGCTTAAGAAAGTAATGCCTATCAAATAAATTAATAAGGCCTTAATTTCTTCCTAGTCCTCTCTCTGCTGCGGGCGTTCAGAAATTAGGAGCTTAGAGACTGTTTTGAAAATATATTTTCAAACAGTCTCTAAGTAATTTTGTGATTAATATAATATTTTTTAGCAACCAAAAATTCTCATGGCCCGATACCTCTAAGGTAAGGGGTCAACATTATGAAGCTGAAATTTCCTGTTTTTATAATGCTCACATCTACTGTTGGTATAATAGGCGGTATTTATTTGCTCCTCAATGGAGCAGACATAAGCGGCACCACAAAAAGGACCCAAAAAACTGATAGTGAAAACAAAGAAAAATTATTCAATCAAGCTAAAAATTACAATAGTGTCAATCACCCTTCACATGAAGGAAATTTTACTTTTAAAAACTTGTCTAAAAAAATTAACACTCCGAAACACAGCATTGCTATGTCCCCTCAAGATATAGATTATATAAAAAAACTTTCCTCATTGAGTGCCCAAGATTTATCGCAAGAGCTCAATGAGCTTAAACAACGAATTGAAAAATCTGATTTTGTATTACTTTTGGAAAATAAAAAACTTGATGCAACACAAAGTAAAGATGCCAAAGCTACTTTAGAAAGATTTGCTCTTTTAGGTCTCGAAGCAACCAGAAGAAAATATGCTGACTTAGAACCAGAGCTTAAAGATGCTCTCTACGCTCATCAGGATAGTTTAAGAGAAATACGTGAAATGCTTGGTCAGTACTAAAAGACCATTTCAAAAGTATTCAGCGGGCCCCCATTAAGACCGAACGGTATGCCTGTGGCACTATCACACGCTTGAGTCTTGTTTCTAATTCAAGTAATTTTTGTCCAGCTTCAACAACATTGAATTCCGTACGAGACAAAGCACCTCCATAAATTATTCCTAAATAATTAATGCGTGAATCCTGCGCGTACTGAGATACTTTTGAAATATAACGCTGCTGATCATCGGCCTGCCCAATCAATTCAACTGATAAACCACAGCCTACAGCCAGGTCATGAAACTTAATAAATGCTTGGTCTTTAGAAATTTTTTTTCCAGCATAAATTACCCCGCCTTTAAAGACGCTCCTCGCATAGGACCACTGCTGCTCAACACACTGAAAAACAGGCGCATTAAAAGCTAAGCCTATCTGCTTTAGATGTTTTTCTGTCACTTCTTGGAAATATGATGGTCGTGAACTTACTCCAACAATGGTTGCTCCTAAACTTTGCCATCTTTTGATTGCGGTAATGGTAGATTGCTCTACCACCATCACTTTGACATTTTCCTGAATGACCTTATCAATATCATTAACCACATAAAAGGCATCCTGACTTGGTGCACCATTTTGCCTTAGGATATTGATGGTGTGGTAATACCACGTTGGAGTTCCCAAAATTGAGCTCGAGCGAAAAACTGTATCATCTAGATCAAAGACTATAAGCTGATGACTTTTTGCAACCATGCTTTGATCGATGGCGTCGATAAATTCGCTCATTCGATCAGAAATAATTACCTCTGATTTGGCATTCTTGTTGAAAAGAAAATAAACCAGACCAAAGATCAAAAGTGCACTTAAAAGCACAGCAGCACTAAGATCGTATTTAGTAGCCATAGGATTTTTTCCTCGAGCACATGCGCCAAAAATGCTGAAGTTACTTCAACCAGTTGGACTTGGGAAAATATGCCTTGCCATCAATAAAATGCAACGTGTAAGCATAACGAGTTTTAGACGATCTATTTTCCTCACTAAAATGAGGCAGCATACCGTGTAAAACAATCACGTCTCCTTTTTTTGCCGGCACTGGTTTAAAACTATTTTTAGGCCAATGCACTCGTTTAGCAGCGCTAAAGCAAGTGGATTTTCCTCCTTTGATGAAACGTGTTTTTAATGGTCCCACATGGCCACCTTCCAGCACCCATAAACAGCCATTATCCTCGTTGGCATCTTCTAAAGCAAACCACAAACCTATAACAGAGTTTGGCTCAGTGTAGAGAAATGTTGCATCCTGATGAGCAGGCACAGCATCACCAAAGCCAGACTGCTTAAAAATAAACATTGATTGCACAAGAAGTGGTGATTGCTGGCCCAGCATTCGAACAATCTGATAAAAGCGCTGTTGATGGGAAAACTTGCCAAAGACCGGACACCTATGATGCAGAGCATGCCCTACTTTGTTCAATAAAAAAAATGGATTATCATTTTTTTTGGCTTTATGTGCGTTTGGATCCCAAAAAAAAGATATATTCTTGGCAGAATTAAGAAAAAAATCGTCACACGACTGTTGCTCTTCTCCCGCGCGAAAAAAATTATTTTTCTCCCCCACACACCTATGTGCTACCAAATCACGCATACGAAATATTAATTTTTCACAAGAAACTGGATCCACCAAGGATTTCAAATGCGCATAACCTTTAGCGGCAAATTCCGCTCGTAAATCCCTGTCTTCTGCCATAGTATGCTCCATAAATGTTTTTCCGTTTTTCAGGTAATTTTCTATGAATATCAACCCCTTGAAAATATTGTTCAATTCATTTTGCCAACAAAAAGTGTGCCAACAAAAATTGATTATTGGCCCAGTATATTGTCATAAAACACACATATGCTAGGTAGAATTATTCATGATTTTCTAGTTTTTTGGACTTATTCGCATGACCACAAGCAGTAAAAATATTCGCAATGTAGCTATAATTGCTCACGTCGATCACGGCAAAACAACCATGATTGATAATCTTTTCAAACAAGCAGGCCTCTTCCAGGCTCACCAACACATGGATGATCGGGTGATGGATTCTGGTGAACTTGAAAAAGAGCGAGGCATCACCATTACAGCTAAAAATGCCAATTTCACCTGGCGCGATACGCAAATTAATATTATCGATACCCCCGGTCACGCCGATTTTGGTGGTGAAGTAGAACGGGCTCTCTTCATGGCTGACGGTGCTATTCTGCTGGTTGACGCTGCAGAAGGGCCTCTTCCGCAAACTCGTTTCGTATTAAGAAAAGCTTTTGAAAAAGGTCTACACGTTGCAGTGGTAATCAACAAGGTCGATCGTCCTGATGCTCGAATCGATGAAGTTGAAGAGCACGTCATGGAATTATTTTACGATCTGGCTGTGAGCGAAGAGCAGACCCAATACACAACTGTTTATGCCAGCGCCAAGGAAGGTTGGGCGAGCAAGGATAAAGGCGTCGTTAAAGAGAATCTTCATGATTTATTAGATCTAATCGTAGATGAATTTCCTCCTCCTAAATTGGAGAATGACGGCCAATTCAGAATGCTTGTGGCAAATCTCTCTTATTCATCATTCGTTGGCCAAGTAGCCATTGGACGTGTCGAATCTGGCTCCGTCAAAGTAGGACAGCGCGTTATTTTGATTGATGAACAAAATAAGCGCAATGCTTTTACCATAAGCTCTCTCGAAACTTTTTTTGGTCTAGGAACCAAGAAAGTAGAAAGCTTAAGCGCAGGCGAAATTGCGCTGATCGCAGGTTTTCCAAGCCCAAAGATTGGCGATACCATCTGCCAAGAAGAAGTTTTGGAGGCTCTTCCACGAATCAATGTTGACCCTCCATCAGTTGCCATCAAAGTATCGGTCAATACTTCGCCTTTTGCTGGACAAGAGGGTGAATATCTCACCAGCCGTAAACTAGAAGAAGTTTTAAGAAAAGCCTGCCTCACCAATGTGGCGCTCGACATTGAACCTACGCAGAACCCTGAAATGTTTCTTTTAAAAGGGCGCGGTGAGCTACAGATTGTAATTTTGCTCGAAGAATTGCGTCGCAGCGGTTATGAGCTCATGGTTGGACGTCCAGAGATTATTCCTCACGAAAAAGATGGCGAAAAATTTGAAGCGGAAGATCAAATGGTGATCGATGTTCCCGATAATTTTGTTGGGACTGTCACAGAGCTTTTATCTGAGCGAGGCGGTCGAATGGAGTCTATGACTACACTCGAGGGTTCAAACCGGGTGCGCATGGAATTCTCTATACCTGCCCGTGGTTTGATCGCTTTGCGCTCCACTCTGCTGACACGCACCAAGGGAGAAGCCATCTACTCAAGTTCTTTTAAAGGCTACATTCCTTTTCTTGGCCAGCGCCTATCACGCGCCAACGGAGCTCTTGTCGCAGATCGCAGTGGAGTTTCTACCGAGTATGGTCTTTTTAATCTTCAAGATCGAGGAAAGCTGTTTATTGGTGCTGGTGCAAAAGTCTACGAGGGCATGGTTTTTGGCGAAAATAATCGTACTAACGATATCAATGCCAACCCTGCTCGCGAGAAAAAGCTTACCAATATGCGAGCATCCGGAAAAGATGAATCCACCAAACTTTCTGGGATTTATCCTTTGGATCTCGATGCCGCAATCGAATGGATCGATGATGATGAATGGGTAGAAATTACCCCCAAAACCATCCGAGTACGCAAGGATGAACTAAGAACTAACTTCAGAAAAGTTATTCGTAATGTTTCTTAAGGATTGTTTTTAAAACAGTATTTAATTCTATGGGGCCCAGCGCCCCTTTTCCTTACTTAAATCAGGCTTATATGGCGATAGAGTTTAATTTTTAAGCTACCTGAAATATCGCTCAGAATTTGTTAGATATCACTGGAGAATAATCATGCTTTCAAAAATAAAACGGCACCATATCATACTCTTATTCCTTTTAGGCCTCATCAGTGTGGTAGGAATCATTATTTGGAAGGATGATCAAAGCGAGGGCCAAAAGCTCATTATTCGCCCCTTCAACCAAAAAAGCGATTTGGTTCCGCTTAGCACATTGATAAATGCCAATAAATTTATGCTTTCGGAAAACAATAATTTTCCCACGGAAAAATTTCTTCTTTGGCGTGCTCCTAACTTTGATCCGGCCAGAAAAGGACAAGCTCATATCGACGTTATTGAAGTAGATGGTGTGCCTGCTGGTTTCGTTTCTTTCTATCGAAAATCAACTTCGGCCGGCTATGTTTGGCTTCTTGCAGTAGACAAACATTTCCGCGGCCAGGGTTTGGGGCAAAAACTCATGGAACATGCGCTCGGTCAACTCAAGCAGCAGGGGGCACGCTTTGTCACCCTCACCACACGCACAATTAACACCCAAGCCTTAAAGCTATATTTGAAACTTGGATTTGTTGAAAAATCTCGTGATGAGGAACGTGGCATTGTGTTTCTTACAAAAGAGAATTTATAAACGATTTTTGCCCTCTTTGGAATAATGAGAGAGGATATTATGTCTTAGGAGTTTAGAAAAGAAAGATTGCATTGATAAGCACGAAATATTGTCACCAAAAAATCTCCTCGTTTCGCAAGAGTATATTTTAAAATAAATTTACTTTCTGTGCTCTTTTCAATCCATATATTGTGTGTGTGATCATTGCCCCAGGGCAGAGGTAAAATATCTCTATCAGGCATTTTATCAACGCGCTCAATATAAAAACTATTTTGTCTCACCTGATTTACATAACCAAAATTATTTAAAACTATATTTCTGTCGGCCAACGTAATGCTGAATTGTAGGTCGTCTGCACTAATAGCGCTTAATTCAACACGGCAATCGCCAGATCCTCTGGCAGATTTTTCTTTTTTATCATAATGGTCAAAATAATCGCCCTCACCTCTTAATACAATATTTGTTCTCTCTTCAACTCCATCAGGAAAGAAGAATTCTTGTAGCTTTTCAAACTTATTGTGCTCTGTGGCAAAAAGTTGGTGACACAAAAATATTATCGGAATTAAGATTTTCATTAAATCGCTCCTTAATAAGGGAAATTCCTTTATTTTTATGTTTTGTGAAACCATGTTTTCATTCACTAAAACCAATCCAAGAAATTAACTGAAAATGCCCACGACAAAGCGAGGACTAAGAAAAGCTTAAAGGTTCGGTTAATTTCTTAGATTAATAGACTATGAGGCATTAAATAACTTTTGCTTCCAAAAGACAGGTCTTTGCACTTGCTCTAAAACAACGCTCTTTCGGTGCTCGAGTTCTTCTTTTATACGTTTTGGTAATTGTTGATTATAAAATTTTAATACTATTTCTCTTAGTTCTTCATTATGCGTCAAACGCACTATCTGCACATAGGCATAAAGCAAAAACCCAATTGTTCTGATGCCTGACCAGAAGTTACCAAACAATTCATGGGAGCGGGCATAAACTTTTTTAAATTCTTTTAAGGAACAATAATATCTAGAGATATTAAACCAATGACTATCATCTAAATACTTCTTTAAAACCGTATGCCAAGAATTTATTGAAGCCAAAGAAAGACCATAGCCCATTTCTTCTAGATATATTTTTGAAAAAATCTCTTTTGAATTAATTTTATTTTTAAATTGGGGGTATAAAATTTCGTCTTCAACCATTTTCAGCAATTGAGTTTTGAGCGAAGTATTTTTAATGAAACGATATGCGTCGTGAGCTCGCATAAATTTTTCTCGTTCATGGTCTATAAAAACATGGAATCGCCTTCCTGCCTCAAATGATGACTCTGTCCTTAAAACATATGCCAAAGAATGATCTTCACTATAATGAGTCGCTTTGCGACTAATATCGCTTACATAGCGTATATCTGGAAAACTCGTTCCAGCTATAAATTCGTTGCGGTTCGAAATCTCAGGAGCACTATTGAGAAGCGCCAGCGCTGAAATAATATGTCCTATGGGTGCTGCCACTTCTATCTCACCAAATTAGACACTAGCATTAGAAAACACGATACAAAAAAATCTCGATTAACTCTTAGAGTTTGCCTTGAAAATATTTACCAAAGCCTTTTTTGTTTTTTAGCAGATATACTTTCACCGTCAAATGAGACAATAGTAAAAGCTTGTTTTTTGAACTCTTTAAAAAGCTTCACCATAGATCGCATTCAAAGAATATATATCTTCTAAGCGCAACAGGGGGAATATATGTCGCAAATTACACAGGTTTACAACAATTCAATAAACAAAAAAACTAATCAGAGCCTAGAGCCACGTTCTCAAATAAAAATTGATAGAAACACCAATCACACAGATAGCTTTGAAAAAACATCTAAAGCACAGCTATTTCGATCTTCTTCAGTAAAAGAACCACGGCTTGAGGAAAAATTTTTGTCCACTTTAGATTTACCAAGCTACGGCATCATTGCTAAAAATTTTATCGATAATTACATGCATTTTGACAACCAAATTTTCTCCAATATAGATAATCTGTTAATTGAGCCAAGCAGCCCCGAACTTGTTGGCCCACGAATACGCTCGGCTCCTGTGGCCCACGAGCAAAAAGAACTCGAAGAATGGCATGCTCAACACGCCTATAAGTTTGCTGAAGAACTTTTGAACGCTGATGAAAAAACTCGCATAAGACATCAAAAATGCGAAGAAAAAGGCATAGGTTTTAGCGGCAATCTATCAGCAAAGACACTCACCGTTAAAGAATTTGCCCATTTTGCCAAAGATGATCTCACAATTGGTGGTCGTGTAAAAAAAATTACCAATAATATATGTGGCCTTTCTATTTATGAAATGTTGCCACTCTATGCTTCTAGAAAACTACCTAAGGTAGGACTCATTCTTTCAGAATTAGCCCTCAATACTGTTTTAACAGCTACTGGTGGAGCATTTGCTCCTGTTAGCTTTGGAATATCTCAAATTATCACTAATCAACTAAGCACAGTTGTAACCCTGAGTGGGGATGCCATCATAGGAAAAATTTTGGGAGCAGAAAATAAAAAAATTGCTACCTATGCTGGTCTAAGAGGCATACAGCTGGAAATTCCCAATATTATTCCAGGAGGGGCGCTCATTCAATATTATGAAGCAGGGATGACATTGAGCAGCGGCATGGCCATTGGTGCAAGCAGCATCGCCGATATAATTTTACGCAACACCAGTGATCGCTATGCGTCGATGATTTGCGATAAAGATCTGGGTGATGTCAGGGTGCTGCATGCAATGAATAAACGCATCGATTATCTTTCAAAATTTTTAATTCCCTATGGACACTATCTTTTGCTGCGTTCACAAAATACCGAAACCAAGAAAAAGCTGCGTTATATCCTTAAGGAACAACTTAAAGTACTCAGGAAATTAGAAAAAGTTAAAAGCAAAGCACTCAACTTTTATCAACTTGCGATTTTGGCTGAACGTCTCCCTGAATCGCACAGGGCAGAAGTTGAAGCAGCTTGCAACGCAGCTGTGCCAAATATACATCGTAATACCCACAAAGTAGCAAGGCGATGTCTCGCCACCTTGCTAAGAGAAAAACCTATAGCCAATCTTTAGAGGCCAAGTTGAGCTTCTGTGAATACTGACTATTTTTGCGATCGCAACACTGCAAGCACATCAAGGGAGAAATTTTCTAAATCTCCTTTGAGCGACTTTAATTTTGTTTGAAAGAAATTATAGGCCATCACTGCGGGAATAGCAGCAAACAGTCCCAGGGCCGTAGCCAATAATGCTTCGGCAATTCCAGGGGCCACGGTAGAAAGATTAGCATTACCAGCTTCGCCGATTTGATGGAACGAAGACATAATGCCAACCACAGTACCAAACAAACCGATAAATGGTGATATGGATCCTATAGAAGCAAGCACTGGAAGTTGAGCTTCTGCTCTCTTGAGTTCACTGCGCCCCGAACGGACCAATGCGCGCTCTATCACTAAAAATGCCTCACTTTTTTCTTTGTTTTTTTGAAGTTGGCGTTCAAATTCGTGCACGCCATCCTTAAATATTTGAGCACTCGGACATCCTGTATTTCCTTGACCGAGCAATAAATTTAAATCTTTGGTCTGCCAAAATTGATCAATAAATTTGCTGTTATTTTGCAGCATGCCCTTGAGCATAAGCCACTTGCTCAAAATTATTGCCCAAGAAAAAACAGAAAATAGTAATAAAATCACCATTACCATCAGTCCTACTGGACCTGCATGGGAAAACATTGAAGTAAATGAAAACATTAAACTACCCCTTAAATTACGTGCTTGTCATATTACAGCCTGAGCCAATCTACCAGAGCAAATTTTCTTGTTACGCATTTTTTTATTGAGAACTATCCTGAGTTTAGAGAACTTTAATTTTTGTCACAGCTTAGACAATGATAAGCACCTGTTTTGAAAATAATTTTAAGCTCGCTTACAAATTTCATGCAAAAAACCTCGGTTGTTACCGAGGTTTTTTATTAGCCTTTGAACTCCATGAAAATAACTACGATTATCTTCCGGAGTAGTATTCGATAACGAACTGCTCAAGAACCTCTACCGGAATATCTTCACGAGCAGGCTTCATGGTAATTTTTGCTGCAGTTTGTGCATCATCAATCTCAATATAGCTTGGCAACGACAAATTATTTGGATCTTTGCGATTATTCTTGATCTGCTCACGCATTTTGCTGTTTTCGTGAATGCTTATTACATCACCCACACGAAGCGGATATGAAGGAATATCAACACGCTTACCATTTACCACAAAGTGACCATGACCTGCCATCTGACGAGCAGCACGCACGGTTGGAGCCATACCCGCTCTAAAAACTGCGTTATCCAAACGAGTTTCGAGAGCTTGCAGCAAGTTGGTTCCAGGATTCCCTTTGGCAGATGAAGCCTTGCTTACATAGCGACGAAATTGCTTTTCGCTGATGCCATAATGAAAACGCAATTTTTGCTTTTCACGCAAACGAACAGCGTAATCAGAAAGCTTAGCTCTGCGAGTTGGCCCATGTTGCCCGGGTGGATAAGGACGACGTAAATCGCCTTCACTGCGCATAAGACCTGGAAGTTGAGTGCCAAGTCGACGAATAATTTTTAGCCTTGGGCCACGATAACGTGCCATTACATACTCCTTGCTTTACCGCTCTTTTTTTCAAAGAGCTTCCTCTTTGGATAAAGCTCAATAAATGATGTAAACGAAATTATAGTAGGCCTGGTCTAGCCGCTTTCCTTTGAAGGGTCAATGGGCGCCCAAGCTTTGTCAGGCCGTAATATTTAAAGCTCATACGGATAACACCCTAAATTTTATAGATTTTTATAATTCCCTTCTCAGAAAAAATCTCTCATGTTGATCTTCCTTAAAAAAATTACTATTTCAAAAGCCACATCACACAAAGCTGCCATGCCAAATCAGCCTAGAACGATTTTGCATTTTAAACGATTGAGGAAATTAAATGACTCTAAAAAAAACGTTCATATGCGCAGCGCTCCTGCCCAGAGCGGACGATCCTCATGATTATTGGCTCATAGACATGGAAAACAAAAAAACCATAGCTAACTGGCAAACATGCATAGAACAGGCCAAATATCTCTTATGCCTCGATAGCAAAGCTTTTCTCAACAAACATCCTGAGTTCCTCAAAAAATCGCATTTTATCTGTCTATCCACCATGAAAAAATTGATTTCCAAAGACCACACCGCAACACTCAAGGTGCCTCAATGGGAAAACGTCTTTGATGCCGTCGCTTGGCTGAGCCAAGTCTACGAAAAAGCCCTTTTAGAAATTAAGCGGCGAGATATTGCTCCCTTGCTCAAACTTGAGTGCGAATTAATTCCCGTTTTGGTGCAAATGGAAAAAATAGGCTTTCCTTTTATAAAAGAAAAATGGCTTGAGGCCTTGGAAAAAATAGCAAACGAACAAGCAAAGATAAAACAGAAGCTAGCCCCCTATTTCCAGCAAGAGGGCTTTTTATTGTTCGGTTCTGAAACCATCGATCTTCATCAAACAAATAGAGTAAAAGAACGTCTTGAAAAAATTATTGGGAAGAAATTAAGCAGCACATCTGCTTCAGTACTAAAAGATATTGACCACGAAGCAGCACATCTTTTGATGCGCTACCGCGAACATGAAAAAATGCTAAGCACTTATGGCGAGCATTTTTTGCCTAAAATCATCAACAACCGCATTCACGCAAGCTTCGTTGCCATAGCGAGTTCTTCTGGACGAAGCACATGCCTTAATCCTAATCTCCAAGCACTCCCCAATGACACAACTTTTCAGGCATGTGTTGAATCTCCCCAACCTTACGAGCTTAAATATTTTGATTACAGCGGATTTGAACTAAGAATTCTCGCAGCACTGAGTAAAGACCCAAAACTGAGCCACATTTTTAATGAAGATCGTGATATTCACAGTGTTGTCGCTCAAAATATATTCAAATGTGAAGTTTCTGAGAAAAAGAATCCTCACCTACGCAGCAAAGCAAAAATTTTGAACTTTGGCATTATTTACGGCATGGGCGAAGCAACATTAGCGCGACAGCTAAAAACTTCGCAGCACGAAGCTCAACAGCTGATGGAAAACTATTTTAAAAACTTTAGCCAAGTTAAAAATTTTCTTGATTCTCTTGAAACTCAAGCAAAAAATAATGGATTTGTTCAAACAGCTCTTGGACGCAGAAGCTATTTTGATCACGATATAAGAAAAAATTTAGGCCATATGTTGCGGCTAGCACGCAACATTCCTATACAAGGAACTGGTGCTGAAATATTTAAATTAGCGCTTATAAAAGTTTCCAAAAGCTTTGATAAAAATTCTCTCAATGCCCGCATTGTAAACATGGTGCATGATGAAATCGTAGTTGAATGCCACAAGGACTGCGTGGAGCAGGCAAAAAAAATCATAATTCAACAAATGCATCAGGCTTTCAATGCCATTCTTCCCAATTTAAAGGCTGCAATTGGTATGGATTAATTTTTGCTTAACGACTCTACTTCAAGTAACAAATAAATAAGCATTATTTACACTTCTTAAAGCTAAATGACTTTTGATTTTATGAGGATATCCTAGCTTAAGCTCATATTTTTAAAGCCCACCTCAGGAGCAATTTTAAATAAAAATTCAATAAATTCACTTATCGTGGATGCAAAGTAATCGATATTGATCTTACCAGAAGCATTTTTAAATCGGTCATCAAAAGTGTGAAATAGCACATTTAACATACGCACATCAGTATTTTCAGATGTTGCTATAGCTTTAAGATTGATAAGCGAAAACTTCAAGCTACTCCCACCTTCTGCTTCATAGAGTTTCTTTCCCCTGCCGAGTATTGGTCTGAGCTTATATTGCGGGCGTGGTGTAGCTTTATTCAGAGTCTCGCTTTGATCAAAGTCAATTATTTTCACCTTGGGGCCGACCAGCGAAATCTCCCGCCCAAAACCTGAAAATATAATCCCATCCATTTTTTTGGTTGTAAGAAAAATATTGCCTGGATGAGCATCAAGATGGATAAAACCAGTTTCTTTATAGGCATTTTGCAAAGCAACGGCCATTTGTAAAATGATACTAAAGATTTTTTTCACCTCCATTTCTTTGAGATTATAACCAAATTTCTCTTTCGCCTCTTTGGCATTGATAGCAAAGTCATACAATGTCATGCCTTCAAGCTTTTCCATCAGGTAAAATGGAATTTTTTTATCCGTACTTTTGCTCCCAGGCGAAAATGGATCTAAGGAATCTGTTGTACCAAAACCAAAGAAATCAGGAAAAAAATCAGCTGCGCTCATATCTGCTGGTAAAAATTTTTTCGATCTTAGCTGGCTTAGCATTTTACTAAAATAAATTTCCCTAAAAGCAATGTTTGACCAAAGATCTTTGTCGTTTTTGATAGGATGTAAAGTTTTTAAAATAAGAGAGTAGTGCACATCTCCTTTTGTTTCGAGCAACAAAATCTTTGCACCACTTTTGCCTCCTCCAATTTCTCTTTTCTGTTCAAAAATTTGTCTCAAATCTTTAGAAGAATTACTAATCTCATTCTTTTGAAAAACTGCTGATATATCCGGAAGCAAAGTTTTAGGAAAAAGCTGAGCAAAATAATTTTTCTCTTTTTCCTTTTCACTTATCTGAATAGTTTCATTTGTTTTAACTATGTTTTTTGGGCTGAAGTCTTGCCCACACGAACACACAAAAAATAAAAGTTGAAACAAAATAACTTTTTTATTTTCCATTAGACCCCAACTCATTCAATACAAACCAAAAAAACAATCACCCTTGAATTTTAAAACAAAATTTGGGAAATATAAATTTTTTTAACAATTCTATTTTTTCAGAATTCCCTAAACCGTGGTCAATAATAATCGTAATATCTACAAAAAAAAATTCCCCAAGAAACTATTTCTCAATAGTCGCTCGAGGAAAACATAGCAAAAAATAAAAGAAACTATGATTATTTTTTGCTCCATCTTTGCAGTTGTTTCTCAATCTCGGATCTTTGTACGCTTCCTAATTCTTGATAGTTTATTTTTAACTCGAGATGACCAATGCTTAAGCCAGTATGATCCATTTGCAAGCGTCTGGGCCTAAAACACCAAGGCACGCAAAGCACCGAATTTTCACTCACAAAAAAATCCTTGCTCCCATATTCGCACATAAGTTCTGGCAAGCAAAACATTCCACAACAAAATGGGATCAATGCAGATTGCACCATAGTGAGGAAGCATCCGGTAGAGGGCGCCTTAATTGTGGGCTCTACCAAATAGGGAGATGCCTCAAAGCTAAAATTAATATTTTTTTGCCCAGCAATCTGCTGTAGTTCCGTAGCTAATTTTTCTGCCACTTGAAAAATAATATATTGAGTTTCTAAATCGATCGCTGCTTTTTCTTCTTCCAGCTTTTTTAAAGGAACCTGCCATTTATAGAATTCATAATCATAACCATGAGATGATTTAACATGATATTTTTGGCTTAGAGAAGCGCAGGCTTTATCTCTGAGATACGGTAACAATAAATCAGCTATCTCAGCCTTGATAGTGTCTAATTTGTTTTCAATTTGAAAATCAATGTCGTTTTTTTTCTGAGCACTCCATCCTGAATCTGGATGATCAACTTTTTGCATTATAGATTTTAGAGTGATTTCTTTGCACGAATCAGCACTTTCTATTCGCTGGTAGTCTGCTGTTGAAAAAACCAGAGTGTGAAACACTATGGTGCTCACTAAAAAAATCTTTGGAAGCATATATCACCTAGAAGGCGCCCAGTTGGCCAAAAAGATATTATGGGAAAGAACATTTTTGCTTGAAAATTTAATCCATTTTTGCTGGGATTTTTGTTCACTGATAGTTGACTTGAGGCTCATGACCTAGAATTATTCTTGACTAGCATGCCCAAAATCTTTTCCGCAGCAATGAGGCAAAATTTGCTCAATCAAATTAATAGCCAGCCGCGCTTTTTCCATAAAATCAACGGTGCTTTTTACAAAATAACGATTAGGATGCTTGCTCCATACTAATTTAAGTTTTTTATCAATCAGATGAGCTTGATGGGCATCTTCTACCCTCACTGGATTGCTGTGATCATAGCCACTAAGTTTTGAAGGTGTTTCTAAATGAATGATTGCTTCATAACGAAATAATTCATACTCATAGGTGGTCTTGAGCTGCTTAAAATAAGTCGCATGACTGCCTGGCCAATAGGCTAAGCCGTCCAGTGAGCCACGATCACACAATGCAATTGCTGTATTTCCTTCATCTTCAACCAGCTGTTCAAGTTCATGCTGCACATGAAATATTGCTCGCTGTGATGCTCTTCTTCCAGCGACACTTGGTCTTCGCCAGAAACCTCCTTTAAAAATAATACTTGCAGCCTCGGGCAGGATAACCACGTGAGGACAAAGTGTCCGTCTCAGCATTTCCAACACAGCAGTTTTGCCTGCACCCGGGCCACCAGTGACTACAATTCGCTTGCATTGATGACGACTCTTTCCACATTTACACAAAGTATCTTGATGAGCATTTTTTTCATTCACGCTTTCGACCTGCTGTAATTTTTTAAAAGCTGCGTTTCAAAAACAATTCTAAAAATAAACATTTATGCAAAACCAAAATAATTTTATCAAAAAATATTTTACAAAGCCTCATTGAGGTGCATCAACAAAAATTTAAACACCGCATTCTCAATAAAAGTTGAACTTCTGTATTTAATCCTATTCATTGAAATGGGATTTATTAAAGCTTGTTTATTGATCGATATCTCCACCAGATCGTGTCCTAATTTTTTTAACTCAGAAAAATGATTGCCGCTAATGATCCCTGCCCCCATTCCATGGCAAATCATGCGCGCCACGTTCTGGCTGCTGCTTAAATACGAAGAGATATTGAGCCTGGTGGGAGTTTGACCAAAATGATGCCTATACCATTTTTGAAAGATGGGCTCACCCGGCAAATAGGCCAAAAGAGGCAGTTCATTATGCAGATGTTTTTTAGGACTGAGAGGATATTTTTTTAACAAAGATCTTTTACAGCACAACAAAATGCGCTCATCATAGACCAAAGTTGTTTCCAATCGAGTATCAGAAATAACACCATCCAAGAAAGCTATATCCTGCTCTCCCGACAACAGTTTTTTAGTCATCTGAGAAGCCATGCCCACATGAAGGTGAATAACAATCGCAGGATAAATTTTCTTAAGCTTAACTAAAACAGGAATCAAAACACTGTTAGCAAACTCAGGTGGCGCACTAATGGAAATTGCTCCACATGGAGTACTACCGCTGAGCTGCTCAATGGTAAGTTGCAAACTATCCAGGCTATTTTTGCATTGTTCGTAGAGTGAGTGTGCATTTCTTGTGGGAATTAAACTTTTCCCCACTCTATCAAATAAAATTAAATTCAAAGTTTCTTCTAGATTTTTTATATGTTGACTCACGCCACTTTGAGTTAAAAAAAGTTTTTTTGCAGCTTGAGTCATGTTTTGATCTTCATAGACCGCTTGAAAAATTCGCAAAAGATTAAGGTTTATATTTGCCATCATTAATTTCTCTAATGCTTACTCATTACAATAAATCATTTTTCATCAAACATAATTTTGGCTAAATCCTAGGCAGAACAAAAAACATCCAAGGGGGAAACTTATGTTCAGAAAAAAATGGGTAAAACTTTCATTCCTGGCACTGTGTGCTGGGTCAAATATTTCTGCTAATCAAACAGCTTCAGTGGAACTCAACTATAGTTTTGAAGATGCTACCAATAATGAAATAACTCACGGTCAAAAAACTGTGGCGCTTGATCTTGAACAGGCCGCAAGTACAGATATGATCGATAAATCACTTTTGCTGATTGATATGGCAACATCCATGAAAACATCCATCGAAGAGTTTTATGGTGCATGCCAAGATCTAACTCCTCTTCCTCCACCACTACCTAGGCCCATACCTTATCTACCGACTCAACCAATAGTACCGCCGACAACAGTAATTCCTGTAGTTATCGAAGATCCTTGCTCACCCATCAAGGCTCAGGCTCGAGCAAGTCTGCTCAGTGATATTTCTTCATTTGAACAAAGGCTCAATCAAAATCTTATATTTAAAAACGATGAAAAATTATTTGAGCGCCTGGATCTATTCAGAAAACTCGCCGACAATATGGAAAATTATTCCTATTATCCTGGTATAGGCTTTCCTGAGCGTTCTCATTTGGATGGATCCATCGGAGCAATCGTGGGAGCACCAATAAATGTTAGTTCTGGTGGTGCCATGGATTTTTCTTTTGTTAAAAAAACAATTGAAGATGGCATGGTCCCTTACAAAGACAATATCGATATCAAAGGATTTTTGAGCGATTTTGATTTAAGCCCACAACTTTCAGATTGCAATGCTGTCATCTGCATCGAACCTTTTTATAAACTTGATCCTCAACAAAAGAAATTATTTGTGCAGATCGGTATGGATTCCAATGTGAATGATGCAAACTTTCAAAGAAAAGATTTGAATCTCAGCTTGGTTATCGATATTAGCGGCTCCATGAGCGCAACAGATAATACCGAAAAATCGCGACTCGATTGGGCTAAAGATGCGGCCATTGAAACAGTAGAAAATCTCCGTGAAGGCGACTATCTATCGATCATTGTTTTTGAAAGCGAAAGTGAAATTATTTTGCCAATAACAAAGATTGCTTCTCAAGAAAGCAAAGAAGATATTATCAATACAATAAAAACTCTCGAAACTAAAGGCAGCACCAACCTCTATGATGGATTGCGACTGGGATTTGAATCTTTGAGTCAACAAAATTTCATTGATAGCAATAATGATAAAGAAAGCCGAGTCATCTTGATATCCGATGCAGGGCTTAACACTGGTTTCACGGAGCTTTCAACAGCCCTAAAATTAGTAAGTGATTACGCTTCGGAAGGTATTGGCCTTACTGCCATAGGTCTCGGTGAAAATTTCAACCAAGAGTTCATCCTTGGTATTAGCCAATCTGCCGGAGGCAATTACATCTATGTTCATTCTGGCAGGGATATGTATCGCTATTTTCAAGAATTTAAGTTTCTCGTTTCACCGGTAGCATACAAATTGAAAGCATTTTTAACACTCAACGACATGAAAGCAAGCTTAAAAGAAAGCTATGGACTACCTAAAATAAATGATGCTCAAAAATCTGAATTCATCAACGTGCAGACACTATTCTTAACCAAAGGTGGCGGTGGCACCATGATCTTGGAATATGATCTGCAATAATGATTTCGTGATTTTAATAGAAAATAGTTAGATTTTTTTCCATACCTAAGATCAATTTTGGCTGAAATTTGAATAAATCGGAGTCTTCAAAAATTTCAGATTTCGGCCAAAGTCAAACTAATAGACTGTTTTAAAGTATTAAGCGAATGATTTTTTCCTTGCCATAAATTCGGCCAAAATATCAAGCTCCCTCAAATAATGATCATCAAGGAATTTCCAACTGCCCACAAAGGACAGCAAGGAGCGAATTATGAAAAAGATGATTACTATAATGAGTTTAGTAGCACTATGCGCCCAAAGTGGATTGGCAACCTCTATGTCAAAACCAAGAGCATATTGTCGTAGCTATGATGGTGCAAAATCTGTAAGAGTAGAGCCAAGTCCATTTGGCGGAAAAATGCAAGCAAAAATTTATCATCATGGTACAATCCACCAAATTCTAAAATGCGAAGATAATACCGATGTGCTCTATCGCTGTATGGATGAAAATGCTGTCCCAAGAATTTTCACTCTGCAATATGATGGTGTAACCGGACTCTATGAAGGCACTCATGAGTCGCGGGAAATGGAATGTCGGCTCATTAATCATTAACCACTAAAACTCTGCACAACTCAGAACTTGGGGGGCATACTACAGGCTCCCCATTTTTTCTAAATGTGTGATAACTAAAAAATTACTTCATTCTTTCTTTCCATTGGGGTTGAGGAAAACATCTGTGCCAATCTTTCCATTCTTCTAAGTTGCGATAGCGAAATACTTCATCTGGCTCAACTAAGTGCAAACTTTCATTTTTATCCATGCGCTGGGGAAAACGAATACCATCAAGGTGGTCTATTTCATGTTGAAAAATTCGCGCGACATAGCCTTGATGTGTTTCAGTCAGCTCGTTGCCGTTATGATCAAGCGCTTCAACAACTATTTCTTTTGGTCTCTCAACAACGCCTCTAATTTTTGCCGTTGAATAGCAGCCTTCATACCATTCTTCGCTCTCTTTTGAAAAATATGTGATTTTAGGATTAATGTAGAGCTTTAATTGAGCCGTATGCCCTTTGCCATCAGCTTTTACATCAACTATGATAACCCGCCACAATTTACCAATTTGAGGGGCAGCGAGTCCAACTAGTATACTTCCTTGCCGATCAGCTTGTTCACCTGCCGCAAAGCTAAGCATGTGTTTGAAAAATTCCTGAGTCGATGGAAGTAGAATCTCTTCACGAGTAAGTTTTTTAGACTTTTGCTCTAAAATAGAATCATGACAATCAACAAAGTTCATTTTCTCACCCACCTAATTTTTAAAAGTCTCTCGTAGAGAATTTTAGCTACCAAATAAATTTTAAGGATATCTTCTACACTTACAGCGTCTTCTCGAAAATCTGAACAGCTGTCTAGAATTAGCAAAATTTTTCTGTGCTGGATAAAAATGTGATTTAAGCCATTGCATATTTTTGGGGAAAACTTTTTTTAGTTGACGCTGGCTCCATGAAAAGAGCGCGATTAATAATTAAACAAAAATTTTACTAAAATTTATTCTATTCGCGTTTTCTATTGCATCGATTTTATTTTTTATTTTTCTTCATGCTTTGAAAAATTGGCTATCCTTTTCTTAGAGCTGCTTTTCTCGGCTAAGAGACTGATCTTTCGAAAACTTATCGTTGTTGTCATTTCCTGCAAAGCATTTAACTTCCACTCACAACTTTAACAGCAAGGATAACACATTGATTTTACGTCAGAAATTATTCTATTTGTTGCTTAACTTTTTGTGTTGCTTCACACTCTTGGCTAATTTTGATTATTCTAATCTTGGTAAAATAATTCCTCTCACTAAAGATGATGAGAACACTCAAGTATTACAAGAAATGGTAGGTTCTCCTGAAACAAAAACCTCCTATAACCGAGATGCCGTTCTTCATTTTTTGCAACACATTAAGCTCTATCCAAATATTGACCTTGTAGGATTCAAGCTCAGAGCAGAAGACTCTTCTCTCGGTTTCGAAAATAAAATTGTAGCATTTGCTGCTCTTGAAAGAGATTCACACAAAAAATTGCATATCGCTTTATTTTTTACTGCTCCCGGCGAGCGAAATAAGGCATGGGTAAGCGTTTTAAGTCGCTATGTAGCAGAACAAAACCACGATGAACAAATAAATTTTGTGCCAAACAGCAACCTTGGAACCGATTGGGTAGAAAAATTCTGGCAGCACATGAATAGCAGAGCCCAAAGCGATCCTAAAGAGTTTTTTGATAAGACAGGTCAAATTCGAGAGGACAAAGAAATTTTGTATCACCAGACTCGCCTGGTTCAAGGATTGAGCTTTAGCTATGAAAATATAGCTCACCAAAACAATGCCAACGATGCTGGCTCAATAGCAAGTTTTAACGATTCTCATGAGCGACGAGAAGAAATTTATGCATCAACACGCAGCCCATTTGATAATCCGCACAGAAAACCAATCGTGATTATCATGACAGGTCCTCCTGCTGTTGGAAAAAATACAGTTTTTACTCAGCTGTCTTCGAATTTTGCATGGCTCTCATCATTTGAAATTCTTGACATCGATAAGTGGGCGGAGAAAAAAATTGCTGACTATATTGCCCGGTTTGGCAGTCTTCCTCAATCGGCAGAGGAAAAAGAGGCTATCTTAAAGACAATCTATGATCAGGCATGGGAAAAATTTGTTATTGAAAGAGATCGCCTAATAAAAGAGAAAAAGGATTTTGTTTTGTTTGTAACAGGTCGACAAAAAGATCTGGTCGCAAACTATAGTGATCTTTGTAGAAATTACCGAATCGTTACATTTAATATCTCTGTTTCAAATCAAGAAATACTGAGGGAACGCGCAAAAAAAAGAGAATATATTACGGGCCGTCCTATCATGGAAAAATTTGCACGCGAGTGTGAAGAACAAATACCTAAAGCCCAATTTGCCCATAATTTTATTGAGGACGCTCCTGCCGTAAATATTATCAACGATAAAAAGCCTTTACTGATTTCCAACATAACATCCCATCTTTGCACGGACCAAAAATGGCGGGAAATCGTTGGGGAACCAACATACTGGTTAAATATATTTCTCACCCAAAAAACTAGAGGACGGCTCGATTCAGATTTGCACAGCATCGTCTTTGGTATGGACCATTAACTTTATTTTTTTCTGATGTTAACAATGGCTCACTAGTGGCAGTCTGTTCTTCCTTACTAAAAGTGATTCATGAACTGCCACCTTAAGAGACTGTTTTAAAAATAATTTTGTCCACGATCATGTGTCATTACCTCTATCCTCTGTCATCCCCGCGCAGGCGGGGATCCAAAGAGGGTCATGATTACTTTCTCAATTCAATGAATGAGTTTTTTAACTATGTTTAAAAAGATTTAGTAATGACTTTTCTCGATAAATTTACAGCAAGCGAAGAAGCTCTTCACATGGAATGATTTATACTTTCATTTTAACTAGACAGTTGGCTATTTTTGCTGGATCCCCGCCTGCGCGGGGATGACAAGAGAATGGCGAGGATGACAAGAGAATGGTGCCGATGACAAGTGGCAGCGCTCAAAATGAATTGCAAATATTTTTCTAACACGGCTTAACAACGCCATCTTGATTTTCAAAACAATCATTCAGCTAAAACATAAAACTTATTCGCTCTGTTTGATAATTTTCCCGTGCACACTCAATCATGCTTTTGGAAATATCAATGCCAATAATATTTCCTTGAGGAATCATGTAAGCAATCTTATTGCTAATGGCCCCATCACCACAGCCGATATCTAAAATTTCCTCATTTCCCTTCAATTGTAGAGCCGACACAACCTGCTCAAACCATTCCTGTTGAGGCCTGGAATTTTTTTGATAGACTGCCCCTTGCCAATGTCCACTTTGTAATGCCACACATAGAAAGATCGACGTGAATAGAAATAAGCTCTTCATAGATGTTATCTGCCTTCCAAGCACACAAGCTTGCCTGAATTTGAGAAAATTCACGTGCACCTTAAATATTTTTTAGTATTTTTATAGCCAGGTTTAAGAGCTTATTCTGCGAGAATTTTTCCCAAGCAAAATCATCAATTGTGCAGGCCAAACAGAAACTTATCCGACCATCTCAAGCTCAAAAAATAAGCAGCTCATTTTATTCACTTATGAAAATTTAGATAGAATTCTTTGCTCACCAAGATATCGGCATAATTCACCATAGGAACAAAAGCGATTAAGGGATAATTCTTAGCGATCGAAGCTACGAGTTTACGAAATTGATCTTCATTTAAATTATAATTCCAGCTTTCATTTGACTTGTTAGCATAAGTAATCGCGTTAATATTTCGGGCTGGTCCTACTAACAGTGAAACGGCAGCGTACTTAAAATCCCAAACGAGAAAGAGCTCTCCCGCATCGCCTGCAACATCGCCCCACGATAGATAGTTTCGGATTTCTTCTGCTTTTTTAGGCTTAATATCTTTCACTGCCTCTGCAATAAATTGTCTCAGCCCCATATTAAGGATGAAATACGAATCGGCGTAATTTAGAATTTCTATAGTATTTTTAAAGTCATCATTGTCATTGATGCTCTCTAATAACTCAATAAATTTTTTGACGTGTTGGTTATCTTCAATAGCAAAATCCTGAGCACTTTTTTTAATTCTATTGAGCGATTGAATAAAATATTCATGGCCTTTTGACGTTATCTCATGGAGCATAAAGATCAGGGCTGATGTAATCCAACAATTACCGTTGTGACGCACCCTCCACAGAACATGACTCTTTAAAAATTGTGGGATAACCTCTTTAAGCCTGTCATCAACTCTTGGATCAACAAAGGCATTTTCATAATCTGAGACGGTATAAACATTTATTTCACGCTTTTTGCGAGAAATAGGATGCTCTAGTTCTGCAGGGGTTTCGGGTTTAATATCAGGAGCCGGATCCTTTAAGTTGTCACAGTTCGTAAAAACCAGCACAGAAACTATAAATAAAATTATTAAGTTCATCATAAATCAGCTATCACAGAAAATTGTTATACGCAAAAAAGCATTCATCACACTACTTAAATAATACCTAATATTGCAAAAAATATCAATCAAAACACTCCACCACATTAGCTCTAAAGCATCTTGTTTGGGCCTACTCAGCTTCAGGATTATCCAACTGCACCTCTAATCTTTGCTCTATTGGATCACAGATTTGTATCAAATTTTTTTCTGCAAAAATATTCTAGCCTGCATAACAAATTTTAATCATTTAACGTCAACTTAATTACTGCCAGTTAATTTTATATAAAAACTTGGCAAATAGAATCTCAGATTTTTTCACTCATACAAAAAACACGCAACTTCCTGCCGTTGCCCAATGGTGATAAGCTTTGGGGCTTCTATCTTGCATTTGGGCATTACATGGGGACAACGAGTGTGAAATTTGCAGCCACTCGGTGGATTGAGCGGACTTGGAATTTCACCATTCAATAAAATACGTTTAGATTTTCTTTCTGGATCAGGCACGGGGACTGCACTCAACAAAGCTTGTGTATAGGGATGTTTGGGCTCATCATAGACAATTTTTGCGTCCCCTATTTCTACAATATTTCCCAAATACATGACAGCTATGCGTGAAGCGATATGGCGAACAACATGCAAATCATGAGCAATAAAAAGATAGGTCAAACCCAAATTATATTGCAGATCTTGCAATAAATTGATGATTTGCGCTTGAATAGAAACATCCAAAGCGGAAATAGGCTCATCACAGACAACAAATTTTGGATCCACCGCTAAAGCACGAGCAATACCAATTCTTTGGCGCTGCCCTCCAGAAAATTCATGAGGATAACGCCCCATCGATTCTTTACGTAATCCCACCAAAGATAAAAGCTCCATGACACGCTCTTTCTTATCTTCTTTAGTCTTAGCGAGATTATGAATTTGAAGCGCTTCTTGAATAATATTGCCCACCGTCATGCGTGGGTTGAGCGAAGCAAAAGGATCCTGAAATATGATCTGCATTTTACGACGAAGAGCCCTCAGGCGTTCTTTATCAGCGGCTATCACATCTTCATCTTCGAAGTGAACACTGCCAGAAGTTGGCTCAAGCAGACGCAAAATACTTCGACCAAGCGTTGATTTGCCACAACCCGATTCGCCCACAAGCCCCAAGGTCTCAGAAGTATCTATATGAAAGCTAACACCATCCACCGCTTTTACTACGCTCTTTGTGCGCTTTAGTATTCCTCGGTGCTGCTCAAAATATTGTTTGAGATTATTTACGCGCAAAAGAGGTTTTTGCGGCACACTTTTATCCATGGGTCACCTCTTTCGCTGAACTTTTTTTATTCTGACTGAGCAACGGTTTTGTTTGCAGATCATGTTCGGGAAATAAACAGCGGTAACTGCGACCTCTTTGTGTTTTTACCAATGCTATGTCTTGTTTCATGCACTCATCCTTACGCTTGTAGCATCGGTCATAAAATCGACAACCTTTTTTAAGCTCTAGCAGGTTAGGAACCATTCCCGGGATTGTCTTAAGACGAGGCTTACCATCAGGTCCCACGCTTTCTTCCCCTCGAGAATATCCTGGAACAGAACTCAATAAGCCGACTGTGTAGGGATGCATTGGGGATTTAAAAATATCCCCAACTTCAGCTTCTTCTACAATTTGTCCAGCATACATAACCGCTACACGATCGCATGTTTCAGCAACAACTCCCAAGTCATGGGTAATTAAAAGAATACCCATTTTAAATTCTTCTTGCAGCTTCTTCATAAGCTCCATGATTTGAGCTTGAATTGTTACATCGAGCGCGGTCGTCGGTTCATCGGCGATCAGCAGCTCGGGCTTGCAGGAAAGAGCCATGGCGATCATCACCCGCTGACGCATTCCTCCTGACATTTGGTGAGGATAATTAAAAACTCTCTCTTTAGGACTTGGTATGCCTACCAGTTGAAGCATTTCAATGCTCTTTTTTAACGCAGCTTTTTTATCGAGACCTTGATGCAAGCTAATGGCCTCCATGATTTGTTCCCCCACTGTAAAAACTGGATTGAGAGAAGTCATAGGTTCTTGAAAAATCATGGAAATACGATTGCCACGTATCTTTCTTAAAGCTCGCTCAGAAAGCCCAAGCAAATTGTTTTCTTCAAACTCTATTTCTCCTTTGCTTATCTTTCCAACCGGTTGAGCAATCAATCGCATAATGGAAAGAGCAGTAACGCTCTTACCCGAGCCTGACTCTCCCACTAGCCCCAGTGTTTTGCCACGTTCAATGACAAGATTTACTCCATCGACAGCTCGAACAACGCCATCTTCGGTATGAAATTCCACCACAAGATCGCTTATTTTTAGAAGTGACTGGTTATTATTCATACGCGCATCTCTCTAAAAGTTTTTAAGGCCCCAAAAGAAAAGTATCCGGCGAAATATCAAAACCATTAATTTCTAGCTGTTCAAAACGCATATTAAATTTAAGCGATCGACCATTCATACTGGCTACAACCATAAGCGAGGTAGGAAAGCTTAGTCCTTGTTCCCTATGCATTTCGCCATAGCGCACGCGATATTTTATTTTATGCTTTTTTTGCTCAAAGGCTATTTCTCTAAAATATCTTTCATCCTCATTAAAAGAGGCATGAACATGCCAATCACCGTCGAGATCTGCCTTTACAAGCCAAATATTTTTATTGGTCAATAACTTGAGATTTTTAGCGCCCCTTAAATCAATTTTATTGAGCAAAAGATTGAGCAAAATTTTAGGTTGAAAAGGAAAATCCATCAATTCTACGACACTGTTTTCACTCAGAGGAATGCGGTGAAAAGGCTGTGCATTGTTGGAGATATCATAGACACTGATGAACTTTCCGTTGCTCGCAATAATTGAGGCAGGACTTTCAAAAAAAGAACGCAGCGACCATAAAAAATAGTGCGGCGCTTGGGCAACAATGTCGGCCCGTTCATGAAAAAAATGTCCTAAAAGACCGTTTCCTCGAATATCAGCTTGAGCTTTTATTTGGTGAACTTTGGCATTTGATTGTTCAATGACAGCAAGATAATTTTCTAGGCTTCTAGCGTTAGTAATTTCTAAAAATTTTGGCCGACAAGAAACAAGCAAAAAAATAAATAACAGCCCTATCCATCTTGTTGGCACAACCAAGCCCCTTAAAATCTATAGTAAAATTCCGCTGTACGCCTCAATATTATCCAACACGGTTCCTACTCCATCCACCACTGCATGAAGAGGATTTTTAGCAATGTATACAGGTATGCCGCATTTTTCCGACAAAAGTTTATCGATGCCTTTGATCTGAGCACCACCGCCACAAACAATAATTCCCCTCTCGATGATATCGGCCGAAAGTTCGGGTGGAGTATGCTCAAGCACAAATTTTACCGTGGATACAAATTGGCGGATATTATCTTGCAGAGCTTCGCGGATTTCAATGCTTGTTACTGTTATAGAACGAGGCACGCCGGTGATAAGATCACGACCCTTTACGTCAATTTGTAATTCTTCTTCCAAAGAGTAAGCGGATCCGATCTTCATTTTTATAAGTTCAGCTGTTCTCTCACCGATCAAAATATTGTGCCGTTTGCGCACAAAATTTACGATCGATTCATCGATTTTATCGCCCGCAATACGTAAAGTCTGAGATGCAACCAGACCACTTAAAGAGATCACCGCAACATCAGTTGTTCCTCCACCGATATCGATAATCATCGATCCACGTGCATCACGCACAGGAAGGCCCGCCCCAACCGCAGCTGCCATTGGCTGTTCTATGAGATGAACTTCGCGCATTCCTGCACCTAAGGCAGCTTCTCGAACCGCTTTTTGTTCGATCGAGGTAATCTCAGCAGGAACAGATATAAGCAAACGCGAACGAAATAGTATATTTCGATTAGTCGCTTTGATGATAAAGCGCTTGATCATCTCTTGGGTAACATCAAAATCAGCGATAACTCCGTCTCTCATTGGCCTAATAGCTACAATATTTCCTGGAGTTTTTCCCAACATTTCTTTGGCATCGCGCCCAACCGCAAGGATTTTGTTTTGACCACCATCTTTGATGATAGCAACCACACTCGGCTCATTAAGAACAACCCCTTCACCTTGCACATGCACTAATGTGTTTGCGGTTCCAAGATCAATCGCAAGACCGACATTAAATCTGCCCGTAAATTTTTTAAACACACGCTGCCCCAAATTTTTTAAATATGAACCAATTTGTTGCCCACGAACCATCGACATTTTACCCAAAAGTAGCTTGCACACTTTTCACATTCTTTTCTAGTTAACTATTATTTGGCCATTTATAAAAACGTAAATATCCATTTTCTAACTCCCCAAACTTGTCACAGGATTAGATTTTATCAAGCACTTAGAGCTTAATTAAAATCTATTTCAGAATAAGAATTGAAATTATCTAAAGCTCAGCGCGCCACTTTAGTTTTTATAATTCCTCACAACTTAACCATGCTCTTCCCTTTCAAAGTAATACTTGGCCAAATATTTTAACAACTGATCCACAAAGAGCGGTCCCCCATAAACAAAGCCAGTATAAACCTGCAATAAATCGGCACCTGCATTGAGTTTAACCATTGCCTTAGCACCATCCATAATGCCACCTGAACCTATGATTACTAATTTGTGTCGATAATCTTTGGCTACACATCGCAACAATTGCGTGCTTCTTTCAAAAAGCGGCTGCCCTGAAAGCCCTCCGGGCCCATAGTCGTTTGCATGTGTCAAACCATCTCGCTTAATGGTGGTATTGGTAATAACTAATCCACTCAAACCGTAATCAAGAGCTATCTCTGCACACGCCATTGCTTCTTCGTTGCTAAGATCCGGCCCTAGCTTCAACATGAGAGGAACTTTTTTAGACAAGCCTTCGTTAAAATTACATACCGTATCCAGCAAACATCCCAAACTTTGAGCAGTTTGATATTTTTGCAAGCCAATACTATTGGGACAAGAAACATTTATGGTCACATAATCTGCAACGTCATGGATGCATTTAAAGGTATTTAAATAATCAGCCGGAATTTCTTCGACTAAAGAATTATTTGATTTCCCTAAATTAACGCCTATGGGTATAAAAATTTTATTTTTTTCTCGCAAAGAAGAAAGCTTCTCTCTAAGCCGAACCGCTCCCTTATTATAAAAATTAAGCCGGTTAATAATGGCCTTATCATGTGGCAGACGAAAAATCCGTGGTTTGGGATTGCCGGGTTGCGCATCTTTGGTGATCCCTCCCACCTCAATAAAACCAAAACCCAAACTTTGTAGCGCTGGCAGAGCCTCTGCGTCCACATCAAAACCTGCAGATAAACCGATAGGATTAGGGAAATTAAGCCCCATGAATTGTTTTTTAAAAACAGGTGCACGAGCCAATGAGTTTTTGTCCAGATCTTTGCTTACAAAAAAAGAAACCACCTTTAAAAGATGAATGGCCATTTCGTGCATATGCTCTGCATCAAATGAAAAAGCCAAACGTCGAGCCAAACGCCACCACACCCCAGACTTTTCTTTATGGTCCGGCATGATATAGTCAATGTCATTGTGCATGAACGCCACCCTATAAAATCTATTTAACATCGAGAACTACAATAACGTTGAGTATATGCAAACTACCATTCCCTTACAGATTTCAAATCATCGCCCCAAAAATTATAGAAATTATTATTTTCGTTACAACTTTAAACACTCGAGCATTATCGGCGTATACTCCCACGAAAGGATTAAGCCACAAAATTTATTTTTTGACATTTTCATACATATAAAATCTCAAAAAAAGCTCATAAAAAAGCAAAGCAAATCTTTAATAATTAAAATCATCAAAGAACTTTGCAAAGAGAATCATTCTCAATTGCTAGAAAATATTTCCCACTTAATAGCAAAAAAAATTATTGATAAAATCAAAGACACACAAGAAATAATAATCACCATAAAAAAACCTCGAGCACTTGATGCCGCACAGTGTTCCTACGTCAAACTAGTTGTAAAAAACACGGATTGAACAAGCATTTACATGCGCGAACGAGCCCCATAAGAGACAAAAAAGGGAGCAGAAATGTCAGAAATCTTAAAAAATAAAGTGATACAAACTTTAGAAGAAATGGCTCTGCGAGCGGAAATCCTTGAGCTCAACCCGTTCAAGATCAGAGCTTTTATCAAGGCTGTGCGTATTATCGCAGAATTTGAAGGTGATATAAAAGTAGCGATGAAGGATGGCTCCCTTGCAAAACTTTCCGGCATTGGAGCTGGTACCTTAGCGATCATCAAGCATGTTTTAAATGATGAGCCCGTACCTGAGCTTGAAAATTTTCGTGCCCTCGTTCCCAGTGGCGTTCTCGATCTTACTCGTATTAGCGGGCTTGGACCAAAGCGGGCACGTATGCTATGGCTCGAGCTTGATATTAAAAACCTGGGCGAGCTTGAATATGCCATCAAGGAAAATCGCTTACAAAACATCAAAGGTATGGGCCCAAAGATGCAGCAATCTATCGCCCAAGCTTTGGTCGAAGCCCGAAAAAAACTTGGTCATTTTCGTCTTGATCAACTGCTCTATGCTGCGCAACTTTTAAAAGAAATTGCTTTAGGAATTGATCCACATTCCAAGATAGAAACAGTGGGCGAGTGCTCAAGAGCGTGTGAAAGCTCAAAACATTTAGAAATGCTATGGCTCACCAAGCTCGATCGTGAATCCGTAAAAAAAATGTTTAAAGCTCAAAACATTTATCTTAACTTTATTGAAGATCGCTGTGAGTTCGTTTTTCTTGACATTGCGTGCCATATCTATCTTTCACAAAATTCTGCTTCTTTTGGAGCTGAAACAATTTGGTTGAGCGGTGATGAAAATTTCAGGAAAAAAATCGCTCACTATGCAGACAGCGTAAATTTTTCATTTACCCAAGCGGGGCTCTATCAAGAAAAAAAACTCATCGCCACACCCTTAGAAAATGATGTCTTTGATGTGCTGGGCATTTATCCAATTACACGAGAACGACGAGACGGTACTGCTGTCTTTACCAAAAAAGGCAAAAGTCTACCAAAACTTATAGAATTGAAAGATCTCTTAGGAGCATTTCACAATCACACCACCGCTTCAGATGGAATCAACACGCTCGAAGAAATGCGCGCGCAGGCTATTGAACTTGGACTTTCTTATTTGAGCATCAACGATCACAGTCAATCTGCCGCCTATGCTCATGGCTTAGAGCCTCAGCGTTTAAAAGAACAGTTAAAAAAAATAGAAGTGCTCAATCAAGATGAGCAAGGAAAAAAGTGTTGGCTCTTAAGTGGCACTGAATGTGATATCTTAGCTGACGGCTCACTTGATTTCCCTGACTCTTTGCTCAATCAACTTGATGTAGTCATCGCTTCTATCCACAATCGCCTTAGACAAGATCGAGAAACCATAACCGCCCGCATGCTTAACGCCATCAAAAATCCTCTCACCACCATGATTGGTCATCCGACAGGACGCCTGATTCTCGATCGTCCTCCGAGCAATTTTGATATGAAACTTATGCTTTCAACAGCCAAGGAATACGGAACCATTCTTGAGCTTAATGCCAATCCTCATCGTCTGGATCTCAAATATGAACATCTGATGCTGGCCAAAGAAATGGGGTTGATGACTGCAATCAACCCTGATGCTCATTCAATAAATGGCATTAAAGATATTGAATACGGTGTATTGATCGCTCGAAAAGCTGGTTTAGAGCCCAAAGATGTCTTGAACTGTTACTCTATAAATGACATTAAGACATGGCTTAAGAACAAGAAGGAAAATAATTTATCATGAAATTTATTTATCTATTTTTTATACTTTTTTCTTCTTACCAATGTCTTAGCGCTCAAGCTAACAACGAGGCGAAGCATAATTCTTCAGAAAAAACTCAATCAGTATCGAACTCAGTAAAACCAGCTCCTCAAACAAGAAACACAGTTCCCGCTAAGATTCAAACGCCAGTCAACAAAGTTGAAAAAGTTATACCTCAAAAAAAGCCCACTGCCACTCAAGCCTCAGCTTTAAAACCCACACCAAACTCCAGGCCCACTACAGCTCAGCTGATGCAGCTGGCTGATATAATTCAAAAGCAATATAATAAAACCAAATCAGCACGTTTTGATTTTGAACAAAATTACAAAAGCCCCTATCTGCCAATCACAGAAACTTCTAAGGGGCAGGTTTTTTTTAAAGCCCGCAATATGCTGTGGCGTTACAACGAACCGGCAAGCCGAAAAAAAGAATTTTATATTGAAGGCAAAAAATTCACCTATCATCTTGTGAACGACAAACAAGCCTTTACTCATGACTGCTTTGAACAAGACACCCTTTCAGCTTCAATCTCATTTCTTTGGGGACAGGGAAATTTAAAAAATTCATTTGAGATCAAAGAATTTCAAGGAGCTGTAAATGACCAAAAACTCAAATGGCTTACTCTTATTCCTAAGGAAAAAAATGCTCCCATCAAATCGGTTTCGCTGGGAGTAGACCAAAAAACTGGCACGGTTGTTGAATCGATCGTGACTGATTTAAGCAATGGCACCAATAGTTTTCGCTTTAGCAATTTTCAAATCAACCTAAACATAGCAGACAAAACCTTTCACTTTGTGGCAGCCCCAGGTGTAAAAGTACAAGCTATGCCCAATGTTGAATGCGCCCCACCCCCAAAGCAAGCTCCGCAAGCTGCGAGCACAACTCGAGCGCCGCAAAAAACTCAAGCCAAAGCTCAGCCTGCCACAACGCCAAAAAAAGCAAACGAAAGTTCAACTGCGTCCGCTAAAAAAATCTCTCCCCCACTAAACAAAGTACCTGCTGAAAAAATTGTGCCACATACAACAAAAAACCCACCCTCTGCTCCAGCGCTGCAAAAGCATCTTTAGTCACGCTCAAAGCATAGTGGGTATAATCTTCAGCCGGTCGTACAATTTTTTGATTATTTAAACTCAGACAAAACCAATCCTTACCGGCCAACAAATATGCGCCATGAGGCCATTTGCATAATGGCTTAAAGCCCAAAATTTCACAATAAAATTTAAATGATCTTGCTAAATTAGCTACAGAAAGCGTGATGTGGTTAATACCGCTTATCATGTGGCTTTCCTGTAAAGATCCTTAGTAAAACTGCTCGCTGAGGAACTCTACGTTCAGCATTAATGAGACGGCAATATTTTATACTCATATTGGCTTAAATCCAGTTGTTGCAAATCATGCCTACAAAGTTTCATAAAATCATCGAGGTGAATTGACATCAAAAAACTTTCGTAATCTCCATAACCTGCAGAAATTAAAAGTTTATTTTCATCATCAAGAGATTTGCTAACCCCCATGGGAAAAATCAAACTAAAAATGTAGTCTTTCGCACCAGGATCACTTGGAAGCGGTAGAAAAGCGTCACTCACAGTCATAGCCTTAGGTTTGCCAAACTCGTCTGTATCGATCACATAAAAATACATTAAGTACAGCTGCGTTTTTCGCTTTGAAACACCACTGTATTGATAGAAAGCATCACATCTTACATAGTTAAAGTCTTTGAATACATCATCGAGGTGCGCTCTAAATCGATCAATATTAGAATTTTCCTCATAGGTAAATTCTTCCCTATTATTTTGAATTTTAATGTGCCCAACTCCAAGGAGTTTATTGCCAAGCGATACATGAGGCGTACCAAAGGAAAAAAGAGGCATTTTACCATGATTTTTTCCCATATTGGGACTCGATTCCAAGGTGCTTCCTTCACCAGAAATAATAAATTTCTTATCTTTAAAGGCTAAGTAATGCTCACTCGTATCCTGATTTATTTCATTGAACAGGCAAAACTTTATACCTTTTTCTTGGTCAAACCAATTGAGGTAAAATACTGATCTATCATCTTTGTTCACCCTAATGGGAGATAAGTTAGGTACCAAAAGACCAGTCTGAAAATTTTCGTAGAAGTTCTCATGCTTAAGCGGATCACTAAATTCGATGTTTTTAAGAGGATTGTAGTCATTATTAATAACTTTTACTTTATAAAGACTTTTGCCAAAGTTCATGGGGAAAAATGAAACATAAATTTCATTATCCTGCCTGAACACTCTAAGATCAGGTATTTGAACTGGCTCTATTCTGTGTTTGCTGATTTCTTCTTCATGGTTGCTTATATTTTCCGCGTACATTGGAAATAAAAGTTCAAAGGATTTAAAATCTTTGTCTGCTAAAAAATACATTGTTGCCATATCAAAACGTTCTGACATCCAATTTTGCCACCAGAAATTTTTCCCCTTTTCAAATTGTGATTCGCCATCGTTACCCGGTACGATCTCTTTATCTTCCCTATCGATACTATTTTCAAATTTTCTGTGTATCCAACCAAACCTTACAGCTAGAAGGTAATTATCAACATCATATTCACAAATAGAGAAATTAAAGGGACGAGCGAGCTTGTAATGAAGCATCGCTCCAAGATCTGTAATCTTTTTTAATGCCGTCTCATGCTTATCAGGAAATTGATTCAACTTGATTGAACCATCAATGACTGTTTCAATAAGTCTTTGGCTCAGGTTGTCCATAGAAAAACTTTCTATATCCAAATAATCTATTGCCAACAAACAATGTGAAAAAATCAAACAAAAAAAGAAATAAATTTTATTTTTCATACATACCTTCCAACCAATACATTCACATTAAAACATGCAAAAAATACAGCAATAGAGGAACTAAAAAACACCTACTTTAATCCTTGTTTTGATTACTCCCCCCTGTAGCTCTTAGCCGACAGAAAACGATTTTATATCTCTTGTAATGATCGCGATTGAAATTATATTTTCCTGTGGAAACAACTACTTGTAATGAAACACCAAAAAAAATAGCTCTTAGGTGACAGAACAATGAACATAGAATTTATACCCATGAACCAATCTCACCTTGAGCTTTGGCAAAAGTGGCAACAAGTCCCTCACGTAAGAGATAGCTGGTTCATCGGTGGCTATGAGCCTGCTGAATACATGGAAAAAAAACTTGATGGCAACGGTTATGACTATCCATTTATTATTATGGTGGATAAAAAAGCTTTTGGTTTTTTGCAATGCTGCGATCTTTATGCTTATAGGACTACATGCCCCAAACCCAAGGGTGTTTTTTGCCACGAAGATGAAGGCACCTATTGCTTGGATCTATTTATTGCAGATGAAAATAATTTAGGAAAAGGAATCGGGACAAAAATTGTCGATTCATTCGTGAAAAAATTGTTATCCGAATTTAATGCAAAAAAAATTCTTATTGATCCAAGCGCAAAAAATAAGCGTGCAATTCGCTGCTACGAAAAAGCTGGATTCAAAAAAATTCGCAAAGCTCATGACGGTACATGCGAAGTGATAGTTATGCAGTGGTTTGATCAAGATTAATGTAAGCTAGATTTTTTTGCTAAGCGCCCTAAAGTAAAGCGCGCTTTGGTCTCACTTTCTTCAACAAAGTGGGCCTCAGCGCGCTTTTAAGCAGAGCTTAAATATCCCTTACAAGGCCGATTGAGCCTCACAAGCGATTTCTTTCATAACAGCAACCGCACGATCAGGATGAGCTCCCACCGCACTTTCACCACTCAACATCACCGCTCTACTTCCTTGCCACACAGCATGAGCAATATTATCTGCTTCTGCTCTCGTGGGTCTTGTAGAAGTTGTCATAGACTCAAGCATCTGTGTTGCAGTGATGACCTCTTTACCAAGCTTTTTGGCTATTGCCATCAAAGAACGTTGGACAGTTGGAACTTTAGCAAAACCAATTTCCACAGCCAAATCGCCTCTAGCTACCATAACCCCATCGCTCTCCGCAATAATATCAGAAAGGTTTGCTACAGCTTCTGGAGTTTCTATTTTTGCTACAACCGGAGTATGTGCTCCAAGTTCCTTAATGATGTCTTTAGTTTTTTTAACGTCGTCCCTTGTACGAACAAAACTAAGTCCAATAGCGTCGACTTGTTGTTCCACAGCAAATTTCAGATCCTCTAGATCTTTTTCAGTCAAACTTGGAGCAGAAATTTTTGATCCTGGCAAATTAATACCTTTACTAGATTTTAATAGCCCACCGACTATTACTTTAATTTTGAGGAACTCATCGCCGTCAATGGAAACTTTTTCTAAAGCCTTAGCGTGAAGAAAACCATCGTCAAAGAAGATATCTCCCCCAACAGCAGCATCTTTTACCAAATCTTTATAAATTGTAGGAATAAAACGCAGAGAACTTGTAGAGTTTTTGGCTACAGCCTGGCTTTCGCCGATCAACCATTCTTCTCCTGATTTTAGCTCTAGTGGATTTTTTAGCTTATCTACACGGATTTTTGGCCCTTGCAGATCCATCAAGATTTTTATTTGTCGTCCAGCTTTTTGGGCTGCAATACGAAGGTTTTTAATTAAAATCGTTTGGAATTCATGATCACCATGGCTTGCATTAATGCGCGCCATATTCAAACCTGCATCAATCATCTTGGATAGTGATTCCATAGATGTTGAAGCTGGACCTAAGGTGGCCACAACTTGCGGTGATTTATCTTGTTTATCAAAAATATTTACTTTGATGTTATCTGATTTATTATTTTCGCTTGATTTGAAAATATGGCAACCAACAACACTATTTAACAAGGCAAACAGGATTATTATATTATAGATTTTTTTACTCATATTTTTCACCATTAATCTAAATTAATAAAGCGAATATACCACCATAAAAACTTAACACAATACCAACCCAACACACCGATTTACAACATGTTTTTCAATTCACATGAGTTTTTTATCGCAATAAAACAATTTTTCAGAACAGAGTAAAAAAATTATTGGAAGCGATTACAACAACTTTTTTTTAATTTTTCCGGCTGATATTATGAGTAGGCATCCTTTCATGGAAAAAAAATGAATAGCATCGGCATACTTTTCTTTACTTTCGTAAGCATATCGACATTGGATATTTTTGCTGGCCAACTGCAAAGATATAACCGAGAAACAAGCTATTTCAAATCTGCTGGTTTATACCCTCTGCTTTTGCTTGCTCTTGAGAAACGAAACTATATTATCGATAAAATAACTTCGATTAAACGTTTTTTCATCGCGCTCTTTAGTTTTGTAATTTTATTATCTGCTTCAGCAATCTTACTAAAGAAAGGCTTTTCCCATCAAAAAAACCTGGCTGTCATAATGCTTGGCTTAGCTCCTGTTATGGCCATGCCTTTTTATCATTTTTTATTCGGTATTTTAGGAACTAACCCAATAAAACTAAATGCCACCGTAAAAAATTTTCGTCTCAGAGGCATATTAGCCGTCACAATAAGTGCAAATATAATTTTTCTTTACCTTTCCTACGAGAAAACTATTACCAATCACATCGTTCATCTATTCTTTAGCTTGAGCGCTCTATGCTATGTATTTTTCTTACTTAGCAAAACTCGCGCAAAAAAAACTTACAATAATAATTTTGATGAAGAACAAGGCAGTGGGCCAGTGGGATTCATACATTACTTAACTAACCTCATGGAATTTTTTTATTATTCGGTTTTAATATTTTTTGTATTTTTACAAAGCTTGGCTTCAACAGTTCTAAGTGAGCAGCCATTAATATTTGCTGTGCCAATATCGTTAGGAATTTTATATCTTTTCACTATTGTTGTTGTAAAATTTCTTTTTGTTGAGCGCACTCCTCCATCGCTCAATTTCTATGAAGCAATAATTTTGCCTCTATCTTTTTCGTATTTCAGCATTGTTTTCATTTATCAGAGTGTGTTTTAAAATTTACTTATGCCCGCCACATATGCTCTCGATACTCGTCTTGTATGAATCACATTGATAACAACATAGTTTTACCAGCTATGATCCTCATAAAACAGTTTTTAGCTTGTTGTCTATCTCATTGATTTTCAATGATAGTTGAGCCCAAAAATTTGAAACTCTGCAAAATACAAAAGTTATTGCAATATTTTTACCATTAATTACAATAAATCGAGTCAAAAAATAAAAGGCTTATTATGAAATCAAAAACTATATTATTTTTCATTTTATTCATAAGTTGTGCATGCTCAAATCTACATGAACCTAAAAAAGGTCTTACACAGCAAAAAGCTTTTAAAAATATTGATATTAGCCCGGTAAGAGTTGGCTCATATTCAACCGAATATAAAAGGGATAATAATAAGATTATTTTTCACTTTAGAAATGGCAGCCGAGTGGTTAACCGCCAGGAATTTATTGATTTATTGGCTGACAAAACTCATGGGGATTTTCGCTCCCTTATCAACAAAAGTATTGCTCATTTACCAAGCGACGCTTTAGGCTATCAATTAAAAGCTCCGCTTATAGACAAAAACACCAAACATGAAGCTTTTTATTTGGTGGCTACTGTCGCTCCTGATTTAGCATATGAGGCAAGCAACAAATCTTTTTATCCCTACTTAAAACATTGTAAACCTAAAATGAGTGATGACGTCGATAATACTCCTTATGAAGGTCACTTTATAAGCATGGTGGGTACAAACTTAGAGCACGTTAGGCTTTACGAACATAAGCAGCTCGATAATGGAACGGTCGCTTTTAAAGGGATAGATGCAGCACATCCTAGCAGCAAAAAAATAATGATTGCACCATGTCCATTGAGCAGTGATCCTAAGGCTCACATTAATAACGCTCTGGGCCATATCTACGCCTATGCTCAAAAAATTGGTGAGAAAGGACAAGAGCAAAGGCTGCAAAGTTTTTGGTATACCGTAGGTTTAATGGCAAAAAAAATGTTTAATGGCGGCACTCTAAAGGATGCTGACGGCCAAGAGGTTAGCAACTTTAAAGGTTTGTTTTTAAATACTCACGGACTGAGCGTCGGTTATTTACACTTTAGAGTGGAGCTTGAGCCAAGCTACTACGATGGCGTAGAATTTTTAACGTCACAAAAAACCGCCGCCGACTATTATAAAAAAGTTTTTGGTATAGATAGTAAACCGCCAACTGCACCCAAGACCTCAGGCATTAATACATTTTTGCGTTCAAAATTTGTAAACAATACTGATAGAACTTTTCTTGCCCCTGTAACCGTTAATCAGGAGCTCTCTGATATTTATAACGGCAATTATCCTAAGGCGAGCGTGCTGGCAGATTATAACTCCGGTCGCATTGCGGACTTTTGGCTCGCTGCCAATTTGGGTCCTGATTTTGAAGCTCAACTGCCGCAAAAAATACAACAGAAATTGAGTGAAAGAAATTTATTGGGCAAAAACAAAGTCGACATCCATTGGGTAGTGCAACTTCGAGACTTTATTGGCCACAATAGCGATAATGGAACTCCAAATATTACTCTGCTCAAAGCCCATACTTGGGCAGATCCTGATGTTCCCCAACAATTTGTTGGCAATCGTCTTTATGCCGATTTTGATTATGGCGTTTTTGAGTCAGATTTCGATGTTTCCTATCAGGTTAAAGTCGATCAAATGCTCCCCTTTAACGTCCATACTCATGATGGTATGCTCTCGCCTTACACTGCTCTCATAAAACTTCCAGCTAACACCATGCAAAGTGTTTCCTTTTATTCTTTAGTGATTGGTAAACCATACCAAAGCCAAGAAGAAAGAGCGATCGTCACCCTGCACTGGATACTGGGTGGAGATATGAATATGTCAAATAAAAATGGCGACTTTTTTGATTTTGGAAAAATTTTGTTTGCGCCATCGCCGAGAAATCCTGAATATTTTATTTGGCGTCACGTAAATCAAAAGTATGCCTGTGTTAAAGAATTTCTTGATGAGCTCAGAAAAACTTCTTTCGGCGATTCATTATTGATGAGAAAACTTGATTTGTTGCTCAATTAGAGACCAGTTTTCCCCTACTCCTACACCAAATTGTAGACCTCCTAAATATTTAAAAATCAAAGAAGGAGGATTATATGAAAAGGCATTTGGTAAATTTAAGTTTCGTATTGAGCATTGTTTTTAGCTCTAGCGTTCTTTTCGGTCATGAGACACCCCTAATAATCTGCTCAGGAGTTCATGAAAATGGCAGCATGGCTATTCTTGAAATAACTAAGCTGTGGCACCACATTGAACCAGGCATGGAACCTGATACATTCTATGATATTTCCTTCACTTACATGGGAGAAAATAGTCTTGGATTTTGGGATCAAGCAGGGAGCGTAGTTAAAAATTCCATTTCTCTAAGCGACCAAGAAATGGCTCATGCTCTAAGTATCGGACAAATTGCCTATGATAATGAACAAAGTAATAAAGCTTATTCTTTAAGCTTTATGCTTAACTTTAGCACTATGCAAGCTAGGCTTTTTCACCGTTCTGGCAAACCAATAAGGTTCGATATATCCCTCAAATGCGTTGGCAACATATAAATACATACTTAGAAGAACACTAATTATTTTTTCTTCCAATGAGGGCTGACAATTATTCTGTAGCGCCAGAATAATTTTATGAGCATACTCCTAGGGGTATTTCCAATTTTGCCTGCCAAATTTAGTTTTGCCCTCTGAAAATTAATATCTCAGGGAAAAAGCATGTTTCAATCGATAAAAGAACTCTGCGACAAAATGATGAATCAAGAATTTTCATTTGCGGATTTTTCGCGAGCTCTTAAGGACATGAATGTTGAAAGAGTAAGTGTAGATTTCATCAGAAAAGAACATGTTTTTTATTTTCAAGATGGAAGATTTTTTATTTACTCTCTTCCTTCAGATTACGAGCTTGTGATTGCTAAAACTTTTGATCAACAAAAAGTAAAGGATGCCATTTTTGAATTCGATCGAAATATAATTAACCCTCGGCAATTCCATATGAAGCTTTCCGCTGCTGGTGTCCTTATTGCGACAGGTTTTTTTATGGACCAACGAGGCATCTATGTAGGACAAAACTGCAATTTTTATTTAGAAGAGTGGGACGATGAGTTTTGTTAGGAGAGCTCTGTTCCAGATGAAAATCAGGGTCAGTGCTTGATAATTTTATTCACTAATCACTTTTTGTCGCTCAGGTGCCAAGGGAGAAAATTATCAAATAACATAGCTAAGATTAGCTACTAACAGTCAATACCGGCGCTATTATTTAAATAAATAACAATTACTCACACAATTTTTGCTCAACTTCTAGAAAGACACGCTGTAAACAAAACAGACAAAAAATTGTGTAACTTTTTACTCGCTACTAATTGGTATATCGACATAAAAATCCTCCTAGAGCAAAGTTGTTAAACAGCACGCTATCATTGAGCAGTCACATAAAACACTTTTTGGGCCACATAAAAAAACTCACCCGACATGAGAGTGAGTTAAAATTTTATTTTTTCAAAGCTTAATCTAAATTACCGCGATTGCATCGATCTCTACCAAAACATCTTTTGGAAGCCTGGCAACCTCAACACATACTCTTGCAGGTTTGTGCTCGCAAAATACTTTTTCGTATTCTTCATTCATCTGCACAAAATCATCCATGCTTTTTAGATAAACTGTGGTTTTGGCCACATAGTTTTGGCAAACTCCCGCCTCTTTAAGTATAGCGAGCAGATTTTTTAAAACCACTTTACTCTGCTCAGCAATTCCCTGCGCTTCTACTTTTCCACTTTGAGGGTCCATTGGAATTTGCCCTGAGACAAAAACCATCTTTGCGCCTTGAGCAACAATAGCTTGAGAGTATGGGCCTATAGCCTTAGGAGCATGTTCCGATTCAATTTTTTTAAGCATCTTCTACCTCAAACATCTTGCAAAAATATATTCTCTCGCCGTCTTTTGCCATCGTAAAACTTTCTTGTCGATGAGATTCTACAGGATAAAGCATGGCGCACGCAGAATTATTTTTAAAAAAATGCCGACAGTCCTCACAACTTTCTTTCAAATTAAATTGCTCTTTCTCTCGGCGATAACGCTCATTCATCAAAACCCACACAACTTTACTCCAAAATATCATTGAGATTGAATATAGATTCAAGTTCAACATGCTCTTTGGCAAGACGCTCTTTTCCACCTTGATTCCGATCAACTATGGCTAACATGTGATGCACCACCATACCCATAGTGCGCAATTGTTCGATAGCCTTGAGAGCTGATCCTCCGGTTGTAACCACATCTTCAACGATCACTACCTGAGAGTGAGGCTTAAGACATTTACTTCCTTCAATAATCGACTGCATGCCATGTTCTTTAGCTTCCTTTCTAACAGCAAATCCCGGCAATTCTCGCCCTCTCCTAAATGCTGCCGCGGATAACGCCAAAGATAAAGGAATACATCCCATAGCCATTCCACCGCACGCGCTCATGAAACATTCATGTTTTTTTTCAATCTCAATTAATTTTTGCCAAAAAATTTCACCGATCAAAAAGTGGGCTTCGCCCCGAAAATAAATTTGGCGGCAATCCAAGTAAAAAGAACTTGTTTGTCCGCTTGCTAAAGTAACTTCACGATGCTCAACAGAAAAATTGCGCAGCAAATGCAGTAGAGATTCTTTATGGGTTCTAAAATCGTGAGATAAAGTTTGTTCCACAGCCTATCTCCTTTGAATTTATGACGGCTTGCCACCATAAAACTTATACCAATTCCAGGAATTAACTGGTTCCCTTAATTTCTTCCTAGTCCTCGCTTTGCTACGGGCGTTCAGAAATTAAAAGACTAGTTAATTTCTGGGGTTAGTATTAAAATTTTTTTAAGTTTGTTAGCAAAGTATTAGTGGCTCCACAAAAAACCACAACCTCTTTTAAAGAATCTTAGAACTTACTCCATATTGATGACGATTTTGCCAAAATGGGCGCCCGATTCCATGTAGTGAAAGGCTAAAGGTGCTTCTAAAAAGCTAAACTCCTTATCGATCACAGGATGAAGTTTGCTATGCTCAATCACCCTGTTCATCGCCACAAACATCGATTTTGATCCCACAAATATCCCATGCACTCTGATTTGCCGCATTAAAATTGGTATGAGATCAAAATCGAGACTTGTACCACTCAAAATTCCAATAACCCCAATAAAGCCGCCTCGTTTTACGCATGCAAGCGCTTTATTGATTGTTTTTGCACCGCCTACTTCGATAACACCATCCACTCCCTGATCATTAGTCAATGAAAGAACTTGTTTGTCCCAATCCTTATCTTTGAGGTAGTTAATCGTATGGCTAGCGCCAAGCTCTCGAACCTTTTCAAGTTTTTCATCGGAACTAGAAATAACAATGCTGTTGATAGCCAGTCTCTTAGCAAATTGCAAAGCGAACAGTGATACCCCACCAGTGCCCTCAATAAGAATGGTATCTCCTGCTTTAAAATCCGACTCTTGAGTCATAGCATTAAAAGCCGTCAGCGCAGCACAGGGCAAAGTTGCCGCCTCTTGAAAGCTCAAAAAAGAAGGATACTTAACAATCCCTTGCTCGCTTAGTACTACTGACTCACTCAGCATTCCATCGATTGGACTTCCAAGTGTGAATTTTTGAGCGAATTCACCAACACGGCCATAGTCCCAATTTTGGGAAAATGTTCCACAAACCTTATCACCAACCTTAAAATTCTTGACTAAAGATCCAACTTCAACAATTTCACCAGCTCCATCCGAAACTGGTACCAGAGGCAATGGCTGCTTTGGATTATACGCCCCCTTGATCACCATTAAATCACGAAAATTTAATGAACATGCCTTAGTCTTTATTCGAACCTGATGGGGTTCAAGCCTCAAATCAGTCCGCTCAACAAGCTGAAAGTTATCAAGTCCGAAATTTTTATTTATTTGCCATGCGCGCATAAAAAGTCCTACAAAAAGAGCCTTCACTAGATATCCATGAAGGCTCTTTTTTTACAGTTGGATTTCAAAGAATTACGACTCACTACCCGGAGTAAGATTAGAAGAAGTACTTGTTTTTCTAACAGTCGACGCCTTCACTTTCTTCACCGCGGCAGTTTTTTTTCTTGTAGCAGAAGAAGTGGTTCGTTTTGTTGCGGATGTCTTTCGGGGAGTTGTTGTCTTTTTAGCGGGCTTAGTAGCAGCATTTTTTCGAACTACTCTTTTTTGCGCAGCGGTCCCAATCTGCTCAATAATTTTTTCTATTTCTTTGGTCAAAGGTTGTGGAAGCTTTTCTTTGTGCTCATGCCATTTTTGTAAGAGGTGAATCATGCTCATCTGAGCTTGCTTTTTAGCCTCAGTGGTAACTTGATGTACTTTTTTCTCCAAGCCTTTGTAATTTCCTTCATAGAGTTTCATAAGCTTGTTGAGTTCTTTTTTAGCTTCATCCTTAACATCGCACACGCGGGTTTGCAGTTCTTCCAACACCCCTGCGACCTGTTGCACGATCTGAATATGCTCAACACTTTCAGGCAATGATTTCAACAAAGTAGATACAGGCTTTCTTTTCACTCCCTTTTTGCCTGTTGTGGTAGTTTTTTTCGCAGCAGTAGTCGATGTTTTTTTTCGTGGCGCCATAAAGCTCCCTCAATTATTTATTTTCTCTCGTTTTATCGAGTAATTAATTTTTATGCCCTTTCTTTCTAGTAAAAAGATCATGAAAAAGAAAGAAATGAATGATCTCGCTGAGTTAATCAATAAGGTTTGCACCGCTGATATTCCTAAAACAACTTTTTTTACTTCCCAAACAAGGGATTATGTTCTTTCAGGATAAATTTTCGTTTTTTTTCCGGGAGTTAAACCTAATAAAATAAAAGTCTTTTCTTATATTTTTTTCGCTAAGTTTATATTATTTGCCCATAGCCTTCCTGCCGTAGTAATGCTATATAGGACGGGCTCTAAATTTTAGCAGCGATAACTAAATCGAATTATATAAATTAACAGGTTAATTCATGAACGATACAGTACAATCAAAATCCTTTGCCTCTAAGGCACGTGATTTACTTTGGCCCATCTATGGGAACGAACATAAAATTTGGTTGCCGATGGCAAGCATGGTTGGTTTGATTCTATTCAACTACACCGTAGCCCGAAACATGAAAGATGGCTTGGTGATTACAGCCACGGGCTCCTCGGAAATCATTCCATACTTAAAAGGTGCTGTTGTATTACCAATGGCATTGGTTTTCTTCTTTATCTACGCAAAACTCTCAAGCTTGCTCAATAAACGAGCTCTTTTCTACACCATCATTGGTGGTTTTTTGGCATTCTTCGTTTTCTTTGCCGCAGTACTCTACCCTCTTCACCCCTATCTTCATCCAACAGAAAGCGCTGACAAGCTTCAAGCTTTTCTTCCTAGCGGACTAAGAGGCTTGGTGGATGTCTATAGAGTATGGACCTTTTCTTTGTTTTATACGATGTCAGAGTTATGGGGAGCCGCAGTTTCTGCATTGATGTTTTGGCAATTCGCTAACGATGTAATCCGTGTCACCGATGCCAAACGCTTTTATCCTCACTTTTACTTGTTGGCAAATGTTTTCACGGCCCTCTCTGGTGTTGTAGTTAATCAGCTTTCACAAGTTCGTAAGGGACTACCAGAAGGGGTAGATCCTTGGGGCGTCTCCATAAATTACTTAACAGCCGTAATGACTTTTTGTGGTTTCCTGGTTTTGGCTATTTATTTCTACTTAAATAAATATGTTTTCAATGATGAGTACTTAGAAAAAGTTGCTCTTGAAAGAAAACAAAAGCCTAAGAAAACCAAGCTTAAACTTTCTGTCATGGACGGTATTAAACACCTTATCCGTTCTAAGTACCTTGGATTGATTGCACTCTTAGTGATTTGCTACGGAATCACTATCAACTTTGTGGAAGTTACATGGAAAGGACAGGTTGGAAAACAATTTCCTACTGGAAATGAATACACCGCTTTCATGGGCTATCTCTCTACTTCTACCGGTATTGCTACTATCATTGCTATTTTTGTTGGCTCCATTTTAGTGAGAAAATTAGGATGGCGTTTCGCTGCACTCGCCACACCAGTTGTGCTAGGAGCCACAGGAGTATTGTTCTTCCTATGCGTACTTTCACCTGAACTTGTTTCTCCTTTGGGTCTTGCTTTTGGTATTTCACCGCTCTTTTTGGGTGTGCTGATTGGTCTATCGCAAAATGTTTTGAGCAAGAGTATTAAATATGCTCTGTTTGATCCAACCAAAGAAATGGCTTACATTCCTCTCGATGACGAATCCAAGATGCGAGGTAAAGCTGCGGTAGACGTTGTTGCTAATCGTTTTGGTAAATCCGGTGGTGGATATATCCAAATCGCTCTTTTTGCCTTAGTTGGACCGCTGAGCGCAGTGGTTCCTCATCTTACTGTTATCTTTTCAATCTTCATTGTTATTTGGATTTTCGCAGTTGTTGCTCTGAGCAAAAAATTTGAAGAAGCATGCAAAGCGCAAGAAGACCAAAACAACTAATTAAAAATTAAAGAACTTTGATTAACAAAAAAGCCCAGCTTTATCGCTGGGTTTTTTATTTTTAAAATAAAAACTTATCAAATGATGAGATTTTTGATGCGGCAACTTTGATTAACGATAGCTTTAGTTGGCCTCAAGCTAATAAAAATATTGAAGAGCTCTATAATTTTTCCTTAGGAACAAATTCAAAAGATCAGCACTTAGCTATTTCTTTGGCTTTAAATTCTGTTGGCATGATTTTTCACGCTACAAGTTTGCTTATCAAGAAAGATCATAAGGGTTTTAAATATATTTTTATGGATCCTTTATGGCGGAGTCAAATCAAGACTACTCTTCTCCAGATATGAATCAGTTTGCAACTTTTCCTTTTTTTTCCTACGTGGAAATATTAGAAAATCTCTCCTTGCTCAAGGATGAATTTTTTAAGCAGAATTACCACGCACCTGTGTGCCATCTGTTGAATGAACGCCTAAAAGGAGCTCCCATTGCTGTTGAGCTTAAAATTGATTCTAAATTTAATCCTAAGGGTAATAGAACAAGAACTGTTGTAGATGCTAAACAGGAGCTCAAGCAAAGATTTATGTGTCCTTAGCAGTAAAACTTATTATTCTTTGAAATTGCACTCTTTAATGTTGATACGAATTTTTAGAACACAAAGTTGGCTCTGTTGCAAATAACTATAATGGGACACATCACTTATTTTGCCCAATGAAATACTATTTGAAATTCATCATCGAAAATTCTAGCAAACACTGATATTTTTGAAAGGCTTGTCCTCTTTTGCCACATAACCTTTTTTAAGAGCTTCGATTATGAGTGATAAATCAGACAAACTTACTCCCTTACAATATGAAGTCACCCAGTGCGATGGCACAGAACCTCCTTTTAACAATGAATTTTGGAACCACAAAGAAGAGGGTATTTATGTTGATATTGTTTCGGGTGAGGCTCTCTTTTGTTCCCTACATAAATATGACTCTAAAACTGGTTGGCCCTCATTCTATCAAGCTTTGGACTCTCGCAATATTATAGAAAAACCCGATTATAAGTTGCTAAGAATTCGAACTGAAGTGCGTTCAAAGAATGCTAACTCGCACTTAGGCCATGTATTCGATGACGGTCCTCAACCAAGTGGCAAACGCTATTGCATCAATTCAGCGGCATTGCGCTTTGTGCCCAAAAAAAATATGGCCAAAGAAGGCTATGGCGATTACTTAAATCTTTTCTCCACTACCCAAGAAAATATCGCCTATTTTGCCGGCGGTTGTTTTTGGTGCGTAGAAGCTGATTTCCATAAAATCCCCGGCGTTTTAAAAATTGTTTCAGGCTACATGGGAGGTCAAATAAAAAACCCCAGCTATAAACAAGTCTGCACAGGAACTACAGGCCATGTTGAAGCCATAGAAGTTCATTACAACGAACAGATTATAAGCTTTGATACGCTCTTAAAATTTTTTTGGCTTAGTATCGATCCCACTGTAAAAGATAAACAATTTTGCGACACCGGCAGCCAATATCAAAGCGTAATTTTTTACCAAGACGACGTTCAAAAAGAAAAAATTGAAAAATCTACTCATTGGCTAAAAGAAAATTATCCAAACTTAGAAATCCTTACACAAATCAAAGTGCAGTCAGATTTTTATGCCGCGGAAAATTATCATCAAAACTATTGCAATAGCAATCCAAGCGCTTATCAAAATTATCGAAAGGCATGTGGACGGGATGCTACCCTTGAAAGAATTTATGGCGATAAAAGAAAAGATCTTTTAAAACAAATTCTTTCTCATCAAGGCTCATAGTTTATGAGCTTGAGAACTAAGCTCTTATTTTTTACAAACATTACATAAACGGACACCAAGAATGCCAGGCCAGGTATACACGATGATAATCCGGCTCTAGGGGGCCTAACAGCTCACCTATGTGGCTCGAGTCTTCATAGGAAACACGTGATTTAATCCTAAGCCTTTGTTCAGGAGAAACAAATTGCTCCATCAGATCGTTAACAAACTCGATTATAAAATCTTTTTCAGGAGCGATAATATCTTTCATGCTTGGGTGTAACTCTAAACTCTTATTATTTATTTCCTGTTGAGATTTTTTTGCCCTAAATTCTATTTTCACGATTTCATAATCTTCTATACAAGAAAAATCTCCCTCAACTTCCATACTATAAAAATCAAAGAAACTTTTATGAACAACTTTGGCAATAGTGCAGTATCGCCTATCGCTTGCTTGTTTTAACTTGCTAATATTTTCTATTTCTCTGCTTTTATATACTTGTGAAAACTCTTCTGCTTCACTAGACGCATTTAAAGAGGCAACCATAAGTAATACAGCGAAGGGCGATAAAAATAATATTTTTAATCTATACATAAAAAAATTTCTCACAAAAAAACGCTCAAGGTGGAGCGTTGTATAAACAAGTAATTTCTGTTCGCCAAGCTTGCTTTATGATTTAAACCAGCACGTTGGACGCTCCATTCCCAGAGCACCATTAACCATGGTTTGTATTCTGCAGGCTTTTGGCGGATGTTTTTCCAAAGTTTTCGTTACCACAGTTGGATCTGTATCAAATAAACTCAGCTTTTTATCTTCTTCACGATTTAAATTCCAGTGAGCAACCAAGGCATCGATGCTTGACAAAATTCGTAAACACCCCAATTGATCTTTTTCTGATTCATAATGTTCTTTGCACGCTTTAATTTGCTCTTCTTCGTATGAATGAATAACAACCCGAGACTGCTCATTGTTGATATAAAGCCACATACATTCACTCGCTCCCCAATAATCAGCTTGCCCTTCAACCGATGACCAATCAGCAAGTCTCTTTGATTGAAATGGAGCACCACCAAGTATATGGCCCATTTCATGACATGCAAAAAGAGCACGAATAGCAAGAGTATTAGCATTTTCTGCTCCTTCTCCAGTGAGAGTCACAATGTAACGATTTTCTCCTAAGGGCTTACGCACTGAATCAACCTTAAATGCTCCCCCATAGCCTTCATAAATTTCTTTCAGCTCAATTTCTGCATTTTTTTTAGCAACTTTAGGAGAAAAGGTATTGATAATAATGCGGTTGATACGTTTAAACTCGTCTTCAAAGAAGCTCTGTGTCATGGCTTGAAAACAAAAAAATCCAATTGAGAACAACAAAATAGCCCGCAACATTTTATTCACTTTTTGCCCTCCGACTAATAATGGAGTTTTATTATTGTCATCGGCACTTTGGACAATTTGTTGTGCGGTCAATTTATTTTTTTATCGATAAAGCCCCCAAAGCAGCATCTCTCATTATTTGCAAAGGTGCATCGCGCCCTGTCCAAATTTTAAACGCCAACGCTCCTTGCTGGACAAGCATTCCTAATCCATTGATAACCTGCGCTCCATCCCTTTGAGCTTTATTCAAAAATTCTGTTTGCGATGGATTATAAATTAAGTCGTAAACTATTTGATTTTTGCTAAATTTTATACTTTTGTCCCACGGCATCGCTCCAGACAGAGAATCAAGTCCAACACTCGTGGCATTAATCACCAAATCTGCAGGAAGCATTCTTTCAATTGTGAGCTTAGTAAATTCTCCCGCCGCAAGATGAGATTGAGGAAACTTAGAAACTAAAAATTGAGCAAGAGAATCTGCCTGTGAATAAGTTCTATTGACAATACTTAATCGTGTACAGCCATTGGCGAGCAAAGCATGAGCGACTGCACGAGCTGCCCCCCCCGCCCCCAATAACAAAACATTCATTGAACTTACATCAATACCCTGCTCATGAAGATCACAGATAAAACCATCTCCATCGGTGTTGTATCCTACAAGATCGCCTTGAGAATCTATCGAGATGGTATTTAGGGCTCCAATTGCTTTGGCGCTCGGACTGAGTCTATTCATGTATGGCAGCACTGTTTCTTTGTAAGGCACAGTGACATTAGCCCCAAAAAATCCTAGCGCTCTTAGCCCATACAATGCTTCTTTTATTTGGTCTGAGTTTGACACCGGCAAAGGTACATACATCCATTTTTCAAGACCTAAATATCTAAATGCTGCGTTATGCATAGCCGGACTCAGGCTGTGAGAAAGCGGCCAACCTATCAATCCCACCAATGATTTAATCATCTAAGACCTCAGCTTTTCCTCCAAGTTTACTTATGCAATCGTAAAATCCGGGAAAACTATCGTCGCTCACGTGGGCCTGTTTAATCACCACTGGCTCTTGGGCTATCAACCCTGCAATGCTCATCATCATTGCTAAACGATGATCACCAAAACTTGAAACTTTTCCCCCCTTAAGTGGAGTTGGCCCAATAATTTTCATGCCATCATCGCTTTCCTTAATATCTGCTCCCAAGGACGATAAAAGTTCCACAGTTTTTGTGATGCGATTTGATTCTTTCACTTTAAGCTCTTGAGCATCTTTGATGATAGTTGCGCCATGAGCCTGGGTAGCAATCAAAGCAAGCAGAGGAATTTCATCAATCATGCGCACCACATGCTCCCCAAAAAATTGAGTTCCATGAAGTTTACTTTTTTTAATATGAATATCAGCTATTGGCTCATGAGCACTTTCTTTTGGACAACGTAAATCGATTGAAGCACCCATCATGCGTAGCGCATCAACAATCCCCGTACGAGTAGGATTAACTCCCACCTCTTTGAGCACTATCCCCGACTCAGCAAGAAGAGCACCTGCCGCTAACAAGAATGCAGCAGAAGAAATATCTCCAGGAATTTTCATTTTAAAAGCGTGCAAATCATTTTTTAGCGGAGCAATCCTAAGACTGTCATCATTCACATGAATATCTGCGCCCATAAAAGACAGCAGTCTCTCACTGTGGTCTCTGGTAGATCGTGTTCCATTGATCACTGTTTCGCCAGATGCAAAAAGTCCAGCAAGTATCAATGCACTTTTTACTTGAGCACTTTTTACTTTGAGTTCGTAACAAGTACCTTTTAATTGTCCAGGAACAATTGCTAATGGAGCAAGACGATTTTGAGCTCGACCAAAAATTTGAGCCCCCATTTCTCTAAGCGGCTCAATTACTCTATCCATGGGGCGGGATTTTATCTGGTCTGTTCCGTCTAATATAGACATGAAGGGCATAGCTGATAAAAGGCCCGCCATCAAACGAATAGTCGTTCCAGAATTTTTACAATCAAGCACCGATGTAGGTTCAAGTAAAGCCTGAACTCCACGAGCATGCACCAACCAACTTTCTTGCTTAAGCTCAATATGCACGCCCAAAGCACGCATAACTTGCAGCGTGGCCATACAATCATGTCCCTCTAATAAATTTTCTATTTCGCTTGTACCCTTTGCCAACGCAGCAAACATGAGTGCTCGATGGCTAATGGATTTATCTCCGGGTATTTTTGTGGAGCCGGTTATATTTTTTTGTGGATATATTTTGATGGTTGACATAATTCCCTTGAATTTTCAGATGAAAATTTTTAGAGGCTTTTTAAAAATATTTAACGAATTCTCTTCTAATGTTTCTTAGGACCAATGACAATCCTCGCTCTATTTGGATAATTAAAAAATTGCACTCCACTTTCAACGGCTTTGAGTTCTACCATTTCAGTTGATGCGCTATCATGATAATTTTCGCCAAACTCTTGAGGATGTTTGCTTAAAAATATTTTTAGTTTGGCGATTAAACCTGGACTACTTGAGCTTACCCAATCAACAACTCTACCAACGCGCTCAACATGGCCTGCATCTTTATTATGTTCAAGTGTATCAGCCAATTGTTTGGCATCCATTTCTCTATCAAACACAATGCGCCACAGCATTGCCTTCTCTCCTTTATTGGTGAGATAAATTTGAGCTTGATCTCCATCCCAACCGCTGGCACTTCTAAAAGCTTTGAAATTCGGTACTCCCAACGATAAAAGTTTACTCAGCAAAGACGCTTCTCCCATGGGAGCATCTAAAATTAATTCTGCATTTCTGCCATTTTCTTTCCACAAGGGAAAACTAACCTGCTTTGGGCTATCTTTCTTGAGCTTGCTTGGATGTAAAATCTGCTCAGTCGATGCTGGAAGTGTTTTTAAAAAGTGTTCTACCAAGGGCCAACCACCTTCTTGGTACTGATGTAGTAAAAATTTTAGACCCAAGGTATAGGGTAAATTTTGAGCTGACTGCCCTTGCCTACACACAACACATTCATTTCTAAATAATTTTTCTAAACCAAAACTTAAGTGAGCGGCCTCTTTGCTATTATCGCTATATTTTTGTTCATAGGCTTTTCTCACAAGTTCCGCATAACCTTCAATCATATATTGAGTAATGTTAAATAGTTCTGGGGATGGAGCATCCTGATAGCTGCGCCAAATATTTTTTAGACCCCACCGCTGATCCTGATAAATATGCGCCAGTTCATGAGCCAAGTAAGCATTTGAAATTTTGTCTAGAACATCATCTCGAAAGACCAAGGTTTTAGTGTTGGGATCATAAAAAGCTAATCTCGAATCTTTATCATCACGCCTAGGAGGAGCACTAGCTACATAATTTTTATTTTCCTGTCTGGACTCATCTCTAATATCATTGAACCAAGATGACATAGCGCTGGCATTTTCAACGGCTAAACTAACTGTATCAGTATTTACAGGAAAGCCTAATGTACTCATCTGTGCGTTGACGCTGTTGACCATTAACCTAAGTTGATCAAGTTCCTCTTCATACCTTCCCTTGTTTCCACCACAAGATGACAACCAAGCAATTATCATATACAGACATAGTCGTGACATGGTACTACCCGAAGAAAAGCATGAAAAACAAATTAAAACACAAATATTAACTATTCAATCAAAGCTACTTAAAATACTTTTAACTGGCTCATTTAACTAAATAATTAAACATAAAAAAAGAGGTTAATGTGGCTACACTTAGATTTCTCACTGCGGGCGAAAGTCATGGGCCTAAATTAACGTGCATTATTGAGGGACTCCCTGCAGGCTTTGTCATTGATAAAAATTTAATCAATGAAGACTTAATGCGAAGACAACAAGGTTTTGGCCGTGGCGGTCGCATGAAGATCGAAAAGGATGAAGTCCATATAAGCGCTGGTATTGTTGAAAATAAAACCACAGGCGCTCCCGTAGCATTAGAGATTATCAATCTCGATTATAAAAACTGGCAAGATAAGGCCATTGAGCCGATGGTGGCTCCTCGCCCTGGCCATGCTGATTTTGCTGCTGCCATGAAATACCATCACGATGACTTACGATTATCCTTAGAGCGCGCATCAGCACGAGAAACCGCCATACGAACAGCTGCTGGAAGTCTTTGCAAACAAATACTTTCTCATTTCGGTATTAAAGTCATGGCCTATGTCACAAGTGTTGGCCCAATAAATGCTGCAACTGATCATTTCCTTAACGATGAAGATTATCTATTGGCCTATCAAAACTCTCTCGCCAATGAATTTGCCTTTAGCGATCGTGGCCGCATCGATGAAATTAAAACTCATATAAATCAAGTAATGAAAAACAAAGATACCCTCGGAGGTATTTTTGAAACTGTAGCTTTGGGCTTGATTCCTGGTTTAGGATCCTATGTTCACTACGATCGTAAACTTGACGGAATTATTGCAGCAGCCATGATGAGTATTCCAGCTATGAAAGCTGTTGAAATTGGCCAAGGCATTAAAAATGCTCAGCTCATGGGCACTCAGGTTCATGATGAGTTTAGTATTGATGAACAAAAAATTAAGCGCACTTCTAACAGAGCCGGAGGGCTTGAAGGTGGCATGACCAATGGCATGCCTCTGGTAGTGCGCACCTACATGAAACCTATCAGCACCACACTTACTCCACGCAAAAGTGTTGATCTAAACCGCAATCAATCTGCGTTCACTGTTTATGAGCGCAGTGATTTTTGCGCCGTACAAAGAGCAGCTGTCATTGGTGAAGCTGTGATGAGTGTGGTTTTACTCAATGCCCTGATGGACAAAATTGGCGGTGATCATCGCTTAGCTATGTTAAAAGCCTTTGAGCATACGCATCAGGCCAAGCTTGGCGAGCTCACTATGAAAAAAAATCCTTGGCGGTTTAATTATGATAGCTAATAACATAATACTTTGTGGTTTTATGGCCTGTGGCAAATCGCGCGTTGGCGCTATGTTGGCACAAAAGCTTGGCTTAGCGCTCTATGATCTCGATAGCTTGATAGAGCAGGAACAGCAGCAAAGCATCAAAGAAATTTTCGCCCGAAAAGGCGAGCTTTATTTTCGTTCTTTAGAACTTCAAATGCTTAAAAAACTCGCCAACTTAAAAAATTCTATTATCGTGTGTGGCGGCGGCACCCCAACTTTTTTTGAAAGCCTTACTATCTTACAAGCTTTAGGCGAATTATTCTTTCTTGATGCATCTTTTGCGCTGATTTCAAAAAGGCTGAAAAAATCAACCAAGCGGCCCTTAGGAATGCACAACTCTCAAGAAGAAAACCTGCGCCTTAAAAATCTTTATACATTCAGACGCCCGCTGTATATGAACTTTTCTCACACGATTGACGTGAATCATGAAGACAAGGAACAGACTTGTTTAGAAATTATCGATCGATACGACTCGTTAAAAAAAATTTCTCACCTAAAAACTATCAAAGTTCAAAGCACGCAGAGAAATTACCCGATTTTTATCAGAGAAAAATCAATAGAAAAAATCAACGAAATAATAATGGCTTTGGGTTTTAGAAATTACAAAAAAATTATTGTTAGCAGCGATAATCTTGCCATCACATTAAAAAGCTCTATCGACCAGATAAATAAAAATGATGATGCCGCCATCATCACTATTAGAGACGGTGAAGAAAATAAAAATTTTACAAGTATCCACCATATTCATGAGCAAATGTTCAAGCAAAAATGCAATCGCTCAACAATAATTTTAGCCGTGGGTGGAGGTAATGTTGGTGATGTAGCAGGCTTTGCTGCGGCTACTTTTATGCGAGGAATTCCCATCATTCAAATACCCTCTACATTATTAGCTATGGTCGATTCATCAGTAGGCGGTAAAACTGGTATTGATACCAAGTTCGGTAAAAACCTGGTGGGTGCTTTTCACAATCCTCATGCAGTTATCATTGATAGTACTATCCTTAAGACTTTGCCTAGCGAAGAATATTCATGCGGTATGGCTGAAATAATTAAACACGCCATTATTGGTGATGCTCAACTATTTGAAGATTTGGCTGCTGCCCCAATAGAGTCAAGCTTGCTTATTGAAAGAGCAGTGCGCGTTAAAACTGAAATTGTATTTGCCGATCCCACCGAACAAAATATTCGCGCTTGCTTAAACTTAGGTCACACCTTTGCCCATGCTCTTGAAAAAATCACCGACTATCGGCTAAAGCATGGCCAGGCAGTAGCAATAGGACTCGTTTTAGCAACTCAACTTTCATACAATTTAGGTTTTCTAAAAAGTGACTTCCGTCCAGAGTTGCTCACGCTCTTAGAAAAATATCACTTGCCATCAGCGCTTCCTAAAAATATCGATAAAGGGGAGCTTATCTTGGCAATGTCCCACGATAAAAAACGAGATCATCAAGGATTAAAATTTATTCTTCCTCACGCATTAGGCGATGTAAGGCAGCATTACGTCGATGAGCAAAGAGTTGCCCAGCTATTGAGCTAAACAAACAGTCTTCAAAATAGTTCATTTTTATGTTAGGCGCTGTGGGGGTTAATCATCTATTGCCTCTAGGGCATTCCACCCAGCACCACCAGGGCTTAATAAATTATCCAACACTCCTTTTTGCCCCTTCATAACAGCCTTATTGATAGTATCAAGCAATTTTGCCTGGAGTAATTTTTTTTGGGGGGTAAAAGAGCGTAGTATATTGGCCAAACATGAGCCTCTGCGCACAAAATCAGTTCTATTTATGAAAAATTGCTCTGTTTAGATACACACTTTAAGCATGCTTCAGTTTTTACAAGTAACATTGTTTATATGCTGCCGAAATCCTTTAACGGAAAGGATTGAGACCTATCATGCACACCATTACCATAGCTAACCTTGATATTGTATTTGGACCATCACCGCCTCAGGCCCTCGCCCTCATGGATCAAGGTGTTGATCGCAAACAAATAAAAAACCAAACATCCAATACCATCGCATTACAGGGTGTAAATTTATTCGTCGATCAAGGTGAGATTTTTGTCATCATGGGGGAGTCTGAAGCGGGCAAATCAACACTTTTGCGAGCAATAAACGGATTAATTTCTCTCACCAGAGGCGCTGTTAATATTTGTGTTCATAATCCACAGCCAAAGCATTTTTCAATAGCTGGCGCTGAACCCAAGTTGTTGCGCCTCATCCGAACTCAATATATTTCTATGGTGTTACAAAAATCGGCTCTTTTTCAGTGGAAAAACATTTTAGAAAATGTCAGTTTGGGTTTGGAAATTGCTGGTGTTAAAAAATCTGAACGAGAACAAAGGGCTTACGAAACACTCAAATTACTTGGCTTGAGTGATTACTATCTCCACTACCCCAAAGATTTATCGAGCAGCATGCAACAACGGGTCAATCTAGCTCGAGCCCTTGCAACCAACGCTCCTATACTATTGATGGATGAACCATTTTTTAGTTTGGAGCCACTGTTAAAATGCCAGTTGCAACAAGAGCTGTTGCACATGAAAAAATATCTCAAAAAAACTATTATTTTTGTCACCAATGATCTAAGCGAAGCTTTTAAAATTGCTTCACGCATTGCCATTATGCATGAGGGGAAAATGATTCAAGTGGATCGCCCACAAGAACTATTATCCCATCCCAAAAATAAATATGTCCGAGAATTTTTACAGCATGCAGATCACACCCAACTTCTGCGCGCCCACACGATCATGACCAACATGAATGAACTTCAAACAAATAGCGATCATAGTGCTGTATTTCTTGATGATGGCGGTACATTTCGTTGTCTACTGGATAATCAGGGACGACCTCGACGCTCAATCTGTGGTGATATTGAGGGGCGAATTATTCCCTGGACCCTTTTCCAGTGTGGCACCTTTAGTGAAAATGATATTATTTTAGGTCACGAATATTTAAGCATTAAAGAACTCATCAGTGCTATGGGGCGTACTAAAAGACCGATGATCATTCAGGATAAATCAGGAAAAATGATAGGAGCTATTACCAGCGACTCCATCATTAGAGCTTTGGCCAATAAATAATTTTTGAGAGTTATAACATAGGTTTTTTGGGTGTTTTTTCAAATAATTCCACAACAGCGCGAGCAGCTGGAAAAGGAAATAAATCAGGCAATATATCTCAACGATTAGCCCTTCTAATTTCCCCATAAAAAGCAATAAATTATTTTCCAACTCAACACCCTCCTATAATCACATCATAATACTGGAGAAATTATGTCAAAAAAAAGATACTTTTTTTTCTGCATTCCGCTTCTTTTTTGTTTTTCGCTTTTTTCTGAACTACAGGATGATATCCTTTATTCACACCATGCTGCCAATGGACAAAATTATGTAGTTCAAAGAACTTACCAAACAATATTTACTGAAGACGGAAACGGCCATTGTTGGGCGCGAAAAAAAGTGGTCGCATTTTGTAACACAGAAACTTGTATTTTTTGGCAAGATAACAACGATATATCGTCTTTAAGTTTTAAAAAAATATTTAAGTCCATTAATACACTGCAAAAATATATCAATCTCGGACGTAACATAATGGACTACGATCCAACCACTAACCTAAGAGAAGAATTTACTGGTGGCGATGGCATAACACGCAAATGGATCATAGATACCCCTGACAACCTTTGCTCAGGCTATAGCGGTGCTAGCTACAACGGGACTTCTTGGAATGCTATTGCCAAAGTAGATTTTAAAAAACTCTACAATACTATTGAGGAAAATGTTTCGATTTGACTCGCGCTCAACAAATACTTAAAAGTATTGGTTTTTGTTTTCAAATTTTTACTCACGTAAACCGTCCTTGTAGAGCATATTTAGTTTTAATATAAGCCTCTGGGGTGTAATAGAGGATTGGTTTGAAAATTGCAAAAGAAAATTGGTAGTGTTGCAAAAAATCCTGATTTTGTGAATGGGCTCCATTTTTACTAATATTGAGGGATGAGAAAACACACTTCATCAGATTTTAAATGGCGGCATTATCAAGGCGAAGCAATCCTTCTTTGCGTACGTTGGTACCTTCGTTACAGGGTCAGTTATCGTGACCTAGAAGAGATGATGAAAGAGCGTGGTCTAAATGCCGATCATACAACAATCTACCGATGGGTTCAGCACTATGCTCCAGAGATACAAAAGCGCGCCAGCTACTTTTTGAAATCACCAAATGATTCTTGGAAGCTTGATGAAACCTACGTCAAAGTAAAGGGAAAGTGGCTCTATCTCTATAGGGCTATCGATTCATGGGGACAGACTATTGATTTTTATCTTAGCAAAACCCGAAATCAAAAAGCTGCCAAGCTATTTTTAGGCAAGTTATCAAGGCTACGCAGGAGCGCTGAACCACGGACTTTAACTGTTGATCGCCACCCATCATATCCGGCTGCCTTATCTCAACTTCAAAGTGAAGGTAAGTATCTCAATGTGGAACTTAGGCAAAGCAAATATTTAAATAATATTATAGAGCAGGATCACAGGAGGATAAAATGGAAAACACGGCATAGCATGGGCTATTTCTCTTACAAGACAGCCTTCAACACAATTCGCGGAATTGAAACAATGCATATGCTATTCAAAGGTCAGCTCTACCACTTAATAGATAAAAGTTCACTATCAATTAAAAAGTTCATCAACAGACAATTTGGACTGAGTGACCCAATTCTTGAAATGTAAGTTAACCTATTGGAGGGGCCTCTTTGTACTCTGTCATTGTTTGCAACACTACCCAAAATCCCCCGCTTGAATAGGTAAAGAAATAAAAAAACCACCTGCCCGTGGAAAAAGCACCGGCACATCAAGCAGCAATGGTAAAGCTTGTTCTTTGTTTTTCAACACCGGCTGAATATCAGCGAGCTGCTTTTGATGATCATAACGCTCAATGCGGCCGATAATAGCTGTATGAACATCCAATAATCGGTTTTCTATAGCTTGCTTTATAAGCTGTGCTGTTGTGGGTATTTGATTCATGGACGCCATTATAAAGCGCGGCACCCAAGAGGGATGCTAAAAAAGTGGGGGTTGCACCCAAGAAAATTCAAGATAATTTTGTTGCCATGTTAACCAAAGAAGAGCTACGCCAAAAACGAAAAGAAGCTTACCAGAAGGCCAAAGCCAAGCGGGATGCTGATCCACAGTTTCAAGCTCTCAAAGAAAAGATGAAAGAGGCTCGCAAGGAAAAATATCGAGCTCATCGCGACAAGATCAAAAAAGCCAAAGAAGAAGAGAAACAAAAGAAACGGGCTGAAAAAGATGCTTCGTTAATGGTGTTCTTCAAATCTGATTCTGAATTAGAGAAAAAGAAAACTTAATTCGTTTTTCCGAAAATTTCTGTTTCCCACTCTTCACCAAAATTAGAACCAGAAAAACGCACTTTTTGAATGGTGGCAAAACCGGTGAAGGTCTGCGATTCTACATGAACTTGAGTTCCCGGTAAAAGCTCAGGCATCAATACAGCTCTGATACAAAGAGTTTTATCGCTGCCAATTCCTGGGCTTGCCTTTAAGCCAGAGTTTGCGGTCAAACTGATAGCCTTGCCCAAAAGAAAACCCTCATGCTTTATAATCTGTAGGGCTTGGTTTTGAATTGAAGCGCTAAGACCGTGTTGCCCTAGCATGCGGATTAGCTCGTCCATGGCACAGCCGCTAAGGGAAAATCCTCTCGCAAGGGTCTCACCGATACCTTCCAGCTGCTTTAAAGCGCTATCACAGGGCAGCTTTAATTGTTTTGCAATTTCCTTGATAACGTCTTTTACCCGAGTTCCTTTGGTAAAGCTCTTATTAATGCGAGCCGTCTGTATAGCTAAGGCGCCGTCACCGGTGGCTAGAAAAGTTTTCCACGTTGGTCCATCTTTTTCATGTCTCAAGCTGGTCATATCGCCATGAAAAATTACGCCTACTTTGTCTTTATAACCTGCCTTCAATATGACTGGCGCTTTGCCTGCTTTTGATAGAACTTGTCGATTTTTGGCACTGAGATTGTAGATCTCAATATGACACGGATTTGGTTCAGGATTTAAATCTTTTTCAATCTCGAAAACGATATCAAGGCCTGATATATCGGTATTACCAACACTAAGTTCTATTACGCGGTCAAAGAGTTTCACGGGCCACCAGTAAAAAATCTGTCTTTAAGCTATGACGACTTAAAGTTGCCCCCGGTTTAGTCGGTATCAGCATGAGCAAAATGCGATTAATCCCCATTCCATATGTATAAAGAGGCCATTGTGGCTGAAGCTTTAATCCCAAAACTAGAGGATAATTTGTGTCATCAAAAATATGCAGCAACCAGGTATTTTCTTTTTCGATCCACTCAAATTCAAAAATAAAACTCTGGCCAAAGATTTCGTTCTTTTGCTCAAAATGAGGATCCGTTGATGAAAGAGGAATTTCTAAAACAACCATATTAATTTGTAAAACCAAAGAGAGTTTTGAGAAAAGATGATTTTTTGTCGCTGACTTTATTTTTCAAATCATCGAGTGATTTTTGTGATTGTTCAGATGCGGTCTTAGTTTCTTGCTTAGCCATTCTTTGTTTTGGTTTAGCTCTTTCTACTTTTGGCGCGGGTAAATCTATCAGTTTTTGATTAATCTGGCGTATTTGCTTAGCTGAAAGACGAAAATGAAGAGATTCTGTCGTTCCCGCCCCACGTTCAATGCTTAAAGATTCGAGAACCATATTGTCATAATCTTTAAGCGATGTGGAAATGCTGATGGGTTCACGTTTTAAAAATATATTCTCTAGTTTCTGATAAGCTATGAAGGCAAAATTATTAGATTCACCAGATATAAAATTATCCAAAGATTTAACCAAGGGAAAAAGCAGAAAGTTATTGGGAGTGTTAGTGATAATTCCATTCATGCTCAGCTCTAAAGGCAAATTTTGCACGTGATCACAAAAACTCTCCCCGATCTCAGTTGGATGCTCGCTTATTTTCGCCTTAAGTTCATGGCTTTCTTTAATCACAGCATCGATTTCTATGTGAGCGATGGATTGCTTTTTGCCCCAATAAAAGAGCGATATCTTTTCTAGCACTTCACTCACCTTATGCGCTCCACACGAAATTCCAGGCGGGACTTTTGGCTTTCTGCAATCAATTCAGCAGGTTGTTTGCGGCTTACAAAGAAAGTTGGCGCAGCAATGGTTTTTCGCTCTTCGCCTTTTTGTTTATCGATCAATATCTCAAACTTGCTTTCATCGTCATTGAGCTTGATGGTGCGATATTTAATATCGGTCACATCATCGATCTTGCACATGACCTGCCATCTATCGCTCACCACCTCGATAGATTTTTCGCAATGAACAGCTGTGCCCTTGATGGCACCATGAACAATGGCTTTGAAAACAGTTTGTGTGAGTGGTTTGAAAAATTCACTCAGATGCTGACAGGCACTTGAGGCCACTATCAAAAAAGAAAAGACAACATATTTAGCTGGCATAACGATTTACCCCCATGAATGCATTTTGACGCTCTTTCTCCATTTCTCTTTTTACGGCTTTGGCCACCTCTCCTCCTATTTCATGAGCGTTGGCACCGGTCTTCACGTTGACCGCTACACTGACACTTTGATTACTGTGATTTTGGATAGAATTGGATGCAGGTGCCATCTGTGGCGCTAAATGACGCTGATTGCTTGATTGGCTAGGCTTGCCAGTCACCTCTGCGGTAGCATTGAAAAAACCTTTTTTTAGGAAATCAGGAACAAGGTTTTCGATGGACTTTATTTTATCGATAAGCCAATCAAACGCAGAACTTATGCCATTTACCAATCCATCCCACATTTTTTTAGGCAATGCTAACAACCATTTTTCAATGGGCTTGAAAAAATCTAAAGCCCTTTGATATAGATTTGAAAAAACCGATTCGCCCCCGCTAAAGGCGTTCCAAAGGTCGTCAACTATCAGGATTACAGCCGCGATCGCCCCGCCAATAAGAGAGAAAGGCAAAAAAGCGATTGCGGATTTGATGGCAATCACACCCAAAACCACCCCTAAAGAAGCGAGCGCTGTTTGAAGAATCGTTGTATGGGAAAAAAACTTTGAAAGGGCCTCTCCTACTGAAGATGAAATATAGGCAAATCCTTTAAGAGTGGGCAGCAGCGATAACACCAAAGGGCGGATGAATGCTTCAAGGCCTGACTTTAGCTTCACCATGGTTTCACTAAAATCTTTGGCCTGGGCTGCGGCATCCTTATCCAAAGCAATACCCATCGCTTTAGCCTCAAGGCGCATAGCTTTTAAACCATCAGAGCCTCTCTCCAACATCTTGAGCATCTCAGCCCCCTGATCGCCGAGCATGGAATCGAGAACCCAAATGCGCTCACTTTGCGTAGGAAGAGTTTTTAACCGATCAGCTACTTCACCCAAAAGTTCTAACGGTTCTCGGATGCGACCACTAGCATCAGTGCTAGAGATGCCGATATATTTAAAGGCTTCAGCAGCTTCACCGCTGCCCGATTTGGCATCAACTGCACGTATCTGCAATTCTTTAAGGCTATCGTCCAAGGTATCGATGCTTACCCCACTCTTTTGGGCTGCATAGCGCATCTCTTCTAAAGCGTTGGTAGAAATTCCCAGGTAACCCGAAATCCGAGCAACATTGGCCATGCCTTCAACCGTGCTGCTAAAAAATGATGTTACGCCTTGAACTGCGAAATAACCCGCAAGCACGCTGAGCGCCTTTTGGGCTTTAGATGAAAAATCCTCTATCTGATTTTGAGCGTGGTTAAGATTGTGCTTATTAAGCTTTACACCCACTTCTAGAGGCATCTTCTTAGCTAAGCCATTTAATGTGCTATTTACGTTGTCTGAAAAACCATCGATGGATTTGATGGCTTCTTTTAATTTTTTAGCATCGAATTTAAATCCAAACACCGCTTCTAGGCTGCGTACTTCCATTTTTAAAGACCCCAATCGATCCGCCTATTTTAATGCGAGACGAGCAAATGGGATGCCTAAAATCTGGGGGTTGTTAAAAAATTAATACTTGCATTTATATAACACTTATGTTATGTAATTTAGCTATGGATGTGGTTTATTTTAGACAAGCAACAGGCAAAGAGCCAGTAAGACAGTATATTGATAAGCTTCCTAGTGAAGTGGCAGCTTACGTATTGGCAGCCATAAAAGATATTAAAGAACATGGTCTAGATAAAGCATTGGTCACCTGCAGGCAGATTGAAGGAAAACTTTGGGAAATTAAAATCGACGCACAGAGAGTTTTTTACGTCGTTATTGATGGGCCGACAATGGTTTTGCTGCATGCATACAAAAAGCAGGGTCAAAAGGCGCCTAAAAAGGAAATTTCTGTTGCAAAAAAGCGAATGAAGCTTGTCATTGGAGGTCATTATGCCTAAAAAAACAAAAAATGCTTATTTGGGAAGTAGCATTGATGAACATATCAAGCAAAAATACAAAGACAATGAATTTGCTCAAAGCTTCGATATGGAACAAGAGAAGCTAAAACTCGCTCGAAGAGTTAAACAATTACGAGAGCAACAAAACCTAACCCAAACAGAGCTAGCCGAAATCATAGGAACCAAACAACCGTCTATCGCTAGGCTGGAAAATGGGCACTATTGGCCTAGGATAGATGTTCTTGAAAAAATAGCACTAGCTCTAGGAAAACATCTTGAAATTCGGTTCACTAAAAAAGCTGCTTAATTTTATTTTTTAACAGAGCGTGTCTGCACCCATTCCAAATAATCCATGTAGTCCAGTGCCTCATGGGCATAGTCCACATCATCTACCGACCAACGCTCTTCAATTTCTATGGGCGACACGTGAAAATAATTCGACATGGCTATGCGAAACACAGCCCATGGGATGTTCGGTGGGTTTATACCGCATTGGCCTGAGCTGGATCTTTTAGGGTAGCGCCTTTTAGCAAGTCGCCCGCGGCGTAAAAAAAACCACCATAATTTACCTCCAAGGCAAATTTAAGCCACTTAAACAGCAAAGCATAATCTCCAGCCAAATCCGCTTCGGGCTCAAGCCTGGGCCATTTATCTGAGCCAGGCTCTCGTTCGATCACGGTGCGGTGAGCGAGCTTTTCGATGACCATTTTTAAATCATTAGCAGTGAGCCTCTCAGCCAATCGTGCCAACGAAAAAGAATCCTTACCTTCATTTTTCTCAAAAGCGGATCCTGCTAAGGCTAAAATCCTGGTCAATAACTCGATACCATCAGCATAGCCAAGCTGTGTCACTTTAAAGTTTTTGCCGTCAATACTGGTCTCTTTGGTTTTGATCATAGTTGGTGTTGCTCCTATTGAGATATGAATGCTTCAAGTTTAGCCACCCGTATCACCCACTCTTTGTCACCGATATTTTTGCCCAGCGTTGTTTTGGGCATCTTTTGGATCCAGGCTTGGGTACCCATAAACACAGTGGCACCTTGGGTGTTTCTAATAAGCAGAGGGCCCACGCCTATGCCATTGGGGGATTTGATATCAGCGTTGTACATGACCGAGAGCAATTTGTTGCTGGGTGACGTGGACATCAATGTAAAGGTGATGGTTGCTCGCTGGTCACAGGTTTTATAACGCACCACATGGCCATCAGCGCCAATCTGGTCTTGATAACCTTCAGAATCGAACTCAATGTCGATAAAATCATCTTCAGCAAAGCCCTCGATGGGAATGCCATTAAATATCACCGAGTAATTTTCTGGATCGTATTGCTCAAATGCGTGCATATTTTTTGCGCTCCTCTAGACGGTAACGGTTCCCTGGATTTCAATCTTATGAATGGCACCGGCTAATCGCCCACTAAAGCGAACTTTAGGCAACACGCGGTCCCCTCTTACTTGTTCACTTACTTCTTCTATGGTGGGCACGCTCACCATCGGCTCTGGGTCTTCGGCTAACACACCCTGATAAATTGCTTCCTTGAGCTGGGCCAAAATCTCAGAGCGCACCAAATCAATGCCTTTTAAGGTGTAGGGAATTTTTTTATTGATCATGAGTAAGCGAAATAAACGCTCTTGGATGCGTACATGCAGCCAATCTATGCCGCGGGTAATATCGATAAATCGGCCACTGAGCATTTTTCCATCAAGGGTCACGCCAACACCTTTGATGCCGATGTAACGATTGATATGTGCTTTATCGAGCTCGTCAGCAATGCTCGCGCTGAGGCTATATGGCGCTACAGGTTTAAGATCCTGATAGGACCAAGAGGATGAGCCTGGAGCTTCTGGCAACATTTTTCCCATCCAGGCTGCACTTAAACATTCTTCTGAACTTGGATTGTGCATGCAAAAAATGCGGTCGCTCTTAAGGTTTTTGATAATATCCTTGCTGGTGGCATCAACATCAAAACCTAGAATGAGGCGACCTGATTCAAGCAAAGCACCAGCTTCTTTCAATTCCTTTGCGCTTGGTGTCTGGCTCAGTAACACACCATAGAAATCACTTTCTATATCCAATATGGATTTCAAAGCCTCACTGAGAGAAAAACCATTTTTGGCAAAAGCTATCTTTAAGAGTGGTACCGTAGGATTTTGAGAAAAAACAGCCTTAGCCATTTTATATGATGCATGAGAGCCATCAGGTAATTCGCCAGCATTACGATACATCTCCACGCTTGCCTTCTCTGCTTCCTTAAAACCTAGTATCAGCGGCACACCAAAGCCCTTTTGGGCCATGGATAAACTTTGCGTTTCAATGGAAATTTTAACGATGCTATCGATGCTCATAAGCGATTCTCTAATTCAAGCGAATCGAAATAGGCAGTGTTGATCGGTGCACTTTCCTGCATGATCAAACGAAACACCACATCAAAGGCAGCTCTATTCTCTGCTCGATTTTGAAAACTAAAATTTAAAGATGTCACCGGATGGTTTTCAACAAATATCAGCCCAGCGCTGCGCAGCTCATCACGATAAACCGGATTAGCAAAACTCAATCGAGCTTTTTCGATCAAAAATCGTGCAGAACTTTCCCCATGAGCATGCCGCGAAAACACCTGGACATTGATGGTGAGCTCGCGGTGCCCAACTAAATCAATATTGGCACCACCGTCTCTAAAACGGTAATAACCGGCATCTCTGCCTACGCTAATACACTGACCCAAGGACAATATGCCAAATGGCTTTCGCATCATTTTGCGGGGCTCATCATCCCACACAAAAGGAATACCCACAGCTGAGCGAAAAACATGCTCCAAAGTTATTTGCAGGCCTGGCCATTGCTTCATGTGCCACCTCTTATTTCATGAGTAATTTTTCCCTTTAAAATTCCATGATCGATAAGCGGCTTGGAGCTACCCTTTCGTTTGATGGTTTCGGGTTTTAATGCAGGCTCAATGCCATTATTGATGCTCTGCACCATGTCGCTTTTAACCACTTCACCAAATTGGATGAGCGCTTGCTTCTTGCTTAAACGGCCTAAAACGACTTTGTCTTGTAATTGTCGCAAAAGCCTGATGTGGTCTTTATGCTTTCTGTCACAGGTTGATCTTATGAATGACCTGGACGGTATGTTTTGGTCGCGAGAACCATATTCATGAACCATGGCCAAATCGACCATCGAAAATTTTTTGTCATCGTCATGAGGCTCATCCTGCAAAATGCCCAGGACAAATTGGTAGACCACGTGTAAAAGCTTTGAAACTCAAGAAGCCCAAGGATGTCGTTTTTTGAAAGTAAACCAATCATAACCAATGTTTCTTGGTACGGTGGTGGCTCAAGAGTTGTAGACCTGGTAAGCGGTTTTGGGTTTTGGTTTCGCCAGGGAAATGGACTTGTCAAAGTACGCTGGGTCTACGTTCGAGATAAATCAGGCACCCATCGAGATGAGTATCTCTATTCCACAAATATGAGTCTCACGCCAGAACAGATCGTGTCAATCTACACAAGTAGATGGGCTATCGAAGTGACTTTTCAAGAATGCAAAGAGCATTTGCAACTAGAAAAAACCCGAGTTTGGTGCAAGAACTCAGTACTCACTCTCGTGCCACTGATTTTTGGTTCATACAGCCTAATAGTTCTTCTTTATCACAAAAACAACGAGCAGCTTTCTGATTGCAGAACTATGTGGTGGCCAAAGAAAGCAAATACCACCTTCTCAAACATGCTCTTGAGCATAAGATTTTATCTTTGGAAGCATCACCTATTTCAAAACGGCCCAGGCACCATGCGGATGTTGAATAATAGCAATGAGAATGACAATCTTATTCTTCAAGCGCTTTGCCAGGCCGCATGACGTAGATGATAAAAAAAGCATTATTCAAATTTCGGCCAAAGTCGAGTTGAGGGTAGATCTATTCCAATCTTCTGTTCTCTTGAAGCTGCCGATTCGTTTCAATTTCGGCCAAAGTCGAGCTAAAATCGTTCGGGAAAAAACTCTTGGAGCACCTTGCGACATTCTTCATAGTTGTGAATGTTGATTTGCTTCATTATTTTCTCCCATTCTTTTTCAACAGTTTTTGGAGCCTGCTCACAAAACACACGCAAGGCGCCTGCGTTATTATGGTTAGCCGCAGTGGTAACAGGTGTCCTTTGCCAACGATTGCATAGTTGAATGCTGTTGGGCGCATGCTCCATAATCAGTTTGACAACCTCAAGACTGCAGCTATTACTTGCGGCTTTGTTCAATGGCGTCGACTTATCATGGTCCTGCATAAAAAACAGACTTTGCGCGCGCTCCGCTATCATCTTGATGAGTGGCGTATTGTTATGCTTTGCAGCTTCATGGGCGATGGTTACGTCGCCGTATTTATCTTTTATTATTTTTAGCGCTGAGTCAGGTAAATCGCCGTATTCATCTTCTATTGTTTCTAGCTCTGAGTCAAGTAAATCAACGTAGTTGCTAAATCGATCGAATTGTTTGCTATCAGCTGCGAGCACATATAGCGCTGTCTCATTGATCTCAGAAGATTCAAACAGCAACCATACGGGAAAGCGCTTTGCCACCATATCCATGACAACAAAATTTTTCCTTTTTGCAGCCTCAACCAGTAACGTTTCACATGCTCCATTTTCCTTTTCAAATGCTGGTATTGCAATTTCAAACGCTTGAGCAAACGAATCATTCTCTCCAAGATAGAGATAGCCATATGCAATTGTACGCATGGCTTTTGGAAAGCTCGAAAAAGCTTTTGTCAATTCATCAAGACTCTCCTTTGCGCCATCGGCGTTACGGAAAAGTTTTTTGATATTGTAGTTTCCTACTGTTTTCGCGGCTTCCTTCTTAAGTTCTTCATCATTTCCAATGGAAGCCAAAACTGCCTTTATGCCATTGAGATTTTTTGCCAAAATCGCTGTACAAAACGCTGAATCAATGCATTTATTTGGCAAGCGCAAAAGATCTTCCGACTCTACCAATGAAAAAAGTGAGTAGATGACGTCATTACCCTTCAAAGATTTTGCTGCTGCGCACAGGAGAGCAAAGCGGCTTTTTTCTGGCAGTTGAGCAAATCCCTGCAGGAGCGTTTTGGCGGCATTTTGATCACGAAAGAAGGTGGATGGAAATTTTTCGGCGAGATGCGCCGCAAAAACTCCATCGCTCATGAGCGTGAGCCAATTGCTTTTTACTGTGCTTATGAAGTCATCTTTTATTTGAGGCTCTTCTAGAGGCTTGTAGTCGAGCACAAAGAGCGGAACATTACGATAGCGACCTAGTTCGTTAGGAGCTTCTTGCAGACTCTTTGCGAATTTTTCAGCGTCAATTTGCGAAGCAAACAAAATCGCCTCGAGGTTTTTAAGGTCGTAAGAATCTTGTCTAACAATGTATTCTTCGACGGAGCCGAAGCTGGCGTTGCTATATTCGAAACAAGCTTTACCATCTTTTCTTAGGACCAGGATACCTCTTACGATGTCACCGTTCCATGTCTTATGAATATTACTCGAGTGGTCTGTGAAATAGTCTCGGGCAACATTGCAGGATCGACCGAAAAATATGCCAAACCTTTTGCATCTCGCAGTTTCAGCTTTGAGTTGCCCTGATCGAAGAATATCCATGATGGCGCGCGAACCATGATAACCAAATTGACTATCGTCCCTTTGGAAAACGCTTTCGTCATCAAGAAACGAAATAAATACATCTTCAGAGATTTGTTTTGGCCGCAAAAGGATATTGACAAGGTTGTTAAATACCAGCGCGGGAGTTTCCTCGGCTCTTTCCTTGCGTGCGCGTAGAATTTTCACCAGTTCGTTAAAGTAATAGCTCGTTTCCAACTTGTTCAGAAAGCTTTGGAGAATTTCTTGCCCATCGCCATTTTGTACCGATGACAAATGGTCGATGATTTCATTTTTTTGCTCATCTCCTAAATTCTTAGGATTTGCATTGGAAAAATTATCTTTTTTAGCCAAAAAATTGCTAAGCTCTACCTCAACTTTTTGATCTTCCATCGAAAGAGCCGCAGTACTGCTAAGCATGAAAACAAATAAACAATAAATTAGTTTGTAGAATAATCTCATAAAAACTCCATTATATTAAATAAATTATATTAAAACACTATAATACTTTTTTAATACTTGTAAACAGGGTAATCCACCCAAAAATTAATATGCTTTAAAAGTAGAATTTTCTCGTTTAAATAAATGAAGGAGATTCACAGTGAAAAGTTCAAGATTTACCATCCAGCGCCTCAAAGCCACTTCATTTATGCAGGGAATAATAGGCGCGTTTTCCTTAACAATTAGTTTAATATAATTAAAAACACTTGACACCGGATTAAGTATATAAAAAAATTAAATTTATGAAGGTGTTAGCTCGACTTTGGCCGAAATTGAAACGAATTGGCAGCTTCAAGAGAACAGAAGATTGGAATAACCTGATCTACCCTCAAGAGCTGCCGAGAAATGCAAATAGCACATTTTATAAAAGACTTCATGAACAATTTTGCCGAATGCGTTAGTTCTCCTAGCCTGAGTCGGCTGACTGAACTTCTTGCGGCAAGAATTATCACCATCGGAAAAACTACAGTCACGAACTTATCAAGGGTATTCGGCTTCGATCCCTACAACAGTCCTTGGCATCACCTATTTTCACGCTATCGAATCTCGCTTTGGGCATTGTCATTTGTTCTTATACAGTTGATTCAAAAGACTTTTGTTGCAGATGGGCAAGCACTCGTTTTTGTTGTCGATGACACAACATGCCTGCATAACGGCAAAAATGTTTTTGGCAAGGCAAAGCATCGTGATGCTGCACGCTCATCTCATACAGTTACAACTTTGCTATGGGGACATAAGTGGGTCGTCATATCAATCATCATCTCATGATTGATCACATCTTTTTGTTGACAAAGTCGTTTAAGCATTTTCAAGTTTAATTTGATGTGATCAAGTTTTTCAATGAATCATATAAGAACAGAATTTATAGAATCAAATCTTGGTGATAAGCGCTTAACTAAGCGCCTTTTATCAATTGTTAGCTCGGTTATTGAAAGTCCAGAGAAATCTTTTCCTGAGGCATTTAGGAGTTCGGCAGAATTAGAGGGGTTCTATCGGTTTGTGGAAAATCCTTACATAGAAATAAAAGACATTTTAGAACCGCACAAACAAGCTACTTTAAAGCGTATGTGCAATAAGAATAATGATATTATTATTGCGCATGATTCGAGTGAGTTTGTATTTTCAGGAAAGAGACGAGACCTTGGAACAACCTCACTAGGTAAAAGTGCAAGCTTCTTTGGTCATTTCAGTTTAGCTATTTCTGCGTCAGATAGAGAACCATTAGGTACATTGGGGTTGCATTGTTTTAAGCGCGGTGAAAAAATCAGTCCTTATGCACTCAGAAAAAAAGGGATTCTTACACAGACTCAGTCTCGTCGCCTGCCATCGGAAAAACAAAGATGGAATGACGCAATCGATAGCATTTCTAAACTCAGCGAAAGCGCTAAAAATGCAATCCACGTATGCGATAGTGAAACAGATAGTTATGCTTTGCTTGCTGATTTATCGAACAAAGAACATCGATTTATTGTTAGGGGCTGCTATGACCGCGCCCTTGTAAACGGCAAGCATTTACGCGAGGAATTTGCAGAAGAAAGCAGATTGTTTTCTAAAGAAATACATCTTTCTAGAAGAAATAAAAAATCCGGCGGGGCTAATAATAAAAGGCTTGTTAAAAGAGATGCCCGCAATACGATAGTAGATATTAAAGCAAAACAAATTACATTAAAAAGATCAAACTGTGTAGATAAAAAATATGCATTATCTTTAGATATAAATGCTGTTCTTATTCTAGAGCGAAATCCGCCTAAAGATGAAAAGGTAGTGTTGCAAACAATGACAGAGTACAAAGATGCCCCTCCAATAGGTTAACTTACATTTCAAGAATTGGGTCACTCAGTCCAAATTGTCTGTTGATGAACTTTTTAATTGATAGTGAACTTTTATCCATTAAGTGGTAGAGCTGACCTTTGAATAGCATATGCATTGTTTCAATTCCACGAATTGTGTTGAAGGCTGTCTTGTAAGAGAAATAGCCCATGCTATGCCGTGTTTTCCATTTTATCCTCCTGTGATCCTGCTCTATAATATTATTTAAATATTTGCTTTGCCTAAGTTCCACATTGAGATACTTACCTTCACTTTGAAGTTGAGATAAGGCAGCCGGATATGATGGGTGGCGATCAACAGTTAAAGTCCGTGGCTCAGCGCTCCTGCGTAGCATTGATAACTTGCCTAAAAATAGCTTGGCAGCTTTTTGATTTCGGGTTTTGCTAAGATAAAAATCAATAGTCTGTCCCCGTGAATCGATAGCCCTATAGAGATAGAGCCACTTTCCCTTTACTTTGACGTAGGTTTCATCAAGCTTCCAAGAATCATTTGGTGATTTCAAAAAGTAGCTGGCGCGCTTTTGTATCTCTGGAGCATAGTGCTGAACCCATCGGTAGATTGTTGTATGATCGGCATTTAGACCACGCTCTTTCATCATCTCTTCTAGGTCACGATAACTGACCCTGTAACGAAGGTACCAACGTACGCAAAGAAGGATTGCTTCGCCTTGATAATGCCGCCATTTAAAATCTGATGAAGTGTGTTTTCTCATCCCTCAATATTAGTAAAAATGGAGCCCATTCACAAAATCAGGATTTTTTGCAACACTACCCGCCAGAGACTATCGCCCGAATGATGCTCATCCCTGTAACACCGGTAATGTCTGTTACCACGTGGTTGAGTTGAAGATTCATTTGCACCAGAGCTTTATGCATCAATTGTACTTGCTGCGATGCCAACTCAAATAAACGGCTTCTCTGTCTTACATACCCACGGAATATCACCCCTTCGTCATCAGGGCGAAACGAACCTCGCAGTAACCCATAGGCGTGTAACTGTTGAATCCATTGGCAATCCTTCACGTCTGTTTTTCTACCTGGCACCGTTTTGAGGTAGTATGCATTTACTAGCATGACGTCTATGCCAGCTTGGGCCAAAATATCATAAACCGGGATCCAGTACACACCTGTGGACTCCATCGCTACGCTCTGGATACCATTTTGTTGGATCCACCTCAGCATATTTTTGAGATCTTCTGTGAAAGTCAGATATTCGCGTATCTCTTGGTGACCGTCGGCAAAACCAATACAAATAAATACAGACCTAGAGCCAATGTCTATGCCAGCAACACATGGATTCATGGGTGTTAGCCTAAAAGCAGATGAGGGTTGAGATTTTGGATATTTCTTGTTACTTCTCTTTGTCATGAAAAAACCTCTTGCATGATCGGTTGTTGTTAAGTCGTTCATACAAGGGGTTATTACTTTTATGCAGGCCCATCCGGGCTATGCTAGGTCAACACTTATTTTTAGACATTGCCAAGGATGCAGGCCTGGTGGGGAGCTTATAAGTAGTATAAACCGCTTTTTTTGAAAACACCCATCTAACGAAACCCAGGAATTTGGAGCCAAAACAGCCTCACTAATCTTAAGAGTTTTCATAATTTCTTTTATGAGTTCTTGGGCCTGCTCAAAAACCAGGTGCAAAGCCAAAAAATATCTTGATTGGCGGCATTTGAATAAGGCTATCGCTCGCTAAGCCTATCCTATACAGCACTACGATTGAAGTATAAAAGGCTTAATCTACAAATTCAATCTGGGATATGTCATCCACAAGATTTATGCCATCGTTTTCATAAACAATCGAATACATCGATGGCAAAACAGTACGTCTATGTCAAACACCCTGGCCATCAATTGGGCAAAATTTGGACGGCCGGGCTTTTTGGAATCGTGGCCTTGATGGGAAACAAAACCTGAAATTGGGGGTTTGGTAGCAATGGAACAGAAAACCGGTAGTGTTGCAAACAATGACAGAGTACAAAGAGGCCCCTCCAATAGGTTAACTTACATTTCAAGAATGGGTCACTCAGTCCAAATTGTCTGTTGATGAACTTTTTAATTGATAGTGAACTTTTATCCATTAAGTGGTAGAGCTGACCTTTGAATAGCATATGCATTGTTTCAATTCCACGAATTGTATTGAAGGCTGTCTTGTAAGAGAAATAGCCCATGCTATGCCGTGCTTTCCATTTTATCCTCCTGTGATCCTGCTCTATAATATTATTTAAATATTTGCTTTGCCTAAGTTCCACATTGAGATACTTACCTTCACTTTGAAGTTGAGATAAGGCAGCCGGATATGATGGGTGGCGATCAACAGTTAAAGTCCGTGGCTCAGCGCTTCTGCGTAGCCTTGATAACTTGCCTAAAAATAGCTTGGCAGCTTTTTGATTTCGGGTTTTGCTAAGATAAAAATCAATAGTCTGTCCCCGTGAATCGATAGCCCTATAGAGATAGAGCCACTTTCCCTTTACTTTGACGTAGGTTTCATCAAGCTTCCAAGAATCATTTGGTGATTTCAAAAAGTGGTAGTGTTGCAAAAAATCCTGATTTTGTGAATGGGCTCCATTTTTACTAATATTGAGGGATGAGAAAACACACTTCATCAGATTTTAAATGGCGGCATTATCAAGGCGAAGCAATCCTTCTTTGCGTACGTTGGTACCTTCGTTACAGGGTCAGTTATCGTGACCTAGAAGAGATGATGAAAGAGCGTGGTCTAAATGCCGATCATACAACAATCTACCGATGGGTTCAGCACTATGCTCCAGAGATACAAAAGCGCGCCAGCTACTTTTTGAAATCACCAAATGATTCTTGGAAGCTTGATGAAACCTACGTCAAAGTAAAGGGAAAGTGGCTCTATCTCTATAGGGCTATCGATTCATGGGGACAGACTATTGATTTTTATCTTAGCAAAACCCGAAATCAAAAAGCTGCCAAGCTATTTTTAGGCAAGTTATCAAGGCTACGCAGGAGCGCTGAACCACGGACTTTAACTGTTGATCGCCACCCATCATATCCGGCTGCCTTATCTCAACTTCAAAGTGAAGGTAAGTATCTCAATGTGGAACTTAGGCAAAGCAAATATTTAAATAATATTATAGAGCAGGATCACAGGAGGATAAAATGGAAAACACGGCATAGCATGGGCTATTTCTCTTACAAGACAGCCTTCAACACAATTCGCGGAATTGAAACAATGCATATGCTATTCAAAGGTCAGCTCTACCACTTAATAGATAAAAGTTCACTATCAATTAAAAAGTTCATCAACAGACAATTTGGACTGAGTGACCCAATTCTTGAAATGTAAGTTAACCTATTGGAGGGGCCTCTTTGTACTCTGTCATTGTTTGCAACACTACCTTTTTTACAGCCTCTAAAGGGATCATACTTGCGTAATACACCTCTCAGGTGTATATTAGGGTGATGATATATTCGGTTGATATTAGCAAAGCTAAAAAGGACATCAGCAAGTTGCCCATGCATGTCCGAGTCTTATTTTTCAACTGGATCGATGATGTGGAACATCGTGGTTTAGAAGAGGTGCGAAAAACGCCAGGTTATCATGACGAGCCGTTAAAGGGTAAGCGCAAAGGCCAGCGCTCAATCCGTCTAACACGTGCCTATAGAGCGATATACGTTATCAAAAAGGGCGAAGTTGAATTTGCTCAAGTTGAAGAGGTGAACAAGCATGACTACTAAAGACAATAAAAAGTCAGCTGCAAGAAAATTTATGGAGGAGATTACTGGTGGCCCTCTAACCCTATCCTCGCTTTTGTACTCGATTCGCCTTGGTGAAGAGATGACACAGGAAGAATTTGCTCAAATGCTTGGTATTTCTAAATCCCATGTCTGTGACATAGAGAAAGGCAGAAAACACGTTAGTCCGCTTCGGGCAAAAGAGTTTGCCAGGATTCTAAAGCATTCTGAGCAACAATTCATTCGGTTAGCCCTACAAGACATAGTTGATCAGCTTAGCCAAAAGCATATATGGCAGGTAGAGCTTAAAAAGGCTGCGTAGAGGCAATGATGCCCTCAGTAAAAAAGAAACTTCAACAAGCTGGCTTTGCTGTCGGTGATGCTAAAGATTTTCTTGAGCTTAATGAGGAAGAAGCTGCATATTTAGAAGTAAAAGTAGCTCTCACCGAAGCTTTGATAAGAAATCGCGCCAAGGCCGGTGTCTCCCAGGCTGAATTGGCTAAAATGATGCATTCTAGCCAATCTCGTGTAGCCAAAATGGAAGCTGGTGATAGTTCGGTGTCTGTTGATCTTTTGATACGGGCCCTTGTCTATTTAGGCTTTGGGGTAAAAGATGTGGGCAGAGCTTTGACTAGGCCAATGAAAAGAGCAGCATAGAGACCCACTGATATGAATGTGATTGTACAAAAAGATTTTGAGCCAGAAGAAGTTCTCAAAAAGCCACTTATGGCTCATTTATTGACTGTCGAAAATGGTGAACCCCGGGATTCCCCTGTGTGGTTTTTATGGGAAGAAGGTTGTTTGTGGATCGTCGGCACAGCACAAGACAGTTTTATTAGACAGCTTAAAAAGGGACATCGTTGTGCAGTTGGAGTTGTGGACTTCGACCTTGATAGAGGAGTCTTAAAACACGTTGGCATTCGTGGAGAGACCCGATTAGGTAAAGTGGACAAAGAACGCTTACAACGCCATCTGTCAAAATATCTTGGTGAGGATCAAGCGCAATGGAATCAGTGGTTTATCGAAAATATTACATGCCCTTTGGAGTACATGGTGCAGGTAATCCCCAAAACCATCGTCGCCAAAAATGTTTCCTACTTTAAAACTGGTCCAAATTTAGCAATGTAGGTATGGGGGTTTGGGGAGTAATGGAACAACCAAGTCACTTAAGGGATGTTAGTTAACCCAGATATCAACCGAATATAGTATTACGGCCACTAAACACACATGACCTCGAACAACAGATCCCTTAGCGCAACTTTTCGTTCCATTGGGCTTCAAACCCCAGTATAAAGGCTGCAGATCAAAAGAGAGGATCATAATCGTGGAGGGTACTTGCTTTTGGTTTGAGTGTGCGTGTTATTCTTTGATGTAAATTAAGTCAGGCATTAACTGGTAAAATTATGAAAAAACTATTAGCAGTTTTCATAGCTGTTTCTTTTTTTGCATCATCTTCTTTTTCGGCCTTAAAAAACGAAAAAGCATTTGCTTTAACCGGTAGTTTTGCACTTCTAAATGTTGGTACTCGCTTACAATACTCGATTACCTTGGTAAAAATAAATATACGTGCCGGTGCAGAATATTGGTTCAATAAGCATTTTGCATTAGGTGCCGATTTAGGCTTAGTTCGACAAGGAGTAGATAACTACGGTTTTACTTTTGATAAGGTAATATCAACTGATAGCAGTAAGACTTCTTTTCTTATATCCCCCGGAATAAGCGTGACAGGGGCATTATCTGCTATGAGCGTTTTTGTTCCTTATATAGATTTACGGATAGGATTTACCACGGGAGTTGAAATTCCACCTATTCCATCAATAGTTCCAGCTATTGGCACATTGATTGCCTTCAACGATTGGGTAGCATTAGATTTATGTGCTAGGATCCATTTCTTGCCACAGAACTATCTAGGCTTTTCTTTCGGTGCTGTAGGTGTGAGAGTTATCCTCTAAACGGTAGTAACCAGGTTCAAACAGATGTGGGATTTTTGCGATAAATAAGAAGGGACTCTATTTTGGAATTGAGAGCCAAAAAGGAGCCCCTCATGCAGCAACATTACTGGTAGTGTTGCAAAAAATCCTGATTTTGTGAATGGGCTCCATTTTTACTAATATTGAGGGATGAGAAAACACACTTCATCAGATTTTAAATGGCGGCATTATCAAGGCGAAGCAATCCTTCTTTGCGTACGTTGGTATCTCCGTTACAGGGTCAGTTATCGTGACCTAGAAGAGATGATGAAAGAGCGTGGTCTAAATGCCGATCATACAACAATCTACCGATGGGTTCAGCACTATGCTCCAGAGATACAAAAGCGCGCCAGCTACTTTTTGGGTAGTGTTGCAAACAATGACAGAGTACAAAGAGGCCCCTCCAATAGGTTAACTTACATTTCAAGAATTGGGTCACTCAGTCCAAATTGTCTGTTGATGAACTTTTTAATTGATAGTGAACTTTTATCTATTAAGTGGTAGAGCTGACCTTTGAATAGCATATGCATTGTTTCAATTCCGCGAATTGTGTTGAAGGCTGTCTTGTAAGAGAAATAGCCCATGCTATGCCGTGTTTTCCATTTTATCCTCCTGTGATCCTGCTCTATAATATTATTTAAATATTTGCTTTGCCTAAGTTCCACATTGAGATACTTACCTTCACTTTGAAGTTGAGATAAGGCAGCCGGATATGATGGGTGGCGATCAACAGTTAAAGTCCGTGGTTCAGCGCTCCTGCGTAGCCTTGATAACTTGCCTAAAAATAGCTTGGCAGCTTTTTGATTTCGGGTTTTGCTAAGATAAAAATCAATAGTCTGTCCCCATGAATCGATAGCCCTATAGAGATAGAGCCACTTTCCCTTTACTTTGACGTAGGTTTCATCAAGCTTCCAAGAATCATTTGGTGATTTCAAAAAGTAGCTGGCGCGCTTTTGTATCTCTGGAGCATAGTGCTGAACCCATCGGTAGATTGTTGTATGATCGGCATTTAGACCACGCTCTTTCATCATCTCTTCTAGGTCACGATAACTGACCCTGTAACGAAGGTACCAACGTACGCAAAGAAGGATTGCTTCGCCTTGATAATGCCGCCATTTAAAATCTGATGAAGTGTGTTTTCTCATCCCTCAATATTAGTAAAAATGGAGCCCATTCACAAAATCAGGATTTTTTGCAACACTACCCTATTGAGGACTATCGTCCCACCATGCCCCAAGTTTATCTGTACGACTTGGGCCGTTCATTATACGATCTAAAATTGGATAATATTTTAGATTGGCAAATGCAAAACCCAAGTGAATATGGATATTGGACGCTTGGTTTTAACGGAGCGATGACGGTAATTGCACCAGAATTTTTGGGCTTAGATCTTGATTATGCTGGCCAGGGAGTCGAAGAATTTAGGCGCGATCGAATCAATGACCTCAACACCTATCTCAATAACTCTCAGTGGAATTTTGATAATACCTGGTCATACTTTATTCTTCCGTGGACAAAAAATACGGGCAACCGACAAAGTATCAATGATTTGATGTCGGGTTTATTGATATATCTCAGCGATGAATATGGAGGCGTTAGTTTTTTGGCTCGCTTATTTCAAAATCTAAAACAACAGCCAACTACTCCGAGCAAAACTGATAGACAAGCAAGAGCGCAAAATTTATATGAAGCCGCTAAAAAATCAGTTTCATCATCGAATCTTGGCAATCTAGAGAATTTCTTTAAACAAAAAATGCGTTGGTCTTTTTTGAATTAGAAATTTTTGCGCATCATCTCTTAGTCTCAGCTGTATTTAAGAATTGCTGTTTGCTAAAATTAACAGCAATTCTTTTCTTTTAATAACAAATGAAACTTCTTAAATCTCTTAAACTTCCCAGCTTGTAGTCTATGGGCTGCATACTAAAAACAAATTGATAACCATTATTTTGAATTGTGTTAAGAATTTCTCTTACTATATTTTCAGCGATATTTATTGCTATCCTGCTATATTTTTGGTTAATTCTCTGTGCCGTTTTAAAAGTAAAATCAGTAATATGTGAGCAGCTTTTTCCAAAAGCTGTCATATTACTGCTTGAGTTATTTTTTCTCTCTTCCTCTACTATGTCATCGATAATCTTGGCGTACTTATTGTTGTCTCCATTAATAACAGCAGAAAAAGCTCTCAATCTGTCAAAGAAGTTTTTTTCCTTTTTAAGCAAAAATGCGGATACGCTGGCAATAAACTGTTTATTATTCTCAAAAAAAGTATCCTCATCAGCGTGATTATTGTAGAGATCCTCTATATCTGCATTTGATGGAGAATTTGGTTCGCTACATTGCTCGCTCACAATAGTTTTGACCTCTTGTGAACTTAGAATTTTATAGCCAAAAAATTTCCGTAAAAAGTTTAAAACACCTGTCTTTGCTGTTTGCGAATCTCCATCAAAGGGCGCAAGGCGACCATCTACTGCAAAAGGTAAATTGGTATAGTTGATATCGTCAAAATTAGCTTTGCAAATATAAAGCAACATTTGCTTATAAGATTTTCCCAATGCAACTTTTAGTGCCTCATCTTGACCCGCTTGATCAACCATCAGGTTTAAAAGTATACGATTGTCCAGTTCCGATGATGAAAAGAAAGGAATTTTTTCTGAGAAAAGAGCTTTAAGGCTGCCATCGGAATTTTGTGCTTCAACCTCCATAGGCAAGTAAAGGTAGCGCAACATAAAATCCCGCTGCACATTTTGCATACTATCAAAAGCAGCAAAATAACTTCTTTCTCCTTTAAACAAAGAATTCTCTGGCCGATTATCCATTTTTACCAACATGTTTGGATAATTTTTCAAGAGGAAAACTAAAGTACCAGCCTTGGTGGAGAAAACTCCATTGATATAATCCTTTTTTGCCAGTTTCCGACGATCTTCTTGTAGATCGTCTAGGTCTAGGTTTGCATTCAAAAGCCTATTCCAATCACTACCATTCTTTTTTATTTTTCCTAATAAAAAAGTCCACGCATCGTTTACATGATTGATAAAAATTTGCTTACTGTCATGGGGAAAAACAAATCTCTCAGCTTTTAGTTGAGCTATTGCTACATTAAAAGGTATAAATAAATTCCCATTAACACCATTAATAACGCCTGCTAACAGACCACAAAAAACAAAAAAAATCACTCTCATAATACACGAAATTCCACTACACTATAACAAATCAAATAAACAACATTTCTATCTATTATTTAGAAACTTTGTGTGCCGCTAAAATTTTCATTTTCATATGAAATACAAACTTGACAACTCTGTGTTCAGTTGCTACAGGGCGGAGTATTAATTTTTTTTGGGCTTAAAATAAGATGTCTTTCTTCCCACCGAGACATTTAGACCGGATACACGCGTTTCATTACCGCCATTAGGCGTGTAGCTTGAACTATATATACTCCGCACCATAGTTATAATCTTTTCACCAGAGGCTATCGCCATGAAGAATGTGTTTGTATTTGTCTTACTCGCTTTCCCTTTGCTTATCGCATCGGCATGCACAAAATCATGTTCTAAAGACAACAACGAAGAAAAAAAATTCTTAAGAATCGGCACTAATCCTGGTTATCCGCCTTTTGAAAGCAGAAATGAAAAAGGTGATCTTGTAGGTTTTGATATCGATATAGGCCGCGCACTCGCGAAAGAACTTGGGCAAGTTGCTGAATTTAAAGAGTTCGATTTTGATGCGCTTATTTTAGCTTTGAAAAAAGGACAGATCGACATAATTCTTGCTGGAATGTCTATCACCGAATCACGCCAAAAAGAAATCGCTATGGTGCCATATCAGGGAAAAGCTCTTACTGAAATTTCTTTTTTATTTTGGGAAAATATACCTGCCAAAATCAATAATTTTGACGACCTAAAAGCTTTGGCACAGAATCGAAACTTATCTATCAGTGTACAAACAGGACACTTTTTAGAAGATTTCCTAAAAGGCTCTGGCTTTAATGTTAAGGCTTTAGCAGGCCCACCTGAACAAATTCTTGATATCAAATATGGAAAATCTCTAGCAGCCGCCTTGGATAGCACCAATGCAAGAAGTTTGATCGAAAAACATGGAAACCTAAAGGTTGTCACATTGACCTTACCGAGAGATAAATGGGATTTAGGCAATGGTATTGGTATAAGCAAAAGTAGGATTGATTTGATCGAGTCCATCAGTGAGGCAGTTTTGAAACTCAAAAAAAATGGCACCATCAATATGCTTGAACAAAAATGGATTAATAAGGGTGAACAATAATGGACCTTGGCCTCATTGAGCTTTATAAATCAGCCTTCCCTCTTCTCTTAAAGGGAGCAAGTATTACTGTTTGGGTATCTGCTATTGGTATTTTTTCTGGATCTTTTGTTGGCTCTATATTCGGTATCCTTGATTGTAATAAACTCAGAACCCCTTTTTTGGCGCCATTCTTTCGCATCTATGTAACAATTTTTCGTGGCACTCCGCTCTTTGTCCAACTTTTAATAATTTATTTTGCCTTGCCCGATGCTTTGGGTATTGAATTATCTCCCATCAGCGCTGGTATCATCACTCTTGGATTAAATTCTACGGCATATCTTGCTGAGATAATCCGTGCTGGAATCAACGCTGTTGATAGCGGTCAATGGGATGCAAGCTACATCTTAGGCTATTCAAAGTTTAATACATTTCGCTACATTATCATGCCTCAAGCCTTTAAGAACGTTATTCCTGCCATTACCAATGAATTTGCCACTTTGATAAAAGAAAGCAGTATTCTCATGGTTATCGGAGTTCCTGAACTGGTAAAAAATAGCCGTGATATTGTTGCCCACAATCTTAAGCCCATGGAAATTTATTTATTAACGGCGGTGTTTTACTTGATTATGACCTATGCTGTGGCATTTTTAGCCAAATTTTTTGAAGGAAAAGCGAAATGAATTTAATCAACGCTCAAAATTTGACACTTCAATACGCCAACAGAAAAGAAAAAGCTTTAGATAATGTTTCCTTTACCGTTCAAGAAAAACGCATCACTCTCTTTTTAGGTAAAAGTGGTTCGGGAAAAACTACGCTCCTCAAATGTATTGCTAATCTGAACGGTAACTTTGCCGGGGTTTTGACTTATAAAAATCAAGCCATCAAGTCTATGAGCCCAAAAAATCGCGCTACACATATTGGATTTGTGGCACAAAGTTTTGACCTTTTCCCTCACATGACAGTGCTCGAAAATTGTGTCCATCCTCAAGTACACGTTCTAAAGCGTAACCGAGATGAAGCTCTGCAAATTGCCAAAGAAAAGTTAGAAAATTTAGGGCTTGGTGATTTTTTCACCCGCTTTCCCAGGGAACTTTCTGGCGGACAAAAACAACGAGTAAGCATTGCGCGCGCTTTATGCATGGATTCACGGCTTTTGCTGATGGATGAGCCAACATCGGCTTTGGATCCCGAAAGCTCAAAAATGTTAGTAACTATACTTAAAAAACTCAATCAAGAAGGTGTAACCATAGCACTCTCTACCCATGACATGAGCTTTGCCAGAAATTTACTCGATTATGTCTACTTTATGCGTAACGGACATATTGTTGAGCAGTTTGATGTTCGCCTCAATAAGCTCGAAGACACCCAAGCTATAAAGCATTTTTTTGCGCATTAGTTTTGTCAGCGCAACTTTTATATAAATAGCGTATAAGTCTTCGACCTTGCTTTCACATGAGCTTAAACAAAGCCAAAGACTAAAATAGAAGCTTAAATCGCGCTTAAAAAGGACTTTGCATTCCTCTTCCCATCATAGATTCTTGGCCCATAAATCCTTGACCTTGCTGACGTCCCATACCTTGGCCGCCCATAAATCCTTGACCTTGCTGACTCCCCATACCTTGGCCGCCTTGGCCTTGAAATCTTTCTGGATGACGACGCTTTAGTTCTTCTTGGCTGAGAGTAACACCAACGCATCTACCTTCGGAGCTACATGTAGCAGAGTTAAACTTACAGCTTTCATCAGAGGCCCCTCCCTGTTGTGGGCCCTTAAAACCACGCATTTTAGCCATACATTTATCTTTTAATGGGCTCATTATTCTTCTAGCAGCTGTTTTATTAACGGCGCGATGCCCCTCTCCATTAGCACATCCCAAACAGGTTTCTGGATACAAAGGTATTAAGGTACACTGTTCAGCTTGTGAATTAGGATCGCAGGATACATCAGCGTCATCTTGATAATCTTGTTCTTGCCCTGCTCTTTCAGACAGATCGCTATCTTGATCTTCTGATTCTTCTTGCATCATCCTAGGCATTCTCATGGTCCGATCATTAACCGTCTGAGTTATTTCACCTACGCCCAGGTCTGATTTTTTCTGACAACCAAAAAATACGCTCATGCATAAGAGCAAAAAAGTGGCGGTTTTTTTCATGACATCTCCCCTTGAGACATTATCCGGCCACTTCTAACAATTGCCTATGCTTTATGCAGCCAATTATTGAGCAATTTTTTACATAAAAATTCTCAAATTAATAACCAGCAATAATAAATATAATTGCTATTATCATTGGTCAAACCTCCATAAAATCGATAGCATCTTCTCGATTTCAAACAGCCAAATATTTTTATGAGCCTAGGATCTTTAGCAGCAACTTTATTATTTATTTTTTCGTTTCATCTTGAAGCTAAAGAGAATATTTTTTTGTTATCTGAAAGTCATGATGAGTACAAAAATCCTCCGTTTCATCCGACTCGAGTAAAATTTGCCGCTACCCTGATAAGAGTAGAACAAATAGATGCTGCTTCGGAAGCAAACCCAAAGCTTACAGCTAAATTCGCACTTGAAACTTCTTGGCCAGACGCACGACTGGCCAAACAAGATCCAGACTCTCACATTATTCATAACTTCCATAATCAGGAGGTTGACCAAATTTTATCCCAGACATTTAACCCAAGCATTTCGGTTATTAATGGAGAAATGCAGACCAATCATCAAGATATGAAAATTTTTCCTGATGGTCGACTTCAACTCAATCAAATCGTCACTATAACCGTGCCTGCCAATCTCAATCTTTTGCGTTTTCCTTTTGATGCTCAGGCTTTCTTAATACAGTTTGCTTCTACCTTTTGGGATGATCGCGAAGTAGACATTATTCAAGAGATTGCCAGCGCTGAAAAAATAATCGATGCGAGCAATAACGCCTGGAATATTAACTATCGTAGTTTTTATGTTACTGATCTAGCGCTTAAAAAAAGCACCGAAGAAAAATATTCAGTCTTTAATTTCTATATTTATGCTGAACGAGATCCCAGTTATTTTATTTGGCGACTACTTTTACCCCTAATGGCCATAGTGATGCTCTCATGGAATGTTTTTTGGTTACATGAAGATAAAGCATTGGCTCTTGGTAATTGCTTTTTATTTTTGCTTACTGTCGTAACTTTTCATGATACCGCTCGCTCAATGCTACCCGTCCTGTCATATTTTACCTTCATGGACGCTGTCGTATTTATTTCATACGCATTCATCATGATTCCAACCTTTCAGGTACTTATTTCATTTAGGCTTGAATACGGTGGTAAAATTGAACTCATGAATAATATAAGAACAAATTGTCAATGGGCAGTTCCAACACTCTACTTAATTATAAATTCTTTAACGCTTCTAAGATATTTTTTAATATAGGAAGATAATATGGGACCAGCATTTAAACTAGGATGTTTTTTCTCAGTATTTGTTATATTATTTTCGCTCTTTGGCGTTATTATCAACTCTCAGTTCGATAATTTTTCTTTGCTTATTGAAGATCTTCACGATCACCCTATGGCTGTTATGCGTAGTTCTTCATCCGCTGCTCTCGACGTAGTAAAGATCTCGCGTAACATCAAAGAAGCTCTCCTCATCAAAAACAAGGCACAAAGAGATCGCATCATAGCCTCTTTATCAATTTACGAAACCAACATTAGAAGGGAGCTGAAACTAGTTAACGCTCGTATAACAGGCGAAGAAGGAAGCGTGCTTATCAATAATGCTTTCAACTCTCTTAAAAGATGGCCTCCTCTTAAAGAAAAAATATTGGTCCTTGTAGATAAAGGCAATATCGACAAAGCCTTTGAGTTGCTTCGCAGTGAAGGCAATAATCTTTTAAGTTATATAGAAAACTCAATTTTAAAACTTACAAACTTTGCAGTAGGTCAAGGCATGCACTACCATGCCCTCGGTATTCAAACCACAACAAAAGCCAGGATAATTCTCCTTGTATCAGGCTTTATTGTCGTTTTGCTTTTTATTGTCGTGGGATTCATTATTGGAAGATTTCTCATTAAGCCCGAGTATACTGTTAAAGATTATTTAGTTCGAGTTACAAAAAATGATTTAAATCTTTCAATCCCTTTCAATGAAACATTGGGGGGAGCAATGGGAAAACACTTACTCAAGTTCATTCAAATGGTTAAAGAACACATCGATCCTGCTCAAGATCAAATTAGAGATATGCAAAAAAATATTAATAGCGTTCTTTCTTATCGACAAAATTTTATAAAAACCTCAGATGCCCTTGAGCAAAAAACTGAGTACCTTGACAAGAAATCTTTAGAATTAGTTGAAAAGATTCATCCTGTGATTGACTCTGTTGCTACCTTTGCTGCCAACAACAAGCAGATCGAGAATGATTTAAAAATAGTAATGCAAATAACATCAAGTCAACAGCTTCTACTTGGCACATTAAAAAGCGCTGTTGACCAAGAAAAACTTCAACAAATAAAAGATCAAGAAAATTCGATTAATAACTACATTAAAAGTAGTGTCGAAATTATTTCGCAAGCTTCAGTTCTCTCGCAAAATTTAAAACTGTCTTTGAAAGAAATATCTGATCTGTGCACCGAAAAAACAAGCTTCAAAAATGATATCAATGACTTAAGAAACTCGCTTCAAACTATTGTCGATAGCTTGGAAAAAGTTCGAAGCGATAGTGTCACAGTAAAAAAGATGTTGCGCTATGAAACAAAAAATGGAGAAACTTAATTTTTTAAAACGCTCTTCATTTTTCGCTGGTGAGTTTTTTAAAATCAGCAAGAGAGTGCCAAAACTAGACCACCCTGCTCACACAAGGTGGCATAAATTTTTTAGAGCACATCAAGATATTTGGCGCGTTTCTTTTTAATATTCTCTACTATTTTTTGCACAGTAACGATGTCACCAGAATAAACACGATCTACCAACTTAGTATCAGCAAGTAGATGTAAAGCTTCATCGAGTGCACCCGCGGTAGAAGCCGAAAAAGTATTGGGAAACAATGCTTCCCACACTTCATACTGTTCTAAAGGCTGCATATGAGTTCGCATAAAGACATGAAAATCTGATCCAGGCCTTAAATCGATCCGCTGATTGGAAGAATAACTACGCTGCGCACGATATTGAGAGTAATAAAGCTCACACAAGCTATAGGCTACCTCCTTTCGCCAATCATCTTCTGGAACTTTTATCCTATTTCCATCTTTTTCTTCTTCAGCAATCAAACCACGCCAATCCACCATTATCACCTCATTTTCACTACACTATTTATCGGCTCAATTAGGCCTATTTTCTATTGTCATATTTAGATTTAGCACATCAGCCATGTCATACAATCCAGGTCCTTGCTGCGAAAGAAAAAGCGCTGCAAACAAAGCACCTTCAGCAAATATTGCTCTATCAAAGACCTTGTGGCTTATCTCTAAGCATTCGTTTTTCTTAAAGAAGCGAACTGAGTGTTCACCCATCACTTCAGCAATACGAGCACAATTTATTTCTATATCTTGATCAAGCTCAGCTTCAGCCCCTTCTATAGCTTTTTTAATTGCCAAAGCTGTTCCACTGGGCGCATCTTTTTTATGACGGTGGTGAATATCGTTGATAAGCACAGCAGAGTGAGGCAGTGTTGCTGCAGCCAGGTGACTAAATTCAATCATTAAATTAGCCATGATGGATGTGTTAGGAGCGAATAAAACCCCTATGTATTCCGCAGCTCTCGACAAAAGAGTCATATGAGCAGATGGATGTCCTGTAGTGCCAACCAGTAACGAGCATTTGTGTCTGCTTGCAAAAGTCACCAATGACTCAAGCTTGCTAAAGTGTGAAAAATCGACAATCAAAGTTTTTGGCCTAAGATGTGGCACAAGTTGATCGAGTTCACTAACAACCGGAAATTCCCACTCATTGGGAGCGTTTTGTTCAGGGCGAGAACTGATCACTGCACCAATAATTTCAAAACGAGCATCGTTGGAAAATTTTTTAATCAAAGTTTGTCCCATACGCCCTAGAGCGCCAACAATGATCAAGGGAATTGGAGTCATGAGCACAGCCCCTTCTGCTTGAAATTTTTTATAAAATCAAAGTCATTGCACTGTTCAAGCAAGACTTTTTCATCGTGTTCAGAAAGCGGCACAAGCGGCAGACGAAAATATTTTTTGAGCATATCCATAGCCGCCAAAATAGTTTTGATAGGAATGGGATTGCTGTGAGAAAATAAAATTTTGCATAAGCTATTCAGGCGGCTCGCTATTTTTTGCGCATAAACGATTTCACCCTGCCTAAAACACCTATAGAGTGTGAGCATCTCCGATGCTGCAACATGTGAGAGCACGGAAATATTGCCATCCGCTCCAAGAGCTAA